>DATBTW010000211.1:0-13532 GCA_036559055.1 Ktedonobacterales bacterium
GCGACCTCGCCCGGCGCCTCTGGCGCTCGCGCTGGCTGGTCGAGTGGATCATCCATCATACGCCCTGCCTCCTATGGCTCTATCTCACTGCGACAGAGCTGCATGCTCACATTCTACACGATCTCCATGATGGCACAAACACGCAAGACGCCCCTCGCATAGGCGAAGCTTCTTCGCCTCCTCGTCCAGAATAGCAAGGCGGCGAGTACAATTGTGTGATGCGTATGTAAGGATTGCGCTCGGGAGCGTGACTGGCGTGTGAGGCATCCGCCTATAATCTGCATCGAGCGCCAGAAGGCAGGCGCCAGAACCGCCGGGCAGCGCGCCGTGTTGCACGAGAGCCCGCCACCCGGCGAGATGGAAGGAGATCCCAATGCCTCGACCAAAGGTTCCCTGGATCCAGGCAAGCGGCATCACAGCGGCGTCCGTGACCGCGTCGCTCGCCGCCGGTATCGCCTACAGCGCGGTGGCGATTGACCATGCTCGTCCATTTGCTCCAGCCATTGAGGCCGAGCGACGCCAGTTGCGCAGCGCCGTGGCTGGCGAACTCAGTTATTATGCCAGTGACCATGCTTCTGGTCGACCGCTGCTGCTGGTCCACAGCATCAATGCCGCCGCGTCCGCCTATGAAATGCGTCCACTCTTCGAGCGCTATCGGGGCCAGCGCCCGGTGTACGCTCTCGACCTGCCAGGCTTTGGATCCTCCGAGCGTTCCGACCGAGCCTATACTCCGGAAGTGTATACGGCCGCGCTGCTCGATCTTCTTCGCGAGCTGGGCGCTGAGCGCGAGGCCGCCGATGTCGTGGCGCTCTCGCTCGGCAGTGAGTTCGCCGCGCGCGCCGCTTTGCGGCAGCGCGAGTGGGTGCGCTCGCTGACACTCATCTCGCCGACCGGTCTGACTGATCGCGCGCAAAGGAATCGCTCGGAGCGCGCGGGCGCCAGCCCATACGGCGGCGCGTTCTATCGGCTCTTACGCTACCCGCTCTGGAGCCAGGCGTTCTACGATCTGGTGGCCAGTCGGCTAAGCATTCGCTACTTCCTGCAGCGGAGCTTCGTCGGCGCGCCCGATCGTGGACTGGTCGCCTACGCCTATGCCACCGCCCATCAGCCCGGCGCCCGCTTCGCGCCGTTGGCCTTCCTGAGCGGCCAGTTGTTCTCACCTGACATCCGCGAGGCGGTCTACGAGCGACTGTCGATGCCAGTGCTCGCGCTGTACGACCAGGACGCGTTCGTTCGCTTCGATGCGCTGCCCGATGTGCTGGCGCGCAACCCGCGCTGGCAGGCGATTCGCCTGACTCCGAGCAAGGGCTTGCCGCAGTTCGAGCGGCTCGATGAGACCGCACGCGCCCTCGACACGTTCTGGCAGGAGGTCGGAGCCAGCCAGGCGGAGGTAACGCCTCTGCTCCAGTAGTCGCGAATCCAGCCAGGCGCCCGGGTAGCCTGCTCCGCGCGATCCATATGATGGACTGGCCACGCGATACGCCCCGCGCTGACCATCATCTGGTCAGCGCGGGGCGTTCGTGAGTGGGGACCTTCGTCCATAGCTTCTTCTCCCGCGAGGCGAGAGAGAATCCCCGCTCACCGCTCACACGCAGCGGCAAGGCGTGTCGCCGAGCCGAGGATTAGCGCTTGGTGTACTGCGGAGCCTTACGGGCGCGCTTCAGGCCGTACTTCTTGCGTTCCTTCATGCGCGGGTCGCGCGTGAGGTAACCGCCCTTGCGCAGCGCCGGACGAAATCCCTCGTCGGCGCGGATCAGCGCCCGCGCGATGCCGTGCAGCGCCGCGCCCGCCTGGCCAGCGACGCCGCCGCCCACCACGCGCACATGCACGTCGTAGGCGCCCGCCTCCACATGGCGCAGCGGGCTGCGCACGGCCATCACCAGCGTGTCGCGGCCAAAATACTCTTCCGCCGGGTGGTTGTTCACCATGATGCGGCCAGTGCCATTCGGGTAGAGGCGCACGCGCGCGACCGCCGTCTTGCGCCGACCCGTGCCATAGAAATAGGGCAACTTCTCTGCCACGTCAGATCCTCCAGAGCGCCATCACAGCGCCGTACTTCGCTGCGCGGCGCTCAGGCCTGCGCGCTGTTCGCCTTCTGCTCCTGCTCAGCCTGCTCCGCCAGCACGCTCTCCGCCGTCGGGTGCGCCCACACCGTGGGCTGCTGCGCCCCATGCGGATGTCGCTCGCCGGGGTAGACCTTCAGGCGGCCCATCATATCATCGCCCAGCCGATTGCGCGGCAGCATGCCCCGCACCGCCCGCTCGATCACACGCTCCGGGTGGCGCTCCAGCGCCTGGCGCAGCGTCTCGGACTTGCCGCCGCCGGGGTACTGCGAGTGGCGGAAGTAGACTTTCAGCTCGCGGCGGTTGCGCGTCACATCCACCTTCGCCGCGTTGATGACGATCACGTAGTCACCACAGAGCATGTGCGGGGTGAAGGTCGGCTTCCACTTGCCGCGCAAGATCTGCGCGGCGTCGCTCGCCAGGCGACCCAGCACGCGGTCTTTGGCGTCGATCACATACCAGCGCGGGCTGAGTTCGTCAGCCGTGGCGCTGTAGGTTCTCGGATTGGGGTTCATCGCTCGTCTAACTCCCTCGTGTTTCGGGCGCGCTTCGGCGTCCTCCCACAGTGTGAGCATGCGCTCAGTGGTCACGGCTGGGCTGGCCTGCCGCGTGTCGCCTGTCTATCTCGTGTTCTGTTGTGCGTCTCACCAGTGTACCATGCCCGCTGGATACTCTACCCTGGTCAGGCAGAGGCCCTGCGGCGGCGCCGATGGCCCGGCGCGCGCTTTGTCGCGCGAGTCGAGGATATCCGCGAACTCCGCGACGCTGATGCGCCCTGCGCCAATCAGAGTCAGCGTGCCGACTAACCGACGCGCCATGCCCGTCAGGAAGCCGTTCGCCGCGAAGTCGAACGCGATCTCGTCAGACTCGCCCGCCTCGCCCGCCAGCGGATCATCATCCGCTGTGAGCCGCTGCGGGAGCCACAGGCAGCGCGCCTGCGACATCCGCCGCACGGTGTGGCGATGTTCCGCCGCGCCGTGCTGATCCCACGGGCTGGAGCCGAACGCGCCGAAATCATGCTCGCCCAGCAGTAGCTGCGCCGCTGCATCCATCGCCATCACATCCAGCCGCCGGGGCGACCGCCAGGCGTAGCGCTCGCGCAGCGGCGTCCGCACGGGATCGCAGAAGACCCGATAGCGATAGCGCCTGCCCAGCGCGCTCAACCGGGCGTGGAAGTCCTCGCCGACGAAGCGTACTGACCGGATGGCGATGTCATCTGGCAGCCAGGCGTTCAGCGCACGCAGCCAGGCCGACTCGTCGAGTCGGGTCGCGGCGGTGAAGTTCACCACCTGACCCGTCGCATGCACACCGCTATCGGTGCGACCGGCCCCCGTCAGCCGCGTCGCCTCGCCAGTGAGCCGCGCGATGGCCGTTTCCAGCTCGCCCTGGACGGTCGGGCCGCGCTGCGCCGACTGACGCTGGAAGCCGTGGTAGCGTGTCCCATCGTAGGCGACGAGCGCGGCGATGTTCACGGCGTCCGTCACGCGCCTGCGAAGCCCACGCTAGACACGGCTAGACAAGCTCCAGACGCACCATCTCGGCGGCATCGCCCTGGCGACGGCCAATCTTGGTGATGCGCGTGTAGCCACCATTGCGACCAGAGAAGCGCGGCACGAACTGCTCGAAGACTTTCTTCACCGAGCGCTCGTGCGGCAGATGCTTCAGGATCGTGCGACGCGCGTGCAGTTCGATGGCCATCGCCTGACGGGCGGCGGTCAGCGCCTTCTGCGCCTCTTTTGGATCCTTGATCAGGTCGGTCAGGTCTTTCTTCATGCGCGCCAGACGATCTTCTTTGAACTTGCGCGCCTCGTCGCTCAGGGGGAACTTGCCCTGGGTCGCGCGCTCCTCGTTCGTGCCGATTGAGCTGCTCAGCGAGAACTTGCCACGACGCGCCAGCGCCAGCACCTGCTCCGCCGTGTAGTCGTCGTCCACGACCGACTTCAGATGCGCCCAGGCATCGTTGTGCCCGCGAATGGCGATGGCGATCAGGCGCTCGGCCTCACCGCGAATCGCCTTGGCGCGCGCCTCGGTGGTCGTGATGTGTTCCCAGGTATAGAGGCCATCGATCAGGTTGCGAATCGCAGCCCGTCGTTGCGCCTCTCCCATATTGATGCGGTTGCCCGCTATGCGATGCCGCATGGACGCTACTCATCCTCCTCATCGGAGTCATTGAAATCCAGGTCGCCGTCAGCGGCGCCGGAGTGATCGTTATTGGCCATCTGAGGCAGGAACTTGCGTGCGACCAGGGTATCCTTCAGCTCATTGAGGCTCTTCTCGCCGAAGTTGCGCACGGCGAGCAGGTCATCCTGGCTCATCATCAGCACCTGGCCCACCTTGGTGATGCCACTGCGCTTCAGACAATTGAAGGCGCGCACCGAGAGGTCAAGCTCCTCGATGGGTGTATCGAAGACCTGCTGCGGAATCTGGTAGGCGGTCGCGCCGGGGGGCAGCGTGCCGGTCACGCCCGGCTCGGCCTCGACGGTCGGCTCGCTGTGGTCGGCGATCATCTGGAAGTGCTGCACCAGCACCTGAGCCGCCTGCTTCAGCGCATCATCGGGATTGATGGAGCCATCCGTCCAGATTTGCAGGTTGATCTTATCGTAGTTGGTCATCTGCCCAACGCGCGTATTCTCCACCGTGTAGTTGACCTTCTGCACGGGGGAGAAGATGGCATCCACTGGGATGACTCCGATGGCCTGGCCCTCTTTGCTCTCAGCGGGAACGTAGCCCTTACCAGACTCGACGACCAACTCCATATCGAGGTGGGCGTCGGCGTTGTCGAGCGTGCAGATGTAGACATCCGGTGTCACGATCTCAATCGTGCTGGGCGCCTGGATATCCGCCGCGGTGACGACGCGCTCGCCAGAGACCTCGATCCGCATGGTGACGGGCCGATCTGAGAACGACTTCAGACGAATCTTCTTGATGTTGAGGACGATGTCCGTGACATCCTCGCGCACGTCCTTCACATCCTGAAATTCGTGTTGCGCCCCTTCGATCTTGATGGAGGTGATGGCCGCGCCCTGTAGCGACGACAGCAGCACGCGCCGCAGCGCGTTGCCGAGGGTTCTGCCGTACCCGGCCTCCAGCGGCTCGACATCGTAGCTGGCGTAATTGGTTTCTGAATCAACAGGGGTGATACGAGGAAGAGCAAGTTCTAGCAAGGGATTTCCCTCCTACCGCTGGTAGTACTCAATGACCAGCTGTTCGTTGAAGGGCAGTTCGAGATCCTGTGGCGTCGGCGCGGCGAGCACACGCCCGCTGAGGGCATTCGCGTCGACACGCAGCCAGGCGGGAACGCTCTTCTGGGCCAGCAGGAGCGCGCGGGTCTTGAAGTATTCGATGTCGCGGCTGCGTGGACGCACGGTGATCTCATCACCGGGCTTGACGACAGCCGACGGGATGTCCAGCTTGTGACCATTCAACTGGAAATGGCCATGCGAGACGAGTTGACGCGCCTGGGCGCGCGAATCGCCAAAGCCGAGGCGATAGACGATGTTGTCCATGCGCATTTCGAGGCGATAGATCAGGTTGTCGCTGGTCTTGCCGGGGCGACGCGCGGCCTCATCGAAGTGGCGCTTGAACTGACGCTCCAGCACGCCGTAGGTCTTGCGCAGCTTCTGCTTCTCGCGCAGTTGCAGCGCGTAGCCAGAGGCTTTGCGTCCGCGTGCGGCGCCGTGCTGGCCGGGCTTCGTAGCGCGGCGGTCAAGGGTGCACTTGGTGAGGCACTTTTCACCCTTGAGATAGAGCTTCTCACCCTCGCGCCGACAAATGCGGCAAACAGGGCCTGTATAACGTGCCATAGGTTGGCTTCGTCCTCCTGAAGGATCTGTGCGCGCCTCCTCACCGAGAGGAGGGCGCCATTCGTGACGGCCACCGCCGCGCCGGGCGCTGGCCCCCACTGCCCTGCCAGCCGCAGCCGGGCAAGTGGGAATCGAGCGCCAGGGTTGGGATGCGTCACACGCGCCGCCAGGCCATTCGGTCGCTGGCGACGCTAATCGCTAGCGCGCTGTGCAGGTCGCGCTAGCGGATTCGCCGCTGGCGTGCGTGACGAGCGTTGGCGCATGGCCAATCGCTCAGGGCGCGTGCGGCGCGCGTCGTGCGCCATTCCGTCGCTCTTCCCCCGCAGCCACCCAGGACGTAGGCGCCGCTATCATAGCGTGCGCGCCACGGCGAACTCGATGCGCTGGGATTACCTGCTGGCAATACCTGGGACATTTGCGAGACGCGAACACACGACGAGGCTGTTGAGCCATTGCGGTGATGCGCGTCGTTAGGATTTCGTTGGGTTCGGGATTCGATTCGGTTGTCTGTTTGGTCTGATACGCGAGATACCGGCACGGCAGCCGCGCTGCGTCACATGATCCGTGGGCGAGGCCAGATGGCCTCAGTAGCCCTCAGGATGACGTAGACGACTCAGACGCGGCGGCGCTTCGGTGGACGGCAGCCGTTGTGCGGGATTGGGGTCACGTCGGTGATCGAGACGACCTGCAAGCCTACCGTAGAGAGCGCGCGTATCGCCGACTCGCGGCCCGACCCTGGCCCTCGCACGTAGACCTCGATCTGCCGGACGCCGTGCTCCATGGCCTTGCGCGCGGCGTTCTCCGCCGTGATCTGCGCGGCGTAGGGTGTGCTCTTGCGCGAGCCTTTGAAGCTCGACGCGCCCGCGCTGCTCCACGCGACGACATTGCCGTTCGGATCGGTGATGGTCACGAGCGTGTTGTTGAACGTGGCGCGAATGTGCGCCTGCGCCCGCGGCACCGATTTGCGTTCACGCCGCCGTTGTCGCCCGACAGGCCGCTTGGGGGCCTTCTCCGCCATTGAATACTCCATCCTCTGCGCGCATCGCCTGCGCGCCAACTTGCATCACAGTCCGGGGGCAACACAGGCTACTTCTTGGTGGCCTTCTTCTTGCCCGCGACGGTCTTCTTGACGCCGCGACGGGTGCGCGCGTTGGTGCGCGTGCGCTGGCCATGCACCGGCAGGTTCCTGCGGTGCCGCATGCCGCGATAGCTGCCGATCTCAATCAGCCGCTTGATGTTCATGTCCACTTCGCGGCGCAGATCGCCCTCGACCTTCAGGGTGCGATCTACAAATTCGCGCAGGCGAACCACCTCGTCTTCGGTCAGGTCTTTCACCCGTGTGTCCGGGTTGACCCGCGTGGCTTCCAGCGTCTTCTTGCTGGTGGTCTGCCCGATGCCGAAGATGTAGGTCAGCGCCACTTCTACGCGCTTCTCGCGGGGGATGTCTACCCCGGCGATTCTGGCCATGCGCCAGATCCTCCTCGTTGTGTCGTCCCAAAAACGTTCCCAAGTGTCGCCAGTGTCGGCCAGCGAGGCCACTCAATCAAGTGAGCCGCGCCAGCCCCTGAGCCAGATGTCGCCTGCGCGCCATCGCTGGCTCAGTCGTTCGCTGTGGATGATCGGGGGGCGCCGCGTGAATTGCGACTGACGCGACGCTCCCGACGCGATGACGCATCTCTCCACAGACCCAGAGACGCGCCAACGCGCGCATGGGCCTGAGGCGCCCGCTGGGGTTGCTCCGGGCCGACTCGACATGAGCCAGCGACAGGGCGCCCAGGAGGCGCATCAGACGACACGCGCGCTAACGAAGAGCCAGTGGCATTAGCCCTGGCGCTGCTTATGCTTGGGATCCTTGCTGCAGATGACCATCACCACGCCGTGGCGACGAAACACCCTACAACCGTCGCAGCGTGGTTTCACCGACGCTCGCACCTTCACCTTGAGACTCCTCACCTCTGTTGAGACTGATGAGATCACGCCCGACGGACATGCCGCACTGTCATCACCTAGAAGCGAATGACAGGCGCAGTTCGCTACAGCGCCGCTACTTTCAGCCGGAATGCGATTGGAATGCGACGACACACGAGACGCACGAGACGCCAGCGCGCCTGATGCGCTAGTTGCGATTACGCCAGGTGATGCGTCCCTGGGTGAGATCGTAAGCGGACAGCTCCACGCGCACCCGGTCTCCCGGCACGATACGCACGAAGTTGAGCTTCACCTTCCCGGAGAGGTAGGCCAGCACCACGCGGTCGCCGCCATCCAGCTCGACGCGAAACTTCGCGTCGGGCAGCGCCTCGACAACGGTCCCTTCGACCTCGATAGCGTCACGCTTGGGCATAAGATCCTTTCCCGTGTTCTCACGGTCGTCGCAGGCTGCGTGGCTCCAAAAACGAATAGGCGCAGCCAACTTCCAAGTATAGCACCTCGACCGTAAGGCCGCAAGCGTCACGCCGGAATGTCTCCAGCTCCGTGAATTGTCGCATCACGCCGATTGGCTGGCGCTCGAAACCGCGCCTGGGTGGCGGCCGCGCTGCCGCGAAGTCCGCCTGCACGGACTGCCGGAACCCAGCCCGCCCAGGCCCGTAGTTGCGAGTTCACCCACCCGTTGCCTACTGCGTGGCGATGGCCGCCCGCCCGCCGCGCAGCATGTACTTCTGAATCTTGCCGGTCGCCGTCTTGGGCAGCTCGTCTACGAAGTGGTACTCTTTCGGCGCCTTGAAGTGCGCCAGGTTCTCGCGGGCGTGCTGGTTCAGCTCCTCGGCGGTGACGCTGGCGCCCGGCTTGACTACCACGAAGGCGTGCGGCGACTCGCCCCACTGGGCGTCCGGCATGCCGACCACGGCCACCTCCTGCACGGCGGGATGTCGCAGCAGCGCGCCCTCCACCTCGATGGAGGAGATATTCTCGCCGCCGCTGATGATGACATCTTTGATGCGGTCACGAATCTCGATGTAGCCATCCGGGTGGATCACCGCCGCGTCGCCGGTGTGGAACCAGCCGCCCGCGAAGGCTTTGGCCGTCGCATCGGGATCGTTGTAGTAGCCGCGCATGATGACATTGCCGCGCGCCACGATCTCGCCGATGGTCTGCCCGTCATGCGGCACGGGGCGCATCTCTTCATCCACCACGTCGATCTCGCCGGAGGTGGAGAGCGGCACGCCCTGACGCGCCTTGAGGATGGCGCGCTCGCGCATGGAGAGGTTGGCGTGCTCAGGCAGCGGCTCGCAGATGGTGATGAACGGCGCGGTCTCGGTCAGGCCATAGACCTGCGTGATCTCCCAGCCAAGCTCGCCCTCGATGCGCTCGATGGTAGCCGCCGCTGGGGGCGCGCCCGCCGTCAGGATGCGCACGCCAGGCCGTGCCTTGGCTCGCGCTTCCGCTGGCGCGCCCGCGATGCTGATGAGCACGGTCGGAGCCGCGCAGAGCATCGTCACGCCCTCATCGTTGATGGTATCGAAGATGGTCGCCGGATCGATCTTGCGCAGGCAGATGTGCCTGGCGCCCGCCGCCGTGACCGTCCAGGTGAAGGTCCATCCATTGGCGTGGAACATCGGCAGCGTCCACAGGTACACGTCTGCTGGCGACATGTGCGCGTGGATCAGTGTGCCAACGGTGTTCATGTAGGCGTTGCGATGGGTAATCATCACGCCCTTGGGGCGCGAGGTAGTGCCGCTGGTGTAGTTGATCGTCAGCAGGCCACTCTCCGGAATGTCCGGCTGGGTGAAGGCGGGCGACGCATTCGCCAGTAGCGCCTCGTAGTCGAGCCAGCCATCGCGCGCGCCCTCCAGCGCCACATAGTGCCGTACGTTGGGGATCTGCGAGCGGATACTATCTACCGCGTCGAGTTGGTCGCTGTGCGCGCAGACGATGGTCGAGCCGGAGTGGTTGACGATGTAGGCGAAGTCATCGGACGTGAGGCGATAGTTGATCGGCACGAGGGTCGCCGCGAGCTGTGGAACGGCGTAGAAGCTCTCCAACTGCGCATGGGTGTTCGGCGCGATGTACGCGACGCGATCACCGCCCTTGACGCCCAGCCGCTGCTGCAAGACGGCGGACCAGCGGTCGCAGCGGTCAGCGAACTGGCTGTAGGTCAGCCGCAGATCACCATCCACCACCGCCTCGCGGTCGGGATAGAGCAGACGGGCGCGCTGCAAGAAATCGAGCGGGGTGAGGGATAGTTCCATAAGGCGACTCCTCTGGCGCTGAGGCGCACTGCTGCGGGCCGTAGCGAGACGGCCTTCACCGGAACGACATCCATCGAGGAATGGGCTGGAACACGGAGCGGCATCCGCAGGCGCCGCAATTTGGCAGCCACGGATGCGCTCAATCTTGACGCCTACATAAATAGTATCACGCCGCGACCTGTTAGCGGCTCACGCCTGCGCTGGCCAGGCTCGTCAGCACGAGCGGCTCGCCGCTGGTAATGGCCAGGGTATGCTCGAAATGCGCCGAGAGGCTGTTATCGACCGTCGAGACGGTCCACTTGTCGCCCAGTGTGCGCGTGCGCGGCGATCCCACGCTGACCATCGGCTCGATGCAGACGACCATGCCCGGCCGCAGCAGCGGGTTGGGGATGCCCTGCTCCATCGCATTCGGGATGAATGGGTCTTCGTGCAACTCGCGCCCGATGCCATGGCCGCCGTAGTGCTCCACCAACGCGAAACCCTGCCCCTCCACATAGGACTGCACCGCGCGCGTGATGTCGTAGACCCGCGCGCCCGACCGCGCCGCGCCGATGCCCTTCCACAGCGCCTCCTGCGTCACGCGCAGCAGCCGGTCGGCCTCTGGCGAGACCTGGCCGACCGGCACGGTGATGGCGGAATCGCCATGCCAGCCGTCCACGATGGCGCCGAAGTCGATGGCGATGATGTCGCCCTCCTTCAGCGCGCGCTTGCCGGGGATGCCATGCACCACCTGCTCGTTGACCGAGGCGCAGATGACGCCGGAGAAGGGCGGCGTGCCTTTGGCGGGAGAATAGCCCTTGAAGTTCGAGGTCGCGCCACGGCGCGCCAACTCGCGCACGGCCAGCGCATCCAGCTCGCCGGTGGTGACGCCGGGCCGCGTGGCCGCGCGCAACATCTCCAGGATCTCCATGACGACCTGGCCGGCCTGGCGAATGCTCTCGATCTCCGTTTTGCTGCGATAGTGAATGGTCATGCTTGCCTTCCCGCGCCTCACGCCGACCGCTGCGCGCTCAGATCGCGCTGATCTCGCGCCAGGCCAGCCGCTAGCCGCGCACTGTCGCCAGCACGATGGCGGTGACGGCGTCGATGGGCTGCGCGGCGTCGATGCGCGTCAGCTTGCCCTGCGCGCTGTAATAGTCGAGCAGCTTGATGGTGTCGTTGAAAAAGATGTCGAGCCGATGGGCGATCCTCTCAGGGGTGTCGTCGGATCGCTGATACAACTCGCTGCCATCATAATCGCATATGCCGTGCTCTTTCGGTGGCCTGGTCTTGATATTCCAGACATGACCATGCGCGCGGCAGATATAGCGACCGCTGAGGCGGTCGAGCAGCAGGGCGCGCGGCGCCTCCAGGTAGAGCACATGATCGATGCGCTGCCCCATCTGCCGCAGGGCGTCGTCGAGCGCGTCGGCCTGCGGCGTGGTGCGGGGAAAGCCATCCAGCGTGATACCGTGCGAGCCATGCTGGTGGATGAAATCGAGAATCATCTGAATGACCAGGCCATCAGGCACGAGGTCGCCGCGCTCGTAATAGGGCTGCGCCTCCTGGCCCAGTGGCGTGCCACGGGCGATGTGGTCGCGCAGCAGATCGCCACTTGCGCAGGGCTGCAATCCCTTCGCGCGCTCCAGCGCCTCCGCCTGTGTGCCTTTGCCGCTCCCCTGAGCGCCGATCATGATGATGTTCACGCAAAACTCCTCGTTGTGCGCCCGACGCCAAATCAGAGCGTCGAACGCGCATCCCGCCACGACAGTGTGGCGGAGTCTCTTCGCAGCCACCGCTGGCTGCGGTTGCTTCAGCGCATGCACACACAATTTTACGCCGAAGCAGGGCGCGGTAGATAGGGTGATATGCCGAGTAAGCGCAGCCCCCACCCCCAACCCCTCCCCCGCCTCGGCGGGAGAGGGGAGCCGCGGCGCGGCCCAGTCCGCGCAGGCGGCAGGCGAAGCCGAGCTTCGCGGCCCGCAGGGCCACCCAGGCGCGATTTCAATCGCCAGCCAGCCCAGCGCCGCCAGGCCCGAAGCAGCACAAAAAGCCCCTCCCCCGCTTCAGCGGGGGAGGGGTTGGGGAGGGGCCGCGTGCTAGCTCAGGAAGCCTGAGTAGTTGCGCATGACCATCTGCGCCTCGATCTGCTTGACAGTGTCGAGCACGACGCCCACCACGATCAGCAGGGAAGCCGCCTGGATGACCTGACTGCTCTGGTTGGTGCTGAGCAGCGCCGGGGCGATTGAGACGATGCCCAGGAAGATCGCGCCACCCAGCGTGATGCGCTTGAGGATGTTGTACAGATGCTCCTCGGTGCTCGGCCCCGGGCGGATGCCTGGAATAAAGGCGCCCTGCTTCTGTAAGTTCTCCGCCGTGTTCTGCTGCTGCCAGATTACGATGGCGTAGAAGTAGGTGAAGGCAAAGACCAGCACGCCGTAGATCACCCAGTAATACCAGTTCGAGCTATCCAGCCAGATCCGCACCCCGCTGAAGAAGTTCGAGATGGTCTTGTTCGTACTGTAGGCGACGAAATTGGCGATGACGACGGGTAAGAGCAGGATCGAGCTGGCGAAGATCAGCGGGATCATGCCCGCGCTGTTGACCTGCAAGGGGATGTAGGTCGTATCTTCGCTGGCACGATAGCCCGAGAAGAAGCTGCGCTTGGTCGGGTAGCGCACGCTGACACGCCGCTGGGCCATGTAGACGATGACCATCGCGTAGGTCATCGCCAACGCCAGCGCGATGGTGAAGCCAATCGTCAGCAGGCCGCCGTTGCCGATGCCAGCGCCCGTGCCGCTGGTGCTGACCAGCGCCGAGCCAATCGTCTGCGGCAGACTCGCGACGATATTGGCGAAGATGATGAGCGAGATGCCGTTGCCCACGCCATTCTCGGTGATCAGTTCGCCGATCCAGACGAGGAACATCGTACCAGCGGTCAGCGTGACCATCGTGGCCAGCGTCGGCACCAGCGTCGGGCCGTTGAGGAGGTTGAACTGGCTCTGATTCACGGCGCCCAGTTGCACCAGGATCGCCATCTGGCTGAACGCCTGGAGCAGCGCCAGCGGCACGGTGATGTAGCGCGTGATCTGCGAGAGGCGGTTCTGGCCTGCCTCACCCTCGCGGCTCAACTCGCCCAGCCGTGGGATGATACCCTGGAGGAGTTGCACGACGATGCTGGCGGTGATGTAGGGGTAGACGCCCAGCGCCACGACCGAGAAATTCTTGAAGGAGCCACCAGAGAACGCATCGAGCAGGCCATAGAACTGCTGCAGATTGCTGTTCTTATTGATGATGTTGCTCAGGTTCGTGGGGTCAATGCCCGGCACAGGCACATAGGCCATGACGCGGAACACCAGCAGCATAGCCAGTGTAAACAGGATCTTCTTGCGCAGATCCGGCACTGTCCACATGCTGCGGAGCCGGTTCCACATGCTCGCCTCCAGTACACGCCAGCAGACGCCAGGGGGCTTTCGCCAGGGCCGTCGCCAGGAGGAAAT
>DATBTW010000212.1:0-12744 GCA_036559055.1 Ktedonobacterales bacterium
GTGCGTAGGGTCGATATAGCGGTCGATGGCCACCTGCGTGATATATGGCCCCAGCAGGTCGTCGCCCACCATCAGCAGCGCCACAGCCACGGTCGCCAGCACGAGCTTGTGGTAGGGCTTGACGTAGCCCCACAGCCGCCGCGCCAGGCGCGCATCGTAGGCTTTGCCCAGAATCTCGTCTTCCTGAAAGAATGACTGCGCCATGCTCTACGCTTCCTCCTGTTGGAGCGCGTCAGTCGCGCGCACATCAAGCTCGTGGTCGTCCAATAGTTCTGGTGGCTCGTCGTCGCCCGCCAACTCCTCTGCCAGCAACTGCCGGCGATACATGTCGGCGTAGAGGCCGCCGAGCGCCAGCAGCTCCAGGTGCGTGCCACGCTCCGTGATGCGCCCATCGTCCAGCACGACAATCTGGTCGAGGTTCTTGATGGTTGAGATGCGGTGCGCGATGACGATGGATGTGCGGTCGGCCATCACGCCATGTAGCCCGCTGAGGATGGCCGCCTCGGTGTGGGTGTCCACGCTGGAGAGCGAGTCATCCAGAATCAGGATCAGCGGGTCTTTGGCCACCGCCCGCGCGATGCCCGCGCGCTGCTTCTGCCCGCCTGAGAGCGTCACGCCGCGCTCGCCGATCATCGTCTCGACGCCCGACGGGAAGTCGCCGACATCTTTGGCGAGTTGCGAGATCTCCAGCGCGGCCAGCATCTCTGGCTCGGTCAGACTGGGCGCGCCGAACCCCACATTCTCGCGAATGGAGAGCGAGAAGAGGAAGTTCTCCTGTGGCACATAGCCCAGGGTGCGGCGCAGCTCCACCAGCGGAATCTCGCGCACGTCGTGACCGTCGATCAGTACGGCGCCGCTCGTCACGTCGTAGACGCGCGCCAGCAGATTTACCAGCGACGATTTGCCCGCGCCGGTCGGCCCGACGATGGCCAGCGATGAGCCAGCGGGCACATGGATGTTGATGTCGCTGAGCGCCTCGTGCTCGCCATAGCGCAGCCCCACATGGCGGAACTCCACCTCGCCGCGCGTCGGCAGCGCATCGGCCTGCGTGCGCTCGTCGTCGCGGATGGCGGGCGGCGCGTCCATCACCTCGTTGATGCGGCTGAGCGAGGCGGTTCCCTGCTGGACGAGATTCACCATCCAGCCCAGCGAGATCAGCGGCCAGGTCAGCAGCGCCAGATAGGTATTGAAGCGCACCAGCCGCCCCAGTGTGATGCGCCCGCTGATGACATCCACGCCGCCGCGCCACAGCAGAATGACGATGGCCAGCCCAGAGATGAAGTACATCGTCGGCCAGAGCAGCGAGTTGAGCCGCGCGAACGAGATGGCGCGCCGCACATACTCGGCGTTGACCTCGTTGAAAGCGTCCAGCTCGGCGTCTTCCTGCGCATACGCCTTGACGACGCGAATGCCAGAGAAGTTCTCCTGCGCGCGCGCCGACACCTCGCCAAACTGATCCTGCACGAGCCGATAGCGTCGCCGGATGCCGCCGCTGACGAAGACGAAGAGCAGCGTGATGAGCGGCATGACAGTCAGCGAGTAGAGCGTCAGCAGCGGGTCAATCGTGACCATCGCGATGCCGGTGACGACCAGCGCGACCGTGGCATTGGTCAGGTTGCTCAGGCCGGGGCCGAGCATCTGGCGCACCTGCGAGAGGTCGTTGGTGGCGCGGGCGACCAGATCGCCAATCTTGCGATGCTGGAAGTAGGCCAGATCGAGCCGCTGGAAATGCCGGAAGAGGTCGCGCCGCATCTCGTACTCCACCCGCCGCGAGACGGAGTTGACGACGAAGCGCGCCGCGAACTGAAAGACGCTGGCGAACAGCGCGATCCCCACGATCAGCAGGGCGTAGCGGGTGAGGCTGCCGGGGTCAATGTGGCGGCCCAGCCCGTCGATGACATCCTGCAAAATGAGCGGTGGTACGAGAGCAATCAGGTTGGAAATGACAATCAGCGCCATCCCGAAGAGGAGTGTGGGCGCTCGCCGCAGCATGTAACCCTGAACCGCGCGTAAAGTCTTCATGATACCTATCTTAGGGTACAGAAAGGTCGCTCTACAAGTGTCCTGGTGTGATGGTCATGCGCCGCCCCGGTTAAACGCAAACGGGGCAGGTATGATACCTATCAAACAAGCTTCCGGCCCCGCAGGCGCACGCCGCAACGAGGTCAGGCCTGGCGAGCGCCTCAACGAGACGCCCATGACTGGAGCCGGGAGCAGGCGATGGCTGGCTGGCTCAGCCCATCGCTTCGGCTGGCTGCAACAGGCTGTAGCTGTTGCCGTAGAGGTCGATCAGAACTGCTTCGAGTCCATAGGGTTGCTCCGTGGGCGGCGAGACGAAGGTGACGCCGCGCTCGACCAACTGGCCGTAGTCAGACTGGCAGTCGGTCGAGTAGAGCACCCAGGTAGGATTCTTGCCCACGCTTGCCAGCATATCCTGCGCGCCCTGCTCGCCGTGCATAGATTCAAGTGGCTGCTGGAGCACCACCTCCAGCTCGCGCTGACCGGGAGGAGCCACCGTCAGCCAGCGCGCTCCGGGGCCGAAGGACGCATCGGCGCGCTTCTCGAATCCCAGCTTCTCGGTGTAGAAGGCCAGCGCTTCATCCTGATCACGAACGACGATGGTGACTCGTGCGAGGCGCGTAATCATGGCGCTGTGTCCCTTCCAGGCGCAGCGCGTCTTCACGTCGCATGCGCCAAACCGTGTCACGGAACGATGTCGTGAGCCTGCCGCCCGCGTTCCCCCCAATCACCTACGTTCACTCAGGCGCTCTGCTCACAGAAAGCGGCGATGTGGCGCCAGCGCGGCGCCCGCTATTTGCTCGATGTCCATCCACAGCGAGCCTGCGGTGACGTAGCGCAACTCGGCCTCGGCCTGCGTGCGCGCCAGCCGCCCCAGCCGCCCAACGGGGCGCAATCGCAGCAGGCCTGGCTGCACACTCAACCGCGCCAGCTCGCTCGCTGGCCGCCCGTCAAAGGCTTCGACACACCAGGGCGCTGTTCCGACCAGGCTCATCGCGCCGCCCAGCACGCTCAGCAACGCAGGCGCCCGCGACACGCGCCCATCGCTCAGCCAGGCGTCAGGCCGCTGGGCTGCGAGATCGTTCGCCCCAAGCTGACGCAGGCGGAAGGCGCGGCCTCCGCGTGTGGCGCACACCAGCGCGACGATAGCGCGCCTATGGTATCGTACCCGTACGGCGAGGCTCACGGCAAGCAGGAGCGGCGCCGCGCAGACGAGCAGCGGCGCCGTCAGCGTCAGGTCGAGCGCCCGCTTGATGCGCCGCCACCGCCGACGGGGCAGCACGCCTGCCAGCGCCAGTGGCACGTAGGCGCCGCGCATCCGCTTGGCCAACGCTTCTCCCGCCTCAACGGCGAGGTCAGGCGTCATGGCTAACTGACGTACGCGCATGGAGTCCACCATCCCTCCGTGTCGAATCCCTCACGTCACACGAGAAGGAGAGCCTGCCGCAGTGATCAGCGGCAGGCTCTCATCCGACCCCTGCGGGCCGATGCGGCGAATGGTTAGAGTCGCTTGGTGGTATCGGCGTCGAAGAGGTGGACGCGCGCCGCATCGACCACCACGGCGACCTTTTCACCATGCTGCACGACCGCATCGGGCGCGATGCGCGCGGTCAGCCCCTTGATCTCGGACTGCTCGGAGGTGTAGACGCCCTCAGACTGCATGTAGATCAACTGCTCATTGCCCAGATGCTCCACCACATCGACTGTGCCGATGAGCGAATTCGGCTCGCTATCCGCCCCCAGGCGGAAGTCCTCTGGCCGCACACCAGCGATCACCTTGCGCTCGCCGCTGAATGCGGCATTCGATGCCGACGCGGCGCTCTGGCCAGTCAGCGTCACCGTGCGCCCGCCAATGGTCAGCGTGGCGCCATCGGCGGTGCGCTTGACCATGCCGTCGAAGAAATCCATGGCCGGGCTGCCGATGAACCCGGCGACGAAGAGGTTGGCGGGACGGTCATAGAGTTCCTGCGGCGAGCCAAGCTGCTGAATCAGACCCGCATTTAGAACGGCGATGCGGTCGCCCATCGTCATGGCCTCCACCTGGTCGTGGGTCACGTAGACGAACGTGGTCTTGGTGGTCTGGTGCAGCCGCGCGATCTCAGTGCGGGTGGCCACACGCAGCTTGGCATCAAGGTTGGAGAGTGGCTCATCGAGCAAGAAGACTTGTGGCTCGCGCACCAGCGCGCGCCCCAGCGCCACGCGCTGTCGCTGGCCCCCAGAGAGCGCCTTTGGCTTGCGCGGCAGGTAGTCTTTGATGCCCAGCATGTCGGCGGCCCGATTGACTTTCGCGGCAACCTCCTCCTTGGGAGTGCCGCGCAACTTCAGGCTGAAGGCCATGTTGTCGAAGACCGACATGTGCGGGTAGAGTGCGTAGTTCTGGAAGACCATCGCGATGTCGCGGTCTTTGGGCGCGACATCATTGACGACGCGTTCACCGATGTAGAGTGTTCCCTCGCTGATCTCCTCCAGACCGGCGATCATGCGCAGCGCGGTGCTCTTTCCGCAACCAGACGGGCCGACCAGCACGAGAAACTCATGATCCTCGATATGCAGGTTCAAGTCGGTGATCACGGGGGGATTCTCGCCATAGCGTTTGTACACATGCTCGAACCGTACGTCCGCCATTGACCACAGCTCCTCTTGTACAGCATCGCGCCATTCTCTGTGCGATGTTTGCACTACAACATACGCGATGCCGCTCGTTTATGCCAGCGTGAAGCAGGTAGCGTGCCTGTTTGGAATACGAACCGGCTGCTGCTGTCTGGTCAGTCCAGCGCGACGGCGCCAGCAAGGGTGTGATCTGCGCCTATCCGACGACGCGGCCAAACTCGGCGCGCTGGCGTGGCCCGCGCTCGCGCGCGTGACGCGCGACCTGCTGTCCGGAGCCATCCACACGCTGGCCGACCAGACGCCGCGGCTGGAAGCGCCCGCTGGCGGCATGGCTTGACCAGTCGCACGGCGCGCTTGTACACTGGCAGATGCGCTGTCCGACGCAGACTCCGCATACACCACCGACACCGTCCCGTCAGACCGCTTCAGAGGAGCTGTCAACTTATGGAGTGGCCACGCGCTGGCGGTATCCTCGCGCATCCCACCTCGTTTCCCAGCCCCTATGGCATCGGCGATCTGGGGGCGGGCGCTGAGCGCTTCTTCGACTTTCTGGTGGACTCCGGCCAGCGGTTCTGGCAGACGCTACCGCTCGGCCCCACCGGTTACGGCAATTCGCCCTACGCCGCGCTATCCGCCTTCGCGGGCAATCCCTCGCTCATCTCGCTGGAGCGGCTGGTGGAGGACGATCTGCTGCCCGCCAACGCGCTGGCAGATGCGCCCATGTTCCCTGCGCAGCGGGTGGACTATGGCGAGGTCGTGCCATGGAAGATGGCGATGCTGCGCCAGGCCAGCGCGCGTTTCCGCGAGCATCCACAACATCCACTGCGCGAGGCGTATGTGCGCTTCTGCAATGAGAACACAGGCTGGCTCAAAGATTTCGCGCTCTTCATGGCACTCAAGGAAGCCAATGGCCAGCGCTCCTGGGTCGAGTGGCCCACACGCTACGCTCAGCGCAGCCCACAATCGCGCGCCGAGGCGCGTCGCCTGCTGGCCAGCGAGATCGAGCTGCACACCTTCGCACAGTTCGTCTTCTTCCGCCAGTGGGACGCTCTGCGCGCGGCGGCTCACGCGCGCGGCATCCAGATCATCGGCGATCTGGCCATCTTCGTGGCGCACGACAGCGCCGATGTGTGGTCGCACCCGGAGTTTTTCGAGCTGGATAGCGCGGGCCAGCCCACCGCCGTCGCCGGCGTGCCGCCTGACTATTTCAGTGAGACTGGGCAACGCTGGGGCAATCCGCTCTACCGCTGGGATGTGCTGCGAGACTCGGGCTATGGCTGGTGGGTGGATCGTGTGCGACAGGCGCTGCGCATCTACGACATCATCCGGCTCGATCACTTCCGGGGCTTCGAGGCGTACTGGTCGGTACCCGCCGAAGAGCCGACCGCCATAAAAGGCGCGTGGGAGCCGGGGCCGGGCGCCGAAGTGTTCAACGCTATTCGCGCGGCGCTGGGCGATGCGCCTTTCATCGCCGAGGATCTGGGCGTCATCACGTCAGAGGTGCGAGCATTGCAGGCAGAGCTGGGATTTCCCGGCATGCGCGTGCTCCAGTTCGCGTTCAGCGCGACCGCCGAGAATCACGATCTGCCGCACAACTATGTGCCCGACACAGTCGTCTACACTGGCACGCACGATAACGACACGACGCGCGGCTGGTTCGAGGCCAGCGAGGGGCACGAGCGCGAGTTCGCGCTGGATTATCTGGGCGTTACGCCGAAGGGCATCGTGGATGGCATGATCCGCGCGGCCTACGCCTCGGTGGCGCAGCTCGCGCTCATCCCCATGCAAGACGCGCTGAACCTGGGCAGCGAGGCGCGCATGAACTTCCCTTCGCGTCCAGATGGCAACTGGGAATGGCGCTTCTCATCCGATGCGCTGACACCGCAGCGCGCCGCCTGGCTTAAGCATCTGGCCACCCTCTACGGTCGCTACCCCCAAGAGCGCCAGCCCGCCGAGTGAACGAGGGCATGGGGAGAGGTTCCTCGTCACACTACGAATGCACTGGCGTATAGGTCAGCGTCATCGCGCCATTGGAGCAACTCACGCCGCTGACCTCCAGCGTCTTGCCCACCCCCAGCGAAACCTGGCTGGAGCGCGCCAGGCTAGCGTTGATCTGATCGCGCATGGAGTCGAGCAGTGAGGTGGGGAGCGCCACGCCGTCATAGGCTACGCGCAGCACCCTGACCGCCAGCGTATGCTGGCTGACGTAGGGCTGCGTCACGATGGTCACGGCGCTTCCGGCGCCCGACGACCCCGCAAGCTGCCCGCTGACGACGATCTGCCCACTGGCCTGGATGTGCGCGCGCGCCTGCGCCAGCGAACCAGTCCCCGCATCGACACTGGAACCGATGGCTTGGGTGAGCAGCGTATCGGTGAGGGTCACGGTCAGCGCCACGCCATTGGGCTGGGCGGCGACGCTGGGCGCGGGAGCAGGCGCCAGCGCCGCCAACGCGATCACCGCCGTCAGGATGGCTCCCACCACGAATCCTGCCACGCTCCACAGGCAGCCGCCACGAGGGCGCGGCTGGCGCTGGCTGATGGCGCGCGACGGCGCAGTGAGGGGTTCGTAGGCGGGCCAGTTGGGCGACTGCTCTGGTCGCGGTGTGTAAGGTTGCGTCACATCGTCGGGGGTCATGCCGTCGTCCTTCTCTCACCAACAGCGCCGCTCGTGCGCCAGCCATGCGCCATACACCTGAGTTGTCGCATGCGTTGTACCACAGCGCGCGGGCTGGTCGAGCCACGCCAAAAGTCATAGCCCAGGACGCCAATTTGGCCTAGCGACTGTGCAACCTGCACAATCACCCCTGGCGGTCTCTGGTGAACTTGCCCCTGTGAGCGGCGAGACGCCTGCGATACACTCTTATATAAGGACAGGTCGGGAGAACGATGATGTGCGACCTGCCACAAACAATCCGCAGGGGAGAGCGCCGACGCTCTACGATGCGAGCGACAGCAGATGTTCCCGCATACGAGTGTGGCCCGCCACCGGCCAGCGCCTGTGACGAGCGAGTTCGAGAGCGAAAGCAGGGTAGTATGGCCATGACACCCGATGAGGTGGTGCGGTTCGCCAAAGACCACGGCGTCCGCATGGTTGATGTCAAGTTTACCGATGTCCCCGGCACGTGGCAGCATTTCAGCGTTCCCATGAGTTCATTCGATGTCGCGGCGTTCGACGAAGGCATCGGCTTCGACGGCTCCAGTATTCGCGGCTTCCAGGAAATCAATGAGAGCGACATGCTCCTGATTCCCGACCCCTCCACCGCTGTCCTCGATCCATTCACGGCCGTCCCCACGCTCAGCCTCGTCTGCGATGTCGCACAGCCCGGCAGCCTCGAACCCTACAGCCGCGACCCGCGCTACATCGCCCGCAAGGCCGAGAAGCACCTGCTTTCCACCGGCATCGCCGACACCGCTTATTTTGGCCCCGAAGCTGAGTTCTTCGTCTTCGACGAGGTGCGCTTCCGCTCGACCACCAATGAGCAGTCCGTCTTTGTAGATAGCGAAGAGGCGCACTGGAACACCGGTCGCGTCGGCACCTATGATCGCCCGAACCTCGGCCACCGCATGCGCTCGAAGGAAGGCTACTTCCCGGTCGCGCCCGCCGATACGCTGCAAGACCTGCGCGCGGAGATGGCGCTGACGCTCGAAGAGGCTGGCATCGCAGTCGAGGCGCAGCATCACGAGGTCGGCGCGGGCGGCCAGTGCGAGATCGACATGCGCTTCGACACGCTGCTGACGATGGCCGACCGCCTGCTGCTGTATAAGTACATCGTCAAGAACGTGGCGCGGCGCAACGGCAAGACCGTCACCTTCATGCCGAAGCCGATCTTCGGCGACAACGGTTCGGGCATGCACGTCCACGTCAGTCTCTGGCGCGATGGCAAGCCGCTCTTCGCCGACGAGCGCGGCTACGCGGGCGTCTCGGAGATGGCGCGCATGTTCATCGGCGGCCTGCTGACGCACGCGCCCGCCGTGCTGGCCTTCGCGGCCCCCAGCACCAACAGCTATCGCCGCCTGGTGCCTGGCTACGAAGCGCCCGTCAACCTGGTGTACTCGCAGCGCAATCGCTCTGCCGCCGTGCGCATCCCGATGTACTCGGAGAATCCCAAGGCCAAGCGCATCGAGTTCCGCCCGCCCGATCCCACCGCCAACCCGTATCTGACCTTCTCGGCGATCCTGCAGGCCGGACTGGACGGCATCAAGCGCGGCCTCCTTCCGGAGGAGCGTGGCTTTGGCCCGCTCGACCGCAACATCTATGATATGTGCGCGGAGGAGAAGACCGAGATTCGCTCGGTGCCTGGCTCGCTCGACGAGTCGCTGACCGCACTGGAGATGGATCACGAGTTCCTGCTGGCGGGCGACGTCTTCACCAGCGACCTGCTGGTGAAGTATATCGAGTTGAAGCGCGAGCAAGCGGCTGAGGTGCGTCTGCGCCCCACCCCGCTGGAGTTCGCGATGTACTACGACGCCTAGCCGCTCGGCGCCAGTCCCATCGCATCCCACCTCTCGCCCGTCATTCGTCAGGGTCTGCTGACGAATGACGGGCGCCAATTTCTCTCTAACCTCGCCTTCACACGGCGCTCACGAGCTAATTCTGGCTGGTTCGCGGCGGCGCAGATGCAGCGCGCGACGCTGAATATGACGCTCATGTCAGGCAAATGTGAGGTGAAACGCAGTTATGGGGTTGTAAAGCGTGGCGTCTTGGTGTATCCTTGCGGGGTATTTCACAGGCGTGCTGCTTGCGCGCGCTGACTGGCGGCCACGGTGGACATGACCAGCGGCGCGCAGAGCGCGGGTGACTCCCCAATCACCCAGCGCCCATCGCAAGAGCGGAGGGCGCGCTGCCGTACTCCATTCGCCGAGCGGCAGACGCGCATGAGGAGGCCACACCAGCCATGTACGAGGACAAAACGCTGCGGTGCCGCGAGTGCGGCCAGGAATTCGTGTTCAGCGCAGGTGAGCAGGAATTCTATCAACTGAAGGGCCTGATGAACGAGCCGGGTCGCTGCCCTGATTGCCGCGCCACCCGCCGCGCGTCGATGGCGTCGGCTCGCGCCAGTGGCGAGCGCGCGCCCCGCGAGATGTTCAAGACCGTCTGCGCTGAGTGTGGCGGCGAGGCCGAAGTGCCATTCGTCCCCAAGACGGATAAGCCAGTGTATTGCAGTTCGTGCTACGAGCGCGTGCGCCGCTAACCTCGGCGCGCTATCCCCCAAATGGCGCTTATCCCCTGGCCTGCTCGCAGGCGCGCTGAGGGTGAGCGCCATGCGCTTGATTTCCGCATCGGCTGCGATCACAGCCGCCTCACACTCTGCCGCTCTTGTGCAAAATGCCCCTTCCCCTCCTCTGACTCCTCTGGTATAATCGCTCCACTTTCCCGGCCATGCGCAGATATGGCTCAATCCCGTCTCGATCCCGTCTCGATCCCGTTCCCATGCGCGCCCAGCCTGAAGGATCTATCAGTTTCCCTGGATGTCACTGCTGAGGTAATCGCCGAGATGACACACCCACCCGTGGCGCCTGCGCGCGTGCGAGGCGTCGTGACCGCATCCATGGCTGCGCTGCTGGCAATGCTGCTGACTCTGACGCTGGGCGGCTTTGCGCTTGGCGTGGCGCACGCGCAGGGACCGCAGCAGGCGCGCCAGCACGGCCCACAGGCCCCCAGCGGGCGGGCGCCGGGCGGACGGCTCAGCGATCCCGTAGTGCGCGCGGTGGACATCGCCGTGCCCGCCGTGGTGCGCATCGCCACGCTCTACAATAGCCACATCACGATCAATGTCTGCGGCCAGTCGGTGACACTGCCACATGGATCGAAAGGCTACAGCGAGGGCGTGCTCGGCTCCGGAGCCTTCGTCAGCGCGCATGGCGACATCCTCACCGCCGACCACGTCATCGATGTCGATCACGATACGCTGGAGCAGCAGTTGCTGGCCGACCCCGCAGCGCAGGCCGATATCGCCGCTGCGCTGAATGGCTCCCCCTGCTTTGGCTTCGGGCCAGCCATCGCTGCGGGTGACATCGGCAACGGCTTCTTGCAGTTGACAGGCATTGGTTACACCACCGCCTTCGACTCGCCCACTTCGTATGTCTGGCGCGACACGGGATTCAGCGGCCCGCTGGTCAGCAAGGCGAGCGATAGCGCCGATCTGCTCAAGGCGATGATGAGCGCGCCGCACGAGCAGGCGCGCATCCTGTCGACCAGCGACTTCGACCACGACGACCTGGCGGCGCTGCATGTGGATGAGCAGAACACGCCCTCCATCCAGCTCGACGACTCGACCGGCGTGGCGCCACTCGATACGTTGACCATCATCGGCTTCCCTGGCAACGGCGACGCTAACAATGATCCCACCAACCTGCTGACGCCATCATTCAATCTGGCCAGTGTCAGCGCCATCAAGACCAATACCGATGGCTCGGCGCTGATCCAGGTAGGCGGCAACGTCGAGCATGGCGACAGCGGCGGCCCGGCGCTCGATGCCAGCGGACGCATCGTAGGAGTCGTCAGCTTCGGCGGGCCAGACAACCAGGGCATCACAGCCTTCCTGCGCTCCAGCGACAGCGCGCGACGGCTGCTGGCGAAGGCGAAGGTGGATACACGACCAGGCACGTTCGAGGTGGCCTGGGAGCGCGCCTTCAGCGATTACGCCGCCGCCTATCCCGGCCACTGGCGCCGCTCTTCAGCCGAGCTGGCGACGCTGCTGAAAACCTATCCGCAGTTCAAGGGCGCGCAACCCTACGCGAGCTGGGCGCAGGCCGAGGCGCGCGTGGAGCCGCTACCCCAGCAGCGCCCCACGCTGACGCCCACCATCGCCGCCATCCTCGGCGCGCTGGCCGCGCTGGCGCTGGTGCTGATCGCGGTGACGCTCTTCCGCGCCGCTCGCGCCACGCCGCGCAGGCGCCACACGCTGCCCATCACCTATCCCCCCGCCGCGCGGCCAGAGCAGGCAGGAGCCGCCGCGCTGCTCGACGCCCTCGACGACCGCCTCACCCCCGCCGCGCAACGCCTGAACTGAGGGCGCGCAACCTCACCGATGGGCCTCTCTCCCAGAGGGAGAGGAGGAGCCACTGGCGAGGAAGTCGCGTAGCGGTGAGGGCCGTGCTCTCGGCCTTGAAGGGCCGGAGCACGCCAACGGCGGCCTTGAAAGGCCGTAGGAGATAGCCGCCGCAGGCGACGCACGCAAGGGCATTCATGCCCCGTCGTCGCGTGCGTCGGCCATTTATGGCCGCGACTCCAACTTCCCGCGCCACACACACACACAGACAGGCCAGGAGCGGCTGCCCGCATGGGGTCGTCGCTCCTGGCCTGCTCGTTTCAGCTTGCGCGCTCTGCCGTGGGCCACGTCACGAGTGCACCCACGGCTGCCCTTGGATGTACCAGTCTGTGTTCGGCTGTGGCTGGTACCCATAACCGGCATACGTTGGAATCGGATGCTGCGAGTTGGGATCAACAGGACATGGCCCGGTCGTCGTGGCAGCGTAAGGCGCCAGGCCCGTCGTGCAGTTGAACACCCCGCGCGCCATATCTGGTGGAATCGGGAACTGCGTTCCCTTCGGCCACTTGTAGGTCTTGATCGCGTACTCCATGATGTCGTGGAAGATGTAGCCAGCGCCAGCGATACCGATGACGGCATGCAGGTCGGAGGAGTCTGAATTGCCCGCCCACACGCCGAGCGCCATGTAGGGCGAATAGCCCATCGTCACGATATCGCGCGGCCCATTGATACCCTGCGACGTACCCGTCTTGCCAGCGACAGCGGGGAAGCCCAATTGATTATCGGGCGCATTACCGCCAGTTTCATCGAACTCCAGCGGGTTGCTGAAGTTGAAGTCCGGGATGCGGGCATTGGAATCCGTGAGGATCGAGGTCATCTCATAGGCCGCCTGTGGGCTGAGCACCTGCGCAGGCGTGGGATCCGAGGCCTTATAGCGCATGACACCGTAGGCGTCCACGATCTCCAGCACGGAACGCGGCGAAACATGTTTGCCCTGGTCGGCGAAGACCCCGTAGGCGTTGGTGAGCTGCAACAGCGAGATGTTCTGCGTGCCGAGCGCCGTCGATGGTCCAATCGCGTTTTTGTCCAGCGACGTGACGCCCATGCGCTGCGCCTCCGCCAT
>DATBTW010000213.1:0-3185 GCA_036559055.1 Ktedonobacterales bacterium
GCGGGGCGACCTCCATGCTGGCGCTGACGCAGATGGCCCGCGCGCCCAAGCAGCCGATTCGCATGACGCTGCTGCTGGCGCTGGCGACGGCCTTCACGCTCTTCACCCTGGTCTACAGCGCCTCGCAGGCGCAGCGCCTGGTGGATGTCGCGTCGTACCATGCGGGCGCCGACTTCAGTGGCTCGCTGCCCAGCATGAGCGGCTCCGCCGTGCAGCCGAGCGCCGCCGCGCTGACGACGCAATACGCGGCGATTCCGGGCGTCACCGCCGCGTCGATTGGCTATGCCGCGCACCTCGACCCTGGCCCCGGCGCAGGCAGCTTCCCCATACAACTCACAGTGGTAGACGCCGCGACCTTCGCCCAGAGCGCGCGGTGGTCCGCCACCGAGAGCGACCAGTCATTGAGCAGCCTGATGGCTCAGCTCGACGCGGCGCGCGCCAACGGCATCGCCAACGATACCGTTCCCGCGATCGTGGATGACACGACCTGGCAGGCGCTACAACTGTCGCCAGGGGCAGCCTTCTCGCTGCTGCCGCCGGGCTTCGGGCGACGGAGCATGGGCTTCATCGCGGTGGGCCATGTAGCGCATCTGCCCGGCGTCTATGGCAGCTACCAGGGTCAGGGCGTGGATGGCGATGGCGGCGTGCTGGCCGACTACGCCAGCTACGCTGCTGTTTATCATCACGATCTCACCACGCCCATACTCAACGCTACGCTGGCGCCCAACTACGTCTGGCTGGCCACACGCGGCGACGACGCCTCGCTGGCCAGCGTGCGCAAGGCGCTCGGCTCCGGCACTCTGGCGCTGGGCGGGCTACTGGATGCGCGCCAGATCACCGAGGATGAGCGCAACAATCCGCTCCAGATCGAGTTCGCCAATACGCTGCTGATCGGCGCGGCCATCGCGCTGCTGCTGGCGCTGATCGGTATCTGGGTCGGCTCATGGCTGAATGCGCGCGGGCGGCTGGTGAACTTCGCCGTGCTGCGCGCGCTGGGCACGACCCCGCGCCAGATACGCGGCATGCTGATATGGGAGCAGGCGATTGTCTATCTGGCGGGCGGCGCGCTGGGCATTCTGCTGGGCTGGGTGTTGGCGCTGACGGCGCTGCCCATGCTGATCTTCGTGGAGTTGGCGACCAGTGGAAACTTCACTCGCACGCCGAATGTGCCGCCCGCGCAGGTGGTCATTCCAGGCGCGACGCTGGGGCTGGCGCTGGCTGCGCTCGTCGTCATCTGCGCGCTGGCCCTCATCCTCACGATGGCAGCGCTCGCGCGGCTCTCGCTCGGCCAGACGCTGCGCCTGAATGAAGACTGAACGAAGATTGAGCGCGAGGGAGGGAGGAATCCGCATGGATACTGCGCTGGTGACGTGTGAGAACCTGGTCAAAATCTATTCGGCGACCGATGTGGAGGTCGTGGCGCTCCAGGGGCTTGATCTGGAGATCGCGCCGGGCGAGATGGTGGCGCTGGTGGGCGCCTCAGGATCGGGCAAGACGACGCTGCTCAACCTGCTCGGCGCGCTCGACACGCCCAGCGCGGGGCGCTGCGTGGTAGCGGGCGCCGACCTCACCCGCATCAACGACCTGCAACGCACCAATTACCGCTGCTTCACCGTCGGGCATGTGTGGCAGCAGTCGGGGCGCAATCTGCTCCCAGAGCTGAGCGTGGCCGAGAATATCGCGCTGCCGCAGATGCTCGGCGGCGTCAATGCTGGCGCCCGCGCCCGTACCACCCGCGCGCTGATGGAGCGCACGGGTATCGCGGGGCTGAGCGACAAGCAGCCGCATCAGATCTCTGGCGGCGAGCAGCAGCGCGCGGCGATCTGCGTGGCGCTGGCCAACGCGCCGACGCTGCTGCTCGCCGATGAGCCGACCGGCGAGCTGGATTCGACGACGGCGGGCGAGGTACTCGATCTGCTGCGCGAGCTGAACCGCGAGCTGGGGCTGACCATTCTGATCGTGACGCACGACATCAACGTGGCGTCGAGCGCCGACCGCACCATCGCCATCCGCGATGGCCGCACCAGCACCGAGACCGTGCGCCGCGATGCGCCGCTGACCGCCGCTGGCGCGCTCGCCGGAACCGGGGCCGCCAGCGCGGTGATCGGCCTGCCCAGCGAGACACACCGCGAATCCATCCTGATCGACCGCGTGGGACGGCTCCAGCTCCCGCATGAAGCGCTGATGCGCGTGCCATTCAATGGGCGCGCCGATGTGCGTATCCTCGACGATCATGTGGAGATCTGGCCTGAGGAGGCGGCGGCGCCTGAGGTCGTCGATGCCGCGTCGGCCTATCCGCCGCCGCCAACGCCGAGCTATCCAGCGCCCGCGCTGAACAGCGAGAACAGCGAGAAGGAGTCGTGAGCATGGCGATGACGAACCCAGAGCGCGCGGATGCGGCGACGCCCATCGTGGTCGGCCACGGCATCACGCGCGATTTCAAGGCTGGCAGCGGCATCGTGCACGCGCTGCGAGGCATCGATGTGATGTTGCAGCCGGGCGAGATGGTGGCGCTACGCGGGCGCTCTGGCTCTGGCAAGACCACCCTGCTCAACATCCTGACGGGCATCGACTCGCCGACGCAGGGGCAGGTCAACCTGCTGGGTCACGATCTGGCGCGGCTGAATGAGACGGCGCGGGCGATCCTGCGACGCGAGCAGGTGGGCATCCTCTTCCAGAACGCGCACCTCTTCCCGCTGCTGACCGCGCAGGAGAACACCGAGCTGCCGCTGCGCCTGGCGCGCATTGATCCGCAGCGGCGGGCCGCCCAGGCGCTGGCGGCGCTGGAGATGGTGCACCTGGGGCCGCGCGCCAAGCATCGCGGGCTGGAGCTATCGGGCGGCGAGCAGCAGCGGGTGGCGCTGGCGCGAGCGCTGGCCCACCAGCCGCGCTTCGTCGTCGCCGATGAGCCGACCGGCAACCTCGATTCCACGACCGGACGCGAGATCGCGGCGCTGCTGCGGCGCATCACGCATGAGCAGGGCATCGGGATGCTGGTCGCCACGCATGACAACGTCGTCGTCTCCCTCGCCGACCGCGTGCTGACCATCTCCGATGGCGTGCTGATGTAGCGCATCGCCTGCGCGCTATGGCGGGCGACGGGAGCATGACCGCTTTCTTGCGGCAGAGCGAGAAGGAGGTGACACGAGTACGAGCATCAAGGAGAAGATGATGATGCGAGAACC
>DATBTW010000214.1:0-3574 GCA_036559055.1 Ktedonobacterales bacterium
GGACGATCTGCGCATGTACCCCTCTGGCGCGTCGGGGCTGCGCCATGGGCCGCCGTCCGAGCCAACGCGTGGCAGGGCGGCCAGCCGCGCCTACCTGCTGGGCCGCGCCCCATCCTATCCAGAAGTGCGCCTGGACGGGTACGTCGCATTTCCGCAGCCGAAGGGTCTGGCGTTGCGCTACCTGCTGAGCTGGCAAGCGCCCGACGAACCTGCGTCCCGCAGACAGATGAGCGGCGCCATTGCCTTCGAGTTTCGCGGCGCCCGCATCAGCCAGGTGACGCTGAATGACCGCGAGCGCTTCACAGTCGCCATCGCCCACTCGGCGCCAGTCACCGCCGATACGCAGGATTGCCAGGATTAAGATCGGCGCCCCGCGAAAACCTACCCTTGAAAGTGGGGTTGGGGTGGGAGCCATCAGAATAGCTCGTCCAGCGTCTCGTACCAGTCGAGGCGGGCGCGATCCAGCGGGACGAGACCGTAGGCGGCCAGGAAGCGCTCGCCCCACTCGTCGCCCAGGTTGTGGCGCACGCTGCGCGCTCCGATGGAGAGATCCTGATAGCGGTCGGCCACGCCTGCGCGTCCCCAGTCGAGATAGGCGCTGACGCGGGAGCAGTCGGCGTCGAGCAGGATGTTCGGCAGGCAATAGTCGCCGTGGGTGAAGACCAGATCGGCTGTCGGCTCATCCGGGCGAGTCGCTATCAGCCGCGCCAGCAGCTCCTCTGCGCTGACGCCGAGATCATGGCGTACAGCCTCCACATCCGCGATGCCCGCGCGAATCACCCACGCCGCCTGCGCCAGCCGATAATCGAGCCGCGCGTCGAAGGGGCAAGCGGCGATGTCGAGGCTGTGCAGGCGGCGCAGCCCCGCAGCCAGCAGCTCGACAACGCGCTGAGGGTCGCCCATGAAGGCGGCATCGCAGGCCATGCGCCCCGGCGCCTCCGAGAGCAGCAGCCAGCCGCGCGCCCGCTCATCACGCTCGTCGGCGTCCGCCGGGCCATCGTCGCCAGCCTCGGCCCAGCCGCAGACGGCGGGGACAGGCAGGCGCGACTGGAGCCACTGCAGCCGGTCGCGCTCGGCGCGCAGCTCGCGCACATGCGCCCCGCTGGCGAATTTGAGGTAGCGCGGCGGCTGGCCCGGCGTCATCACGCGGCAGACCTGCGCGCCCGACATGCCAATCTCCACCACCTCCCAGGCGGCGTCACGCAGCGCATCGCGCAGGCTCGCTGGCAGATCGGGCGGCGGGGTGGATTGCGACATGCGGCGGGCGGGCCTTTCGGAGTGGACGGACGAGCAGGCGTGACCGCCTTGTTGTATCACAGGGGCGGAATGGGCCGTTTGGGATGATCGCCTGCGCCAACGCCGGGGTGTCGCGAGAGGACACGACACCCCGGCCGACGCGGAAGGAGGGCAACCGCGCCGAACCATACGCGAGGGTGCGTATGGCGCCAGGATAACGGCGAAAGGTTCCGTGCGTCAGTCGGTTCCCCATCCGCTGATCGCCGGGAGAGGATGCGCCAATCGCTTGTGGTCTGAGTATAGAACGAATGTTCCATAGATTACAAGGGGGCGAGGCGCATCTACGCAATTTTGCTGGCTGAGGACGCAGCGGTGGGCGCGGAGCGTGGTATAGTCGGAGTCGGCGCCTTCTGAGGTTCGCCGTGGCGGGTCAGGCGGCGCGTCGTCCAATGGCAGAGGAGCGATCATCTATGAGCGAGATACGCGACCTTCGAGGGCAGGTGGCGCTGGTGACGGGCGCGAGCAGCGGCATTGGCGCCGCCATCGCCGAGGCGCTGGCGCTGCGGGGCGCGCGGGTGACGCTGGCGGCGCGGCGCGTGGATCGCCTGCATGCGCTAGCCGAGCAGATCGCGCAGCACGGTGCGCAGGCTGGAGCGCAGGCTGGCGAGATACAGGTGGTCGCCTGCGATGTGCGCGACGAAGCGCAGGTGGAGGCCGCCGTGCGCCAGACGCTGGAGCGCTGGGGCGCCCTCGACATCCTCGTCGCCAATGCCGGGTTTGGCGGGCGCGGGCCGCTGGTGGATGGCGACACGGCGCGCTGGAAGGCGATGCTCGATACCAACGTCTTTGGCCTGTTGCTGACGCTCAAGCATGGCGTCAAACCGATGCTGGCAGCCGGGCGCGGGCATGTGGTGGTGATGTCGTCCATCGCCGGGGTGGTCACGACTCCGGGCGGCGCGGCATACTGCGGCTCGAAAGCGGCGGCCAGCGCCATCGCCGACGCGCTGCGTATGGAGGCCGCGCCGCAGGGCGTGGCGGTGACGGCCATCGAGCCGGGCGTGGTGCTCTCGGAGTTCCAGGCGGTGGCCGAATATCCGCCCGACATCTTGAAGAACATGCTCAATGGCGCCACGCCACTCCAGCCAGAGGACATCGCACGGGTGGTCGTGCAGGTCTGCGAGCAGCCCGAGCACGCCACCGTCGGCGAGCTGATCATCCGCCCGCGCGGGCAGGCGCGGCCATAGCGGCGCGCCGCTAGCGTCTAAGAGGAGCGTCGCTGTGACCACCACGCGCCATGCCTATCAGAGCGAGGCCGATCTGCCGCGCCTGCTCGATCTCATCAACGAGATGCCGCTGATGTGCCGTCATGTGATCGATCTACCCTGGCGACTCAGCTCGCCAGCCATCCACGCGGGGGGCGACGCTGCCTTCTGGCAGGATGCGAGCGGGGGCATCGTCGGTCTGGCGGCCTGGCAATGCTACTGGGCGGCGCTCGACTTCTTCATCCGCCCCGAACTCTCCGGCCCCGATCGCCAGGCGGTCGAAGATGCGCTCTTCGCGTGGGCCGAGCAGCGCTTCCGCGAGCGCGACGCCGAGCGCGGGCGACCACTTCCCTATGCGGTAGAGTATCGCGACGACGATCTGGAGCGCCGTCGGCTCGTCGAGGCGCATGGTTTCACGCTGGACGACGATGCGAACGGCTACATCCAGTTCGAGTATGCCCTCCGCGACCTCGCGCCAGTTCCAGCGCTACCCACCGGATTCACGCTGCGCCCGCTCGATGGCGCCCGCGAAGCCGCCGCCTACGCTGAGCTGCACCGCGCAGCCTTCAAGTCGGACTCCATGACGACCGCGTGGCGCGAGCGCATCGTCCGCACGCCGCAGTATCGGCCCGATCTCGATCTGGTCATCGCGGCGCCCGATGGCGCGCTGGCGGCTTTCTGTGTGGGCTGGTACGCGCCGACGCGGCGGGTCGGACAGGTCGAGCCGATGGGCGTGCATCCCAGCTACACACGCCTCGGCCTGGCGCGGACGCTGCTGCTGGAGTTGCTGCGTCGCTTCCGCGCGCTCGGCGCCGAGATGGCCACCGTCGAGACCAATCTGGGACGCTCACCGGCGCGGGCAACCTATCAAGCGGTTGGTTTCCGCGAGGCGCATACCGTCCGCCGTCTGGAGAAGTGGGCCGACACCACATCCGCTGAACACGTCGGTTAAAAGGAGGGAGCGCCTGCATGTCAGATCAGCCGGGCGATCCATCTGCGAGCCAGTCCATCGCGCGGGCGCCGCAGCCACCCGCCAGTGAGGCGGAGATTCTGGCGGCGCGTGTCGGGCCGACCCC
>DATBTW010000215.1:0-2576 GCA_036559055.1 Ktedonobacterales bacterium
TGGCGGAGACGATTCGCGGGCTGCGCTACGCTGAGTGGTGGTATGGCCAGTTCCACGAGGCGCTGCGCACGCCCGCCGCGCAGCGCCAGCCCGCCATGCGCCAGAACGGCTACCTCTTTCTGTATGAGCATCCCGAGGCGGTCGAGCCTGCGCGCCGCGCCGATGCGCTGGCCGCGTGGGCGCTGGGCCAGGCGAATATGGCCCGCCAGCGCGCCGAGGGTGTCGCGGTGGAGGCGCTGACCCCGGCGGAGGTGGCGCGGCGCTGGCCCTGGCTCGACGCCGACCGGCTGATCGGCGCGGCGTGGGGGCCAGAGGATGGTTTCCTGCACCCGCATGTCATCTATGGCGAGGGCTTCCGACGCGCCCGCGAGCTGGGCGTGGAGGTGATGACCGAGACGGCGGCGCTCGGCGCCCAGACGCGCGGCGACCGCATCACCACGCTGCTCACCTCGCGCGGCCCGCTGGCGGTCGATTGGGTGGTGAACGCCACCAACGCCTGGGCGCCGCGTGTCAGCCGCGCGCTGGGTGGCATGGGGCTGCCCATCGCGCCGACCAAGCGCTACCTGTACCACTTCGAGCCGACGCAGCCCATCATGTCTGAGGTGGCGTGGGAGCGGCTGCCGATGGTCGTCTTTGGGCTGGGGCCAGGGCGCGGCGCGCATGCCCGACCTGATGGCCCGCTGCTGCTGGTGGGTGGGGCGGGCGCCGACACGCCAGAGCCAGACTTCAGCGACGACGATCAGGACACCATCCGCGACGGATTCAACCACGCGGTGGGCATCGACAATGCCGCCTATGCGCTGCTGGCGCAGATCGACGAGTTCGCGCCCGCGCTCGCCAATTGCGGCGGGATCAGGGCCACCACCTGCGGCTTCTACGCCATGTCGCCCGATGGCAGCCCGCTGATCGGGCGCGACACGCGGCTGGCGAACCTCGCGCACGCGGCGGGCTTCTCTGGCCACGGCGTAATGCACGCGCCCGTCACTGCGCGGCTGGTGGAGGCGCTGCTGGCGGGCGACGCGCGCGATGGCCTCGTGGCGCTGCCGGAAGGCTTCGGCTCCATCCATCTGGCGGCGTTCGATCCGGCACGCGACTTCAGCGCCACGCCTGTCGAATCCGCCGTGCTGTGAGACTGGTCGGGAGGCTAGCGCCTGCCGACCAGGAAGCGCAGGAATCTCAGCGGGCCGGAATAGTAGCCCACGCGACGCAGCGCGCGGCGCTTCATGTTGCGCGGGGCGCGCATCCAGCGCGTCGCGGCGTAGTAGCCCGTGCGCGTCTTGAAGCGGCGCTTGGCCTTCGTCACGCCCAGCGCGGTCTTGAGCGATGGCCGACGATAGCGGAAGAGCTTGAAGCGCGCCATATCATCCCTGCCTCTCCACTTATCCAGACGATACTGCTGACATTCCCACGCGATGCGGTTCTTGCCGCCAGCCTGAGCTTGATGCAGAGTATGTCACGGCGCGATGCGAGAGGCAAGGAGATTGGGATACGGCGAGAGACGACAACGCCCGACGTAGCAGGCGTGTCCCTGCTGCGTCGGGCATCGCGCGTTCCATCTGGAGGCGCGGGGATTGCAGCCCGCGGCGCTCCGGGTGGGTGCGGTTAGTAGATGAAGCTCACGCCCGCTCCGGCGTGGGCATAGCGATACGACACGCGACCGAAGCCGCCGCCATTCCACCAGAACGCCGTCTCCGCCAGCAGGAACCAGCCGTTGGAGTACACGGCGACCACATGGCCGACATGTCCACCACCGCTGGCGCCCTGCACGCCCGGCTGGAAGACGACCGTGGCCCCCGCGCGTGGCGAGTAGCCCGTCGCCATGCCGCGCGCCGCCGCGTTGCGGGTCCAGTTGGCGGCGAAGCCCAGCCCACTGACGTTGTCATGCGCCATCATCGCCGCGCCACTGGTGCACCAGCCCCAGGAATAGCCCTGGAAATTGCCGCGTGGCTCTGAATACGAGCCGCGTCCCGTGTTGGCCCACTGACTGATGCTGCCTGGCGCCGAGGAGAAGCTGGCGGTGAAGGTGTTGTGTGTCGAAGCGGGGTGGGACGTAGAGGACATGCGAACCGAGGATGAACCACCGCCGTTGGGAACCCAGCCGGGGTTGTCGGAGATCAGTTGGCCGCCCGACCGATGCCAGCGCTGGGTGCAGTGGTACGCGCCGCTCGACCATCCATAGCAAAGCCAACTGCCCTGGACGCTGTAGCCGCGATGGTAGCGCAGGCTCGCGGACGCCGCGTGCGCAGTTGGCGAAGACAGGCTCACCAGCCCTGTGGCAAGCGTACCCGCAACGAGGAGAGCGACGACAGCCGCCTGCGGGCGTTTCGTAAGTTGAAGCTGCAAGGGGAGTACCTCCAAGCGTGCAGCGAGTCGCTCAGACCGCGGCCACTCCGGGCTGGTCTGGCGCAAGACATTCCTCCTGGCGCGCGAGTATCCAGCTCGCACGACCTCACCCAACCCCCAGCCGGAGACGCACGTTCCTGGCGTACCAGCGAGAGAAGCTGACCACACGGTGTCATTGGGACAGCGTCAGAACAGAGGGTCTGACGTCACAAGGGCAAAGAGTACACCATCGC
>DATBTW010000216.1:0-20928 GCA_036559055.1 Ktedonobacterales bacterium
CCCATCTTCGCGCGTCCGCTGTGGTCGGCGGCGGACGATTCACAGACCGCCTTCAACTTCGTGCTGCGGCGCGATCAATCCACTCGCTTGCTGACCATCCCCATGAGCCGCACAGTGGAGCGCTTCATCGCCTCGCACAGCCTCCAGGTGGACTATCGCCGCTGAACCATCCCTCGCGCTCCACCTCACGGGCAAATGGCGTGGGTTCCCTCCTGCACAGAGAGTACGCCTTGGGCTTGGGTGACCTGCTGGCGCCAGAGCGTAGAACTGGCAAAGGTGGTAACAATCGCTAGCGAATGCGTCACGGAGAATGGAATCTCCTGGCCGACTGGATTGGCAGGCGACGAACTTCCGGGAGTAGAACAGGGATTACCCAGCCGGAATCCAAGCGTCATAAGTGTATCGAGCGCCTGATCGTAGGAGACATCTACGGCGAACTGCACCTTCACAGGCGTGAAATCTCCCGATGGGGTAAGGAACGCGCCTCTGGCCGGGTCAGGAGTTCCTACGGGAATGAGAGGACAATGAGGCGCTTCATTGTATCCCCCATACACAAGCGGGGAAGCCGCCAGGCGTGCAAGCCAGTCGGAGGGAGCCGCTGGCGTGGAGAACACACTCAGACCGCCGTGATTCGGGTTATATACGGCTCGTTGGCTCAATGATTGCCACTCGCCACCCCACTGTGCGCCAACACACCAATCGACAGGTTGCAACCCAAGGTCGGTGATGAGGCGCAGGGCCTGCGCGTAGGTGACGCCAGACGCAAATGAGACGCCCGCAAACTCAAACGGATGAGCGATGGAGTAGTTCGGGTTGAACGTAAACTTGCCCGTGACTGTCGAAGTAGGCGCCGAATGAACACCTGTCTGACCGCGTGAGACAGTACCCGATGACGTAAGCGCGCAGCCGGAGAGGAGCAGGGCCAGCAGCACACAGATTATGTAGGATCCATGTCGAAGCAACAATCGCTGACGACGCTCGCCGTTCGGATTGTACTTCATCTGCTTTCCCATCACCGATCTGCGCTTGGCTAACGCTGCGAGCACGGCCCTCTGGCGAGCAAAGACCTTGGAGACGCAGATGAACGCTCGCTATCGATGCGATATATCAACGACGATTCCGTTCTCAGGGTGTGTATCCAGTGTACGCAAGGTAGTTATTGAAGAACGCACTACCTCCTGAGTTATGAATTGGACCTGGATAGGCCATTTCTTTGGACCAATCTGGAGTCCACATCGTCACCGCCTTCGTAGGCAATGCGTCAATGTAGGTATCGGAGCCATTTCTCACGGCATGCGCCTGCGTCAACGTCACGCAATGTGAGTTGCCACTTGGACAACCAGGATCATATGACAGATCCAGATACGTTTGCGTTTTCTCGACCACCCACTCCGCCGATGAATGGTTGCTCGGCTCCCACGCGTACTTGCCGAACTGGTCTTGAATGATTTGACCATAGGAGAAAGTCTTCCCAAAGTACGAAGTGGAGGTCAAGTCTCCAATGTAGATGTAGGTCTGCCCTGGGAAAGAGTAGTTGTCGTCAACGATAGTTTCAATACTGTCCCACCTATTGACGATCATGCCTGGCACTTCCTGCGGAGGCATTCTGGGATTCTCATCCGCGTTTATCTCCTCGTACCATGCATAATACCAATCAGTGCCATATTGCTCAAGCCCTCTCTCTTCTCTAACGCCTTCTCGCCGCCCGGGCCGAGGAGGCGTTTATGTCGCCGCGCCCGCTGGATGGCGCCAGGCATGCGTCTACCGAGGCGCCGATGTAGTGCGCACAGGATGTGATGCGCGCAAGGCGACAAGGAAGGCGGCGCATGCGGAGGCCCATCACCAGAGTTCCCGTGCGACGGACGCCAGCGACGCGACGAGCGAGCTGGCTCCAGCGGGACGCCCGACGCGCGCGGGCGCGCTTCGCACGGCAGCCGCGGCCCCTCATGCTGCTGGAGTTCGCGGCGGTGGTGGGCCTGCTGGCCCTGCTCTATCTGAGCCAGGTGGCGGCGCTCACCTCGACCCGCCAGACGCTGCTGCAGGAGCAGACCCGACAGACCACCCTGCGCCGCCAGGACGCCGATCTGCACGCCCAACTGGGCCACTTGCAAAGCCCGGCCTATGTCGAGCAGCGCGCGCGGGCGCTGGGGATGGTTCCGGCTAACCCCGCCTCCGTGGTGTGGATCACACTGCATGACGTCAGCCGCTAGCCACTCCTACCAGACTTCCCTCTGCCTCTAGGCGAGAGGCTGGGGATGAGGCTCCTCGCCCATCAGCATCAATGAGAGGACAAGCATGCGCCAGGAAGCGGATCAGCAGGATCATCGGCCCGCCACATCCATCGCTGGGATGGCGCGGCGGCAGGCGCTGTTGCTGGGGCTGGTCGTCGTGGTGATGGTGGGGCTGCTGGCGCGCACGGCCTGGTGGCAGATCGCACAGGGCGCCATCCTCTCGCGCCGCGCCGCCCAGGAGAGCGTGCGCCTGCTGAGCATCCCCGCCGCGCGTGGCTCGATTCTCGACGCGAACGGCGTGGCGCTGGCCGTCAGCGTCACCCGCGAGAGCGTCATCGTCGATCCCGATCTGCTGCGCGCGACCAACGCGATGCGGCCAGCCGAGCAGGCGCTGAGCAAGGCGCTCGGCCTGCCGGTCGCCGCGCTGGCATCGCAGATGGATGTCTCCGGCGCCTACGTGCGGCTACTGGGGGCCGATGGCCAGCCCCTGCTGCTGACGGCCACAGAGAGCGCAGCAGCGCAGGCGGCCATCGACGCGGCGCAGGCGCAGGGCGGTGTCGTGCTGGCGCCCGTCTCCACACGCGAATATCCCGATGGCGCGCTAGCGGGGCAGACACTGGGCTTCGTGCGCCAGAGCGACGGCGCGGGGCAATATGGCGTGGAGCAGATGGAGAATAGCGCGCTGGCCGGCACGCCGGGCGAATTGTACACGCGCGTCAGCCAGGATGGCCAGCCCCTCGCGCTGGCCCCGCTGCGCCAGACCGCCGCCATCCCCGGCGCCAATGTGACGCTGACCCTCGATGCCACCGTCCAGCTCTGGGCCGAGCAGGGGCTGGCCAACGCCGTGCGGAACACGGCGGCGGACGGTGGCGAGGTCATCGTGATGGACCCACGCACCGGCGGCATCATCGCGATGGCGAGCACGACCTCGTTTGACCCCAACACCTACCAGTATGCGTCGCTGAGCAGCTTCAGCAATCCTGCCATCAGCGATGTCTACGACCCTGGCTCGGTGATGAAGGCGGTCACGATGGCGGCGGGCATTCAGGCGGGCGTCATCACCCCGCAGACGACGTTCTTCGACCCCGGCTATGTCGATGTGGCGGGCGTGCGTATCTACAACTTCGATCACAATGGCCACGGCGAAGAGAATATGACGCAGGTGCTGCAACATTCGGCCAATGTCGGGGCGGTCTTTGTGGCGCAGCGCGTGGGCGCGGCGGACTTCTACCAGACACTGCATGCGTTTGGCTTCGGGCAGACCACCGGCAGTGGGCTACCCGGCGAAGTACGCGGACTGCGCGGCGGCGGCCACGGCGAGAACCCGGAACTGACGCTGGCGGAGAATGCCTTTGGCGAGAGCATCGGCGTGACGCCGTTGCAACTGACGCAGGCCTACGCCGCGCTGGCCAATGGTGGCGTGCTGATGCGCCCGCATGTCGTCGCCAGCGTCACCACCGACGGTGGCCTCGGCGCCACGACCACCTACGCGCCGCAGATTGCGCAACAGGTGGTCAGCCCGCAGACAGCGGCGACCGTCACTCAGATGCTCACGCAGTCGGCGCTCCAGAGCGACGCGCATATGGCGCTGCTGCCGGGCTACAGCATCGCCGCCAAGACTGGTACCTCGACACCCTATCCCAATGACCCCGGCTGGACGTATGCCTCAGTGGTGGGCTATGCGCCCGCCAGCCATCCGCGCTTCGTGCTGCTCGTCAAGCTCGATCATCCCCGCCGCGTCATCTTCGGTGGCGACGCGGCTGGCCCGCTTTGGCGCGCGCTCGCCCAGCAACTCTTCCTCTACTACCGCATCCCACCCGACCAATCAGCGGGGTAGGCGCATCACACCGGGAAGAGCATCGGCCCGCATGGGCTTGAGGAGGAAGGAGTTCAGAGGAACTGCCCCACATGCTGATACAGGCGCGCGATGTCGGCGTACAGCGCCTCCACATCGCGCCGAAGTTGGGACGCCAGCTCAGGTTCGGCGGGGAACGTCGCCTCCAGACGCTGCACATGATCTTTGACCACCTGAGTATCGCGCCCCACCTGCTCGGTCAGGGTGCGAGTAGACTGGATGGCCTGGAAGAGCGACGCGCGCAACTGCTCCAGGCCAAACGCGAGCGGCGCCAACCGGCGCAGTTGGTCGCTGGGCACCGGCTTCTGCAATCTGGCATGCGCCAGGTCGGCCAGATAGTCGTGCAGCACCCGCATCTCATGCTCCACCTCGGTGAGGGCCGCAGTGGAGAGGGTTCCACGGGCGAGGCGGTCGAGGGTCAGATTGAGGCTGCTCGCCACATGCAGGAGCGGATCGCCAGTGCGGATGGCGGCGCGCACGCCCAGGTCGCCTCGCGCGACGCGGGCGTGTACCTGCTGAATCGCGCCGATCGATTCCTCTAGCTGGCGGTTGTGGTCGGCAAGCAACGCATACGCCCGCTCGACCTCGGCTGTGCGGTCTGCCTCCGCAAGCGCCCGCGCCGTGCTGCGCGCCGCCAGCCAGGAGATGACCCCGACGACCGCCGTCAGAATGATGGGATAGACGGCGACCGGATAGATGCGGGCAAACGGCGGCAGGTCGGACGGGAGATAGGCGTCCAGAGCTGCGCCGTGCGTCGCCAGGCCAAGGTCCAGCACGACGAATAGCACACTGGCGCTCCACAGCAGCACAATGGCGCGGCTGGACAAGAGAAAGCTGGCGACGACCAGCGGAATGACGAGCAGGTCGTAGCCCGCCAGATCCTGGAAGTTGATCTTATCCCCCGGCGTGGCGAGTTGCGACCCGGCGATGGCCAGCGCCAGGCCGACGGTGAACACCGTGGACGCCGCGACGACTGCGCCCCGCCGATTCAGGATGATGCTCACCAGCAGGATGACCGCAAAGGCCGCTACGCCAGCGAGCGTTCCCGGATCCAGAACGGGAAGGAAGCCGCGCGGCAAGATGAGCGCCGTCAGAACGACGGCGGTCAGTTGGAGCGCGCTCAACAGTCGGCCACGCCGGAGGCGTTCACGTTCACGCGCGGAGAGCGTCCGCTGCGCGAGTTGTGGCACTGGTGGCGAGGTGAGCGCCAGCCACCAGCCCCAGGCTCCCGCTTGCGGTTCAGGCCGACCCAGCACATCGGCAACCTGGTCGTGGTCAGGAGCGTGGTCGAGAAGAGCAGGGACGCCTGGATACGTGGGCGGGGCGCCTGGTTGGTTCGGCCTCACAGCGATACCCTCGTGATGAGCGCACATGGCGCACGGGGCAACGGAAACGCCAGCTCGATGTGCGGCCCATCATATCACGGGTCGCGGAGCTAGCAAAGTGGGCGCCGTGCCATGATGCGATTGTGCCAGCCGCCTGGGGATGGATGAGAGTACGGCTGGCGCATCAGGAGGCGCGAGAATGAAGCAACGGTTCAGCGCGAGCGTCTGGCGCGAGGGCGCCTGGTACGTGGCGCAATGCCTGGAGGTGGATGTCGCCAGCCAGGGCGAGACGGAAGAAGCGGCGCTGGCGAATCTGAAAGAAGCGCTGGAACTCTATTTCGAGCCGCCAACACCAAGCGTTACACCTCATATCCGCTCAGTTGAGGCCGAGATTGGGGCAGCTCAAACCGCTCCCTTTCCGTGAGGTCAAGCGAAGACTGGAAGCGCTCGGATTCACCGAGCACAGCCAGAAAGAGAGCCACGTCAAGTTTATCAAGCGAACGAGCGGCGGAATCGTCACGACAATCGTCCCTCACCTTCGCGAGGTCGCCGCTGGAACGCAGCGAAGCATTCTCCGTCAGGCGGACATCGCGATAGATGAGTGGATTGATCTGGAACAATAGGTCGCGCCACGCTCAGATGCTGGCCTCGATCTCATACTGCTTGTTGTCCTCGCGCGAGCCGCCCTGCCCCTCGCGGATGCTGGCGTACTCCTCCACGAATTCGATGCGCTCCAGCCACTTCACCATCTTGAAGCCCAGCATATTCTCGACCCGCAGCCGCAGCGGCGCGCCGTGCTCCACCGTCAGGTCCTCGCCATTGAGCTGGTAGGCCAGCAGCGTCTGCGGGCGCCGCAGCGTGGCGAGGTCGAGCGCCTCGTAGAACTGGCGACCGCTGGTGTCCTCGGAGAGCGACCAGAAGATGACGTAGCGCGCCGTGGGCAGCGGCTCGCACAGCTTCAGGATGTCGGCGAAGGAGGCGCCCGCCCACTCACCGATGGCGCTCCACCCCTGGATGCAGTGGTGCAGCGTGATCTGCTCGTGGCGTGGTAGCTTGCGTATCTGCGCATACGAGAGACATAACGGATGCGCCACCAGCCCGCAGACCTCCAGACGGTAATCAGCGTAGCCCAGCGCCTTCATCAGTTCGTAGCGCTCGCTGGTCGGCGGCTCGCCATTGACCAGGAAGTCGGGCGAGATGTCGGCCCGCGTATAGCGCTGGCGCGGCGGCGTCACATGCCCCAGCCAGCGCATCGGCGGATGGATCAGCGCGCCGAGCACATTATGGATGCGGCGCGGGGAGCGCAGCGAGAGCCAGCTTGTCACGCCGTAGAAGAGCAGGCAGAAGGCAATGATCGCCAGCCCGATGATGACCGCCTCGCCCAGATGCTGCTGGTCATTGCCCAATACGATCTTGCCCATATTGTGGCTGAAGCCCGTGATGATGACCATCGCCGTATGCACGATGGTGAAGCCGATGACCGCCAGCAGCCCCAGAAAGTGCAGGCTGCGCGCCGTCTGCCGCCCACCAAAGAGTCGCTCATACCACGGAAAGCGTCCGGCCACGGCGGGCGACTGCGCCGCGCCCGTCACGATCAGGAATGGCCCCAGCAGAAAGACCACCGCCGCATAGACCAGTTGCTGCAGTGGGTCATAGGGATTGAAGGCGCTGGGCGGCGGCAGGTGAAACGTGGCGTAGGTGACGACGGAATGCCACGCCGCCGGGAAGATGGCCCATGAGGTCGGGATGAGCCGCTGCCACTCGCCTGTGATGAAGAGCAGTGCCACGTAAACGCAGCCATTCAGTATCCAGAAGGCGAGCGCGGCCAGGTGCCAGTGGCGGCCCAGTCCCAGCAGCTTGCCGCCCGGCTGCGCCAGCCAGGTCGGCGCGTTGACTTCCTCATCGAGTGTGATCCAGTGGCGGTCGGTGGGCAGCGCCTTGCGCGTGAATGTGAGCCAGGCGCGCCCCGGCGTGCTGGAATAGCCCCAGTAGAGCCGTGGATAGGAGCTGAGAATCTGAATGCCACTGCGCAAGAGCAGCCCGATGAAGAAGACGTTGATCCAGTGAGCGGCCCGCAACCACGCGGGGAAACCAAGAGCCACATGCGGAGGCATGCGCGGCGCCATCCTTTCATTTGTGGGAACAGAGTGTTGTCGCTTCCAGGTCTGTGAGGGGCCGTCCGCATCCACCCATCGCACGCTGTGGGGCGCCGCTCATCTAGGCCTCATCGCAGAGCAGGCGCCAGTCCAGTCTCGATCCAGAGTTCGATGCGCGTCTCACATCGCTCTTGCGCGTTGCGTCTCTCTGGTGGTATGGTGAAAGATAGAGCGCCGCGCACGAAGCGGGCGACTCATCGAAGAGCGGTTCCCTGATACGTGAGCCGCTGTACATTGCTCAAGCGTTGGATGGAGGTCTGGTCAGATGGCAAGCGGCAATAAATTCCGAACGCCGACCGTCGCTCGTTGAGCCGGGGCGTGTCCCTCCTCTGTCGCCTTCCTGAATTGCGCCGGGCAGTGTAGCCCGCGCAGATGCGTTGGCCTCCTCCGGCTGAACCGGTCGGGCAGCGCGTATTTCCAGCGAATCCTGCGAGTACATCGCGACAGCCACGGATACGTTCCGGCGCGAGCCTGGCGTGCGCAGACATGCGACGCAAGCGCGCTGGTTCCGTCTGGGTTCGTGGTGATTCGTTCCCCCCTCTCGCTGGAACGCCTGAGATGTAACGATCCCCCTCCCTCACCATCACTGGTTCTCTGCGCGCGTTCACGCCCTACGACTGTCTGCTTCCAGGCGACCTGTTGTCTCGCATCGAATCGGAATGTTCTAGAGATACCGTCTCGGGAGTGCGCTCTTCGCCGCAGCGAACACCGACGCATCGCATGCTCGTTCGCTCTCGCGCCTGCCCACGAAAGCCCACGAAAGGTACGCAATGAGCGCCACACTTCTCAAACCGCAACAGACCGCCAGGCCCGATGACCTGGCGCGCGATAGTCCTGATCCCCAGTACGGCGCGCACCCCGCGTCGCGTAGCTGGGGCGCCTTCGCCCAGGCGTATCTCGGCCCCTTCTGGCGCCGCTTCACGCTGCTGGGGGTCTTGCTGGTCGTCAGTACGCTGCTCCAGACGCTCGGCCCGCAGTTGGCCCAGCGCTTCATCGATGCGCAGCGCGCCCACGCTGTCGAGACGGCGCTGCTGGCGCTGGCGATTGGCGCGGTGGTCGCCGCCACGCTGAACGCGCTGACTGGCGTGGGGGCGGCGTTCCTCGGCCAGGATATCGGCTGGGCCTCTACCAATCGCATCCGCGAGGATCTGGCGGGCTGGCTGCTGCGGCAGGACATGAGCTTTCACAACCTGCGCACGCCCGGCGAGCTGATCGAGCGCATCGATGGCGACCTGACGACGCTCTCCGACACCTTCTCCGTGCTGCTGATCCAGGTGGTCGGCGGCGCGCTGCTGATGATCGGCACGCTGGTCGCCCTCTTCCTGGCGAACTGGGTGATGGGGCTGGTGTTGACGGCGTTCGCGCTGGTGGCGCTGGTGGCGCTGCTCATCATGCGGTCGGTCGCGGTGCCAGCGGGCGTCAACGAACGCGAGGCCAGCGCACAGTTTCTGGGCTTCCTGGAGGAGCGGCTGGCGGGCGTCGAGGACCTGCGCGCGAATGGCGCGGGCGCCTACGTCATGCGCCGCTTCTATCAGGCCGCGCGGGTCTGGTTCCGCAAGAGCGTCATCGCCTGGACGCGGCGCGTCTCGGTCTTCGTCGTCACGCTGCTGATCTTCGGGCTGGGGCTGGGGCTGACGATGGGCATGAGCGCCTATCTGTATCTGGTCGCTCACAGCATCACCATCGGCGTGGTCTATCTGTTCGTGCAGTACATGTTCCTGTTGCAGGGGCCAATCGAGCAGATCTCGCAGCAGATGCAGCAGTTCCAGAAGGCGGCGTCGAGCCTGATCCGTGTGCGCGAGCTGCTGAGCTTGCAATCTGGAATCGTGGATGGCCAGGCGCAGCTTCCCGGAGCCACATCGGGCGAGTTGAGCCACTCCGCCGATGAGCGGCGCGGGCTGGGCGTCAGCTTCGACCACGTCACCTTCACCTATCCCACGGGCGAGCAGCCCACCCTGCGCGATGTTGCGTTCACGCTGGAGCCGGGGCAGGTGATGGGCCTGGTCGGGCGCACGGGCAGTGGCAAGACAACCATCAGCCGCCTGCTCTTCCGGCTCTACGATGTCGGCGCGGGAGCCGTGCGACTGGATGGCGTGGACGTGCGCGACCTGCCGCTGGCGACGCTGCATCAGCGCGTGGGGCTGGTGACGCAAGATGTCCAGCTCTTCCAGGCGTCGGTGCGCGACAACGTGACGTTCTTCGACGACTCCATCCCCGACGCGCGCATCATCGAGGTCTTCGAGCGGCTGGGGATGAGCGAGTGGCTGGCCCGCCTGCCCGATGGCCTGAGCACCTGGCTGGAGGCCAGCGGTGGCGGCCTCTCCGCTGGCGAGGCGCAGTTGCTGGCCTTCGTGCGCGTCTTCCTGCGCGATCCGGGACTGGTCATTCTGGATGAGCCGTCATCGCGGCTCGATCTGGCGACCGAGCGGATGATCGAGCAAGGCATGCGGGCGCTGCTAGCGGGCCGCACGGGTATCATCATCGCGCACCGGCTGGCGACAGTCCGCCGCGCCGACGTCATCCTGACGCTGGGCGCGGGGCAAGTGCTGGAGCTAGGCGAGCGCGAGGCGCTGGAGCGCCAGCCCGATTCTCACTTCGCGGCGCTGCTGCGCATGGGGCTGGAAGACGAAGAGACGATTGATCAGGATCAGGAGGGCGCACTGGTATGAGCACAGCGACTATCGAGCGACGCGACGGGCCAGGGAGCCAGTCCGCGCAGGAGTCGCCACGCGCGCCGCTCTCGACGCGGCAATACCTGTGGCGGCTGCTGCGCTATGACCCTGCGCTCTTCTTCATCAACATCATCCTGTGGACCATCGAGCATGCTTCGCCGCTGGTACCGGGGCTGCTGGCGGGCTGGTTCTTCAGCTCGCTGACTGGCTCGGCGCCGTGGAATCTGAGCGTGTGGGCTATCGTGGCGCTGGTGACGGGTGTGGGCATCGGCCAGACCGCCATCTTTGCCTCGGCGGTGGTCACCTGGTTCGCGTACTACTTCGGCCAGCAGGCGCTGCTGCGTCGCAACATGTTCTCGTGGGTCATGCGTGGGCCCGGCGCGCACAAGCTGCCTGGCTCGCCAGGCGAGGCGATGAGCCGCTTCCGCGACGACGTGCAGGAGGTCAGCAACGCCTTCGAGAACATGATCGATGTGTGGGGCATCGGGCTGTATGTCATCGGCGTCATCATCATCATGGCGCGCATCAATGTGCTGGTGACGATCATCACGCTGGCGCCGTTCTTCGCCGTGCTGATCGCGACCAACCAGCTTGGCTCCCTGCTGGAGCGGCTGCGCCGCGCCAACCGCGAGGCCACCGGGCAGGTGACGGGCTACATCGGCGAGATATTCTCCGCCGCGCAGGCCGTGAAGGTGGCGGGCGCTGAGCGGCGCGTCGTCGATCGCTTCCGCACGCTCAACGAGGTGCGCCGCCACGCCGCCGTGCGCGATTCGACGGCCACGGCGCTGGTACAGACGGTCAACAACAGCATGGGCGGGGTCGCGACTGGCCTGGCGCTGCTGCTGGTGGCCCTCCATGTGACCGGGACGAACTTCACGCTGGCCGACTTCGCCATCTTCGTGACGTATCTCTCTGGGCTGGCCTGGCAGATGTCGTTCCTGGGCGCGACCATCGCGCGGCTGCGGCAGGTGGGCGTCTCGTTTGACCGCATGGCGGCGGTGATGCATGGCGCTGAGCCAGACGCGCTGACCGCGCGTGCGGCGATGGGGCTGTATGGCAAGCTGCGCCGCGAGCCGCAGCCCGACGACCGCCCCACGCAGACAGCGGAGGCGGCGGCGGCTGGCCCGCTGGCGACCCTGGAGGCGCACGGGCTGACCTACCTGCATCCGGCGACCGGGCGCGGCATGGAGCGCGTTTCGCTGAAGGTGGAGCGCGGGCAGTTCGTCGTCATCACCGGGCGCATCGGCGCGGGCAAGACGACGCTGCTGCGGGCGCTCCTGGGGCTGACGCGGGCGCAGGCGGGCGAGACCCGCTGGAATGGCGCGCGGGTCGAGAATGCGGCGACGTTCTTCACGCCACCGCGCATCGCCTACACCGCGCAGGCGCCGCGCCTCTTCAGCGAGTCGCTGCGCGACAACGTGCTGATGGGTGAGAGCGCCGAGGCGGTGGACTTCGACGGCGCGCTCCATACGGCGCTGCTAGAGCCAGACATCGCCGATATGGAGCATGGCGTGGAGACGATGGTTGGCCCGCGTGGCGTGCGCCTCTCTGGCGGGCAAGTGCAGCGCGTGGCGGCGGCGCGCATGTTCGCTCGCCGCGCCGACCTGATGATCTTCGACGATCTCTCCTCTGCGCTGGATGTGGAGACAGAGCAGCGGCTCTGGGAGGGCATCTTCGCCAAAGGCGACGCGACCTGTCTGGTGGTGTCGCACCGGAGGGCGGCGCTGCGGCGCGCCGACCACATCATCGTGCTGAAAGATGGCGCGGTGGCGGCGGAAGGCACGCTCGACGGCCTGCTGGCCACCAGCCCGGAGATGCGCGAACTCTGGCAATCCGGTGAGCGCGAGGGGCAGGAGACGCCTGCCGAGCTGGCGTAAGGGCGAAACCCCACCCCTATCCTCGCTGGGGAGGGGCCCTACGCCAACGCTTGCGCGCGTGGCGCGGACCTCACCCTCTGTCTCCCTCTCCCACGGGGAGAGGGAGGATCTGCGGCAGGCGATTCCTGCGCTGGCGCAGGGTTTCGTTGATGAACCGACTCGCTACTTACCTCGATCTCCGCATGGTCGCACATGGATAACCACAGCGCATGCGCGGATAGCGCGCCATCCACACGTACAAAGGAGCAGATCGAGATGATTCCACAGGAACTGATCGAGTGATCACCAGCCGTCACAATCCCGCGATCAAGCGGGTTCGTGCGCTCTCCCATCGGCGCGCACGCGATCAGACGGGGCTGTACCTTGCCGAGGGGATTCGGCTCGTCGCGCAGGCGCTCACTGTCGGCGCGACGATTCAGGAGTTGATTGTCGCACCAGAGCTGCTGACCAGCGACTTTGCGCGCAGACTCGTCGAGCGCAGCCAGGCTGCTGGCCTGCCATGCCTCATCGTCACACCGGATGCCTTCCAGTACCTTTCAGTGCGCGAACACGCCCAGGGGCTTGCGGCGGTCGTCCGCCAGCGCTGGACGCAGCTCACGGAGATTCGCCCTACCCGCGACGCGCGCTGGGTCGCGCTCAATGAAGTTCAAGACCCCGGCAACCTCGGATCCATCCTGCGCACGAGCGACGCTGTGGGCGCGGAAGGGGTGATCTTGCTTGGCCCATCCACCGACCCACATGATCCCACGGCGGTGCGGGCGAGCATGGGAGCGATCTTCACTCAGCGACTCGTGCGCGCCTCCTTCGCCGAATTCATGCGCTGGGCCAGCGATCACAACTGCGCGGTCGTGGGCGCGGCAGGCGACGCAGCGCTGGACTACCACACCTACCGCTACCCTGCCCCATGCGCGCTGCTCATGGGGAGCGAGCAGCATGGGCTGACGGCTGAGCAACTGGCGACCTGTGGCGCCGTGGTGCGGATTCCCATGCTGGGCGGGAGCGATTCGCTCAATCTGGCGGTGGCGACGAGTGTCATCCTGTACGAAGCGTTCAATCAGCAGCGTGTGCTCTCGCTGGCGCAAAAGGTTCGGAGTGGCCAGGGGGCTGGCGGTTAAAACCGCCAGCAGCCCAGCCGAGGCGAGCGGGGAGTCGCTTCATCCCCGCTCGCCTCGCTGTGCGTCGGCTTTGTATCAGCCTTGTATCAGCCGCCGATGGTGTACCAGGGATTGTAGCCACCCGGCACGCCCACAGACGACGAGGAGCCGCGATGGAAGTTGTAGAGCGCGGTCGAGGTGGTCGGATCGCCCGCTGACGCGGCGGTCTTGCCCGCCCAGAACTGCGTGCTATCCCACTTCCACACGGGATAGTTGTAGGTGTCGGGCGAGTAGCCGTGGAACGTGCTGTCCCCGGCGCCACCCGGCGATGAGACGCTGGCGGTCAGCGTGGCGGGCGAGGGCAGCGCGCCGGTGAAGGCGACCCACTGACCATCGGGCGAGATCTGCATATCCGCCATGTTCTTCGTTACCATGTAGCGAGCGATCTGCGTCGCGCCAGAGCCATCGGCGTTGGCATAGTAGATCTTGGAGCCGCCGATGCCGGTCTGCTGCGAGGCGCTCGGCGTGATGACCTGATAGGCGACGTGTGAGCCATTGGGCGAGACATCCCAGCCCGGCGTGGTGATATTGCCGGGCGAGCACTGGCAGACCGCCCACGCGCCCAGGCTGATCGTGCCGGCCAGCGCGCTGTGCACGCCCAGATCGTAGCGGTGAAGGGTATACGTCCACTGCGATGAGGATGACGTGTTCACCTCATCCCAGAAGAGGGTTGAGCCGCGCACGGCGGCGTCCTCGGCGCTAGAGATGCCGGGGAGCGCCGAGGCCGAGGCGTCGCCCAGATGATAGGTATAGATGCTCTGGGCATTGATGAACCAGATGGTCGAGCTGTCGAGCCAGCCTTCCGCCCGCGTCTCCAGCGGCACACTGCCGTAGGAGCCAGGCACATTACTCACTGCGCCGCTGGAGGCCGAGATGACGCTGACCTGTCCCGTCAGGCCGCCATCGCCGCAGCCAAAGCCACCCATGGCGGCGACGATGTGGGTCAGATCGGGTGAGTAGACCGGTGGACTCCAGGCGATCTCGTTGTCGCAGCCACTCGTGGGCGGCGGGGCGATGTGCGTCACCTGATGTGGCGACGCGCCATTGACGCTGGCCCAGATTTGCGGGGCATGGTGGCTGTCATACTGATACCAGGCGAAGGCGTGCGGTGGCGCGGGTTGCGGGGTCGCCGTCGGCGCCGCTGGCCCGCCGCCAGAGGTCGCGGTGGCCGTCGGCGCTGTGACGGATGCAGTTCCAGACGCCGTGCCAGAGGTGGTCCCCGAGGTCGCGCCAGAGGTCGTGGCGCATCCTGCGATAGCCACTGCGATTCCCGCCAGCAGTGCGATGGAACTGGCCCAAGCGCGCGAGCCGCGCGCCCCACTCGTTGGCATGCTCTCCCCCTCCTGTGGCGCGCGGTGGCCCGCACGCCCCTTACTCCCCCAGCGCCCTGGATACGCGATTGTTGCATCGGACGCCAGAGACTGCGCCAAGTGTACCAGAGACAAGCAAGAGGAATGTATGGCGCCCGTCACAGCGAGCGAACGAATACGCGCAGTGGGCTTGTGATCTCGCTCACAGTCGGCTACGATGGCGCCAAACACCAATGGCGCTTCGTATACCTCTCGGAATCATCGAACACCAAGGAGCATCACCTGTGAGCGCGACTGAGTTGCTGGCCCTGCTGATCCTCATCCTGCTGATCGCGGCCGCCCTGGTGCTGTTTCTGCCGCTGCGGCGCGGCGCTACGCCCTCTGGGGCTGACCGGGAGATTGAGCGATTGGATAGCCGCAACTGGTATCTGGGCGTCTTCTATTACAACCCCGACGACCCAGCGGTCTTCGTCCCGAAGCGGCTCGGCCTGGGCTGGACGATCAATTTCGCGCACCCCGGTGGCAAGGTGATGGCCGCAGTCATCGTCGCGCTGATCCTGCTGCCAATCGCGCTGGCTATCTTCGATCCTGGCCTCCGCGCCAGCTCCATCGGCTGCCACCCCGGCAATTGCCCCTAGGCGCCGTGAGGTGTCCACGCCGCCGACCACTCCCAACGGGCGCTCAGTGAGATAATGGAGAAGCAATAGCGAGGGAACGCCCTTACCAGAGGTTTTCCGTCGGAAAGCGAGGCATGCGGAATGTTTGCGTCGTCATGCTTTGAATTGGGCGCCATCTACACGCGCGCCGAACTCAAGGAGCGCTTTGGTATCACCGATCAGACGCTCTATACCGGAATCTATAAACCAGTGGAATATGACTCCATCTGGCTCTTCGTTACCGAACGCAAGCCAACTGACATGACCGCGTATACCGATTGGCTCGATGACAATATTCTCTGCTGGGATGGCCAAACGTCTGGCCGCAAAGATCAAAGCATCATCGATCATGCGCAAAACGGGCAAGAACTCCTACTCTTCTATCGAGCGAGGAAGGTAGAATATCCTGGCGGAGGATTCCGCTACGAAGGTCGTTTTCGCTACAGTTCACATGCTGGAGCAAACCCGACGCATTTCATCCTCCAACGTGTGCTGCCGTGAGCGGTAGGCAGGGGAGGCGACGATGCGACCCCCCGATCAGGCAAATCAGGCGGACGATGGCGAACTGGAACTGACCCCGCTCGATACGCAGCGCGGGCGGCGGCCCTTCGCGGGGCTGCCGTGGCGTGGCGCGCGGGGCCGACGCTGGCGCGTGGCGCTGGCGATCGGCGCCATCGCGCTGGCGATCGTCGCACCGCTGGCCAGCCTGCCATCCACACACGCGGCCATCGCGCGGCTGTTCCCTGCGCCCACGCCGCGTCCCACCGCCGTCATGAACGCAAGCATCAGCATCGTCGGCGTCTCCAATGATCCCACTATCGGCATCGCGCCCGCTGAGTGGAGCAAACTGCGGGCGCGCCCGCTGCGCCTGCCGACCATCGCGCCCGGAGCGGCCTGCCCGGGATCGCCGGGCCGTGTGGTGCAGCCGAGCTTCGGCGAGGCCACAGGCGCTGGGCCAGCCTATATCGTCGGCCTGGGAACCGATGGCGCTGTGCAGGCGACCGGCCCCGGGCCGATCCCAAATGGCAGGGGGATTGCGACCTGGGGCGCCGAGTTCGTGATGTTCATCATCGCGCCGAGCTACCAGGGGGCGGTACTGGCGCGCGGAGGCCAGGTGGATGGCCCGCATCCACTGCTCTTCAACGGTGGGTTCGATCAACTCAACGGCTTCGATCAGTCGACTACCACGCTCCTGAGCCAACTGCGCTTCGCGGGCGGCCCGGCCTATGGCGAGCCGTGGCCCAACTTCCCCGCGTACCTGCGCATGCAGGCGCCGGGTTGCTACGCCATCCAGCTCGATGGCGATACCTTTAGTGAAGTCGTCGTCTTCAACATCACGTTTGGCCAGTGACACTCAATGACTGTGAGGAAGAACAGGAGGCATCCGCCATGCAGAACACCCCGCAGAACACGCCGCGCCTCGACAACGGAATCCCACAGCATCTGCTGGAGCAGCCTGCTGTCTGCGCCGAATGTGGCTTGCAGGTGAGTACACAGCAGATCGCCGACACCTGCGACCTGTGCGGCGCGCCGCGCTGTCGCTCCTGCGCCAGTCAGGCGGGCGACCCGGCGGACGCCATCCACGCTGGGGGCTACATCTGCTCCTCCTGCGCCGCTGAGGACTAGCGAGCGCATCCGAGCGAATGAGGAAAGACCGGGGCTGGAAGGCGAACGGGCGGCGGCGCTGGATCAGTCGCCGCGCAAGAGGTATTCGGCCTCAGCCAGACGGCGACCTGCCGCAGTCTCGCAGATGGCCCGCACCTGTAGCGCGCCGGTCGCCTGGTCGATGCCGATGACGGTCGCGCTGGCCCGCACCGTCTCCTCGGCGTAGGCTGGCTCGATGAAGCGCGCCTGCCCGCTGACGAAGCGCGCCAGCGCGGGGCGGGCGCTGTGCTGGGCTGCGCTGGTGGTCAGCAGCGCCATCAGCAGGGCGGGCGGGGCCACGCGCTGATCGCCCGACGCCGCCTCCAGATGCGCCTCTGGCCCCAGCTCCGCCTCGCCCATCACCAACGCGAAGAGCGCCAGATCGGCCTCGGAGAGCGCATGTGTCACCGTGCGCGTCGCGCCGACCGCGCCCACCACCTGAGCCTCGGTAGCGTCGGTGGCCTCAGCGGTGGATGGCGCTTGTGGCGTCTCTTCGTCATTCGTCACGGCTCGTCTCCCGTTCGTGGCCAACGGCTGTCCGGCGCGCAGAGCGCATCGGCGCGAGTATAGCACGCGGGGTCGGCGCACGCCAAGCGGCTGCGTGGCGAATGAATCTCTCACCAGGGGCCGTCTCGCTGGCCACAACGACCAGGGGCGGCCTCTGGCGTATAATACGCGGAGGAACTGCGCTGGCGCATGCCGCGGCTGACGGCCCTGTCCCATTCGGGGATTCGCCGGGACGCTGCGCCCCTGCGCGCAGACCTGCTCGCAGAAGACCAGTAGGCGCGCCGTGTACGGGGCGCAGAAGACATCACCCGGAGGAGTCCGCGCATGGGTTTCAACATGAAAGATCTGCAGAAGATGCAGGCCCAGATGATGAAGATGCAGGATGACCTGCAAAACAGCACGTTCGAGGGCGCCTCGGGGGGCGGCGCTGTTACCATGACCATCAATGGCAAATTTGAGGTGACCGCCGTCAAGCTCAACCCCGAAGCGGTGGACCCTGAGGATGTCGGCATGCTCGAAGACCTCATCCTGACCGCTTTTCAGGACGCCTATGGGAAGGTAACAGAGGCGCAGGCGAAAATGATGCAGGCGATGACAGGTGGCATGAAGCTGCCGCCGGGCCTGGGCTTCTAGCTAGCCTGCTAGCCGCCTGCTAGCCGCCTTCTAGCGCCGCTCTTCTGGCCACTCCTCCCGTCACTCCTCCCGCTGGTGGGCGGGAGCATGACCTGGGATACCTGGGAATCGGGGACGATACGCCGCCATGCAGACGACATCCGCGTCGATCACGACGCTCATCGAAGAACTGGCCAAACTTCCGGGTATCGGCCCCAAGACCGCGCAACGGCTGACGTTCTACATCCTGCGCAGCCCCACCGATCAGGCGCGCCGCCTGGCCGAGGCGATCACGCGGGTGAAGGAGAACGCCATCCAGTGCTCGATCTGCTGCAACATCACCGAGTCTGATCCCTGCCCGATCTGCGCCAACCCGGAGCGCGACCACGGACTGATCTGTGTGGTGGAGCAGCCGCTGGATGTGCTGGCGCTGGAGAAAACGGGCGTGTTGCGCGGTGTCTATCATGTGCTACACGGCGCGCTCTCGCCGCTGGAGGGCATCGGCCCGCGCGATCTGAAGATCGACGAGCTGGCCGCCCGCGTGCGGGCTGGCGCGAGCGCGGGCGGCCCCGATGGCGAGCCGGTGCGCGAGGTGATCCTGGCGACCAATCCCAATCAGGAAGGCGACTATACCGCGACCTATATCTCGCAGGCCATCGCACGGCCAGGGCTGCTGCTGACACGGCTGGCGCGTGGCCTGCCCATCGGCGGCGATCTGGAATACGCCGACGAGGGGACGCTGAGCCGCGCGCTGGAGGGTCGCCGCGAATTCTAACCATCTCGGAGCCTGCCAGCCCCACAGCAGCCAAAAGGAGCCGATCCGATGGCCGAGGAAGACCTCATCCAGCTCGCGCGCGAGCAGCGCCTGATGACGCTGGCCCTGGCTGACCAGATCAACGGCGCGCGCTGGAGCGCGCACGAGCTGCCCGGCGGGTTCAGCCCGCATGCGATGCTCTCACATCTGCTGGGGTGGGATGAGTGGCTCATCGCCGTGCTGGAGGTGAGCGCGGCGCACGAACTGCCCGCCAAGCTCATCAACGTCTATCGCGATGTGGACGCCTTCAATGCGCGCTCTGTCGAACGCTACGCCCATGTCTCGCGCGATGATCTGCTCGGCGGACTCCAGGGGACATCGGCGCGCATCGTCTCCAGCGCGCAGGCTGCGGGCGGCCCGGCGTGGGCTGAGCGCCGCATCCCGGAGCTGGCCCCGCCGCGCAAGGGGAAAGACGGCGCGAGCGCCAGGCCATCGCGCGGGCCGAGTGTCGGCGGGCTGCTACGCATGCTGCGCCAGCACGAGCACGGCCACTGCGAGGAGTTCAGCAAGGCGCTGGGTGTGCGGGTGGATCTGGAGCAACTGCGCGCCGATCTGACGGGCGAGCCGCGCCGCGCCAGCACGCGCGCAGAGCAGCCACAGCAGCCGCGCAGCTAGCCTCGGTAGCCCTGGCGTCCCGCTCTCGCGCTACTCCCAGGTGGCCAAACGTTCTATGGTCATAGCGATGGCGGGGATGTTCCGTTTCGGCGACGACGGACGGGAATAGCACGTTGACGGCAGGGGGACAAGCGCGTACAATTAGTACGTATGTTCGATGTTTGTCCGCGCGAACGTCCCATCACCTGTGATGCCCCCTGGAGCGCAGCGATAGCCCAGCGCACAAACCAGACCTGATAGACCGAGACACACCACAACAGCGTACAGCGCGCGCCGCCGGAAAGACATCCCCCGGATGAAGGCGCAGACGAGGAGAGAGGTATGGCGGCAGATCGTAGCGTGAGCAGCGTGACCAGCTTGAACGGAGCCAGCGCCAGTGAGCGCGAGAAGGCGCTGGACTCGACGATGACCCAGATCGAGCGGCGCTTCGGCAAGGGCGCGATCATGCGCCTGGGCGAGCATCGCGCGCATGTGCATGTCGGCTCCATTCCGACGGGGGCCATCGCGCTGGATCTGGCGCTGGGCATCGGCGGCGTGCCACGCGGGCGCGTCACCGAGATCTACGGGCCAGAAAGCTCTGGCAAGACAACCCTCAGCTTGCATGTGATCGCCAATTCGCAGCGCAACGGCGGCGTCTGCGCCATCGTGGATGCCGAGCATGCGCTCGACCCCGACTACGCCGAGCGGCTGGGCGTCAAGAAAGATGAGCTGCTCATCTCGCAGCCCGACACTGGCGAGCAGGCGCTGGAGATCGTGGAGATGCTGGTGCGCAGTGGCGCGGTCGAGGTGATCGTGATCGACTCGGTGGCCGCGCTGGTGCCACGCGCCGAGATCGAGGGCGAGATGGGCGACGCACACGTCGGCCTGCAAGCCCGCTTGATGAGCCAGGCGCTGCGCAAGCTGACCGGCGCCATCAACAACTCCGGCGCCACCGTCATCTTCACCAACCAGATCCGCGAGAAGGTCGGCGTCATGTTCGGATCGCCGGAAACTACGCCGGGTGGGCGCGCGCTGAAGTTCTACGCCTCGGTGCGCATGGACATCCGCCGCATCGAGTCGATCAAGATCGGCACCGAGGTCGTCGGCAACCGCACGCGCGTGAAGGTGGTCAAGAATAAGGTGGCGGCGCCCTTCCGCACGGCTGAGTTCGACATCATGTTCAACGAGGGCATCTCGCGCGAGGGCGGTCTGATCGACATCGGCCTGGAGATGGGCATCGTCAAGAAGTCGGGCGCGTTCTTCTCGATGGGCGATACACGCCTGGGCCAGGGTCGCGAGAACGCCAAGGAGTTCCTGCGCACCCATCCGGAGGTGGCTGCGAGCATCGAGGCGCAGATTCGCGCCGCGATGACGCCAGCGACGCCCGCCGCCCTCGACGTGGATGCGACCAGCGACGACGGCACGCTCGACGACGAGGAGTAGCGACCTCATCCCCTATCCCCCTCGCCCTGCGGGGAGAGGGGGACCACAGGCCAGGGTTATCGCGCGATTCAGCGTCAG
>DATBTW010000217.1:0-3364 GCA_036559055.1 Ktedonobacterales bacterium
GGCGCCCAGCGCAATGATCAGATCAGTGGGCCAGCCGCCGCGCAGCTCTTCAGCGCGCCCGCGCGGCCCACCGGACGCCCCACCAGCGTGCGCATCTCGGCGGCGCCAGGGGTCGCGCCGGGAGCCTCGCTGGCGGCCACGCCGCGCGCTCGCCTGACCGCCCCGGTCGCCGCGCTGACGGGCGGGCCAGCGCCAGAGATCGGAGGGGTCGCGGGGATGGAGCCAGCGCCGCGCGTCGAGCGAGCCGCGCGCTCGCAGACGCTGACCCAGCAGTTGCGGGCGGTGCAGCCGCCCGATGTGGCGCGGCAGGCCATCAATGAGTTGAGCGTGCTGGCGGGCGAGTTGGTCGCGCTGGCGCGTGAGCTGGAGTTGAGCGGGCTGGCGCGTATCCACGAGTCCGCCTACTTTGACGCCGTCAGCGCCTATGGCGAGCTGGCGCGCCGCGCGTGGCTCTCGGTGGCCGCCGAGCGGCTGGAGCAGGATGGCGCCAGCCCGGACTATCGCCAGCGCGTCGTCGGCCTGGCGCGCGACATCACCCGCCTGCGCCGCGAGAGCGAGCTGGCCGCCAGCAATGAGCAGTTCCCGCTGCCACGCCGCCGCCCCTACCTCTGGCGCCGACGCGCGGGCGTCATCACCCGCGCGCTGGGCGATTGGCAGGGCGCGCTGAGCGCCCCGGCGGATCCGCAGCGCATGGGGCAGGCGCTCTTCGAGCTGCGCGGCGCGCTGAACAGCGCCCGCACGCCCGCGCTGCCGACGACACTGCTGCGCTGCGTGACCATCGCCGCGCTCTGGCTGACGCCGCTGAGCGGGCTGGCGGCGGGCATGGTCACCGTCGCCAATATCCTCACGCAGCGCCCGCTGGTGGCCGCCAGCTTTGCGCTGGCCACGTTGCTGGCCTTCATGCTGTGGGCCATCCTGCTGCTGCTGACGGGACGCGGGCGCATCACGCTGGGCGAGACGCTGGCGGGTATCTGCTACAGCGAGACACGCTCAGGCTGCAATGGCCAGACCGGCTCGCGTCTGGTGGCAGGCTTGCTGCGCGCCTGGTGGCTGCTGATCGGCGGCGTGGGCGCGCTGCTGACGCTGGCGGTCTTCGTCGGCAGCGGATTCGCGCTCTATCGGCTGGGGCTGCTCGCGCCGCTGGCGCATGGCTTGCCGCAGTCGCAGCCCGCCCTGCTGACGTTGGGCGGTGGGCTGCTGGGGGCAATGGCCGCGCCCGCCGCGCTGATGGCGACGGCGACGCTGGTGGCGCTGGCGCTGCCCGCGCTGCTGGTGAGCGCGCTGCGCTTCGCCGCTGAGATGGGCGCGGCGCGTCGCTGGGCGCCGAGCGCACGGCGCTATGGGCTGGTTCCCGCAGTGGCGACGCTCGGCTATTTGACGGGCGCGCTGGTGGCGTTGGCGTGGCTGCTGGCGGGCCGGATGGGGCTGGCGCAGCATGCGCTAATGACGGTGATCTACGCCGCTGGCGCGCCCCCGCTGATCGTCAGCGAGCGCGTGGCGCTGGTGGCGCTGGCGGTGGCGCTGCCGTATCTGGCGCTGATCGAGCTGCCCTTCCGGCTGGGGCTGCGCGCCTGGCGGCGGGTCTGGCTGCACGACCTGCGCTCGCGCCGCGCCACCATCGAGGCGCATGTGCGGCGGCTCTCCGCGCCGGACCCGCGCACCGGCGCGCCCGACACCAGCGACGAGACACTGCGCGCCATGCAATATGACCTTATCCTGCTGCAGTTCTACGCCGCGCGCATCGAGGAGGCCGAGCGGGCGTCAGCCTCGCCGCTGGGGCTGGGCGCCACGCTGGCCGTGCTGCTGATCGTCGTGGCGGGCGCGCTGCTGCTCGACGCGGGCGCGCACAGCCTGGCGCAGGCGCTCATCATCCGCCTGACGCCGTGAGCCTGACGCCGCCCGCAGCATTGAGGGGCAGCGTCGCCTCGCTTGCGGGTGGTCAATCGCTCTCACGCGGAAGCCAGCCGAAGTGTTGTAGTATAGCAGCACGCCACACCGCAGAGGCGGTGTCCGTGGGCGCGTGAGCGATGCCTTCGAGCCGGGAGGGCAACGTGATCGATCTCAGCACGATTACGCTCGCGACGGTGGTCGATGTCTTCTTGCTGCTGCTGATCGGCATCGGCCCCAAGATCGCACTGGTTCCATTCCTCGAGCTGACCGCCAAGATGGACGGCCAGACCAAGAACCGTGTCACACAAACCATGCTGCGCACGGCGTCTATCACCGCTGTCGTGCTCATTGTGCTTGGGGGGCTGCTGACGCGGCTGCTCCACTTCTCTACGGGCGCCCTGTCCATCGCCGGAGGAATTATCCTGCTGGTGATCTCGACGGCCATGGTCCTCAGCCGCGGTGAGGAGCAGACGCAGGCCACTGCGCCGGAGGCCCGTGATCCCCTGCGGCTCGCCGTGTTCCCGCTGGCAATCCCCTACCTCCTCAATCCCGCGGGCATCGTGACGCTGGTCACCGTCTCGGCGGAAGCCAGTTCGCTCAGCCTCTTCGTCCTCGTCGTGGGCCTGCTGGCCGTGGTGCTGTGTATCGACCTGGTCGTCTTCCGGTGGGCAAAGCAGGTGAGCGCGCATCTCGATCCGAGCCGGATGCTCGTAACCGAGAAAGTGTTCGGCTTCCTGCTGGCCGCGCTGGCCATCCAGCTTGTGTTGGAGGGTCTGGCCAACGTCGGCGTGATCCACCTCATCAGTCATTAGGTTTCCGCCCTGCGTCCACGCGGGCGCCACCGGCGAGATGACCTGCGGGGCCTCAGCCCGCGACCGTGCGGAATGCCAGCCTTCTCGGCGGATTCCGTATCACTCGCCACCGCCTCCGTCTGTGCTGGGGTCCGCTGCCGTGGCTGAGGGGACGCGCCAGGCCTGGGAATGGATCACGGCGGGCAAGCTCCATGCCGAGTGCGCTTTTTGGGCTGCCACTACCCCATTCCTCCTATTTTCCGCGTCGCGCGCTACCCTCCATGGCGCTCAGACGGTTGACAGAGTAAGAACAAGTGTTCTATTCTTTGAGATGAAACCTGCGGGCAGGCGGAACTGTACGCGCGCTCGCGCGCCACTCGTGCGCCACTCGCGCGCAGGCGGATGCGCTTCAAAGCATGATGAGCGATGATGAACGATACCATCGGGGAGGGCAGGCGCCATGTGGGACCACAACGCCGGGCAGGGCATGACGCCCCAGCAGGCGAACCAGCGAGCCATGAACCGTCCATACGCCGGGGCGGACGAACCGGATGAGCCAGACGAGCAGGCGGCAGAGGCCGGCGCCGCGCTGGATGCGCTGACCGCCGATGACGCCGCCTATGCCGCGCTGAGCGCACGGGGCGCGGGCGCGAGCGTGCTGACCGAGGCGATGCGCCGCGCCC
>DATBTW010000218.1:0-14496 GCA_036559055.1 Ktedonobacterales bacterium
CCATGACCAAACATCCCCACTGCTGAGAGCCCAACCGTTCCGCCATACTTCTTCTGCAGGCGCGGGTAGCGGCTCCGCGCCCACCAGAAGGCAGCCCATAGTCCCCTGAGCGCGAACATCGGGGCGCGTATGAGCGTGCGCTCGAACTCGAAGCCCGTCCAGGCCGATGCGAACGTCGCGGCCTGGGCGGCGCGAATCTCCTGATGGATCGCGCGGAACGACTTCCGGTTCGCCCCTCTGACGCTATAGACAATCGGCTGCTTGCGGCCCTGCGACTCGCGCTCGATAGCGGTCGCCACGTCCACATCATCGAAGAAGGCGAGGCGCCTGGGGCCTTTGCGACAGGCGTTCATCACCTTGTTCTCGTCGACGGCTCGCGCCAGGCACGCGATGACGAAGGCCGTGAACGAAAGCCGCTCCCCGGTCTGCTCCTCATGCCGCCGCAGATGGCTCCTGGCGTCCGTCACATCGACTTCGATCAGGCCGTGTACCTTGTGTGTGCGCTGAACCACGTCATAGGTGGCCGCCAGCGCACGCCGCAACTTGGGAAACGGCTTCGTCCGATACGTGCTGTTGTGGTCGCTCTCGTGGCGTGCGCGCATCATGACCACACCTGACTTTCTAGAGCGTACCGCGTGTGCGAAGCTCACGATATCGTCGCTGGCGTCGCATCCACATCCAGCGGCGCGGCGCCGACATCCAGCTCCTCCGCCAGCCGATCCGCTACCTGATGCGCGCAGACCAGCGCCGTCGGCACGCCCGTGCCGGGATGCGTGCTGGCGCCCACAAAGTAGAGATTGTGGTAGAGCGGATGGCGATTGTGCGGGCGCAGGTAGCCGAGCTGGGTGAGCGTGTGCGCGAGTCCGTGAGTGGCGCCTTTCGCCAGGTTGTAGCGCTTGCGCCACGACAGCGGGACGTAGTTCACCTCAAACTTCAGATGCTCTTGCAGATCGGTGACACCCACCAGCCGGAGCCGGTTGAAGACCGCCTGCCGCGCTCGCGCCCGTATGCGCCGCCAGTCCTGCTTGCCAGCGTCATCCAGATGTCCCACGGGCACGACGGCGACCAGTGTATCCTGTCCGGCGGGCGCGGCGTCGGCGTCGAGTCGGGCAGGCGCGTGGATGTAGAGGCTGGGATTCTCAGGCAGGTCGCGCAGCGCCGAGATGCGCTCGAAGTTGTCGCGGTAGGCGTCGGCCAGGAAGAGCGTGTGCGGCTCCAACTGGGGATACGTCTTATCGACGCCCCAGAAGAAGCTGATCGCCGAGCATGAGAACTGCTTGTGGTCGAACTGCCGCGCCCTATCGTCATCGGGCAGCAGCCGCTGATAGACGTAGGGCAGATCGGCGTTCGCGACCACCGCATCCGCCGCGAGCGAGCGGCCGTCCACCAGTGTCACACCACGCGCGCGACCATCGGCGACGTCGATGCGCCCGACCGCCGCGTGAAACAGGAATGTCACGCCCGCCGCGCGCGCGGCCTCCATCAGCGCCTCCACCACGCTATACATGCCGCCCTTCGGATACCAGACGCCATGCGCCAGCTCGGTCGAAGCCATCATCGAGAAGGTCGATGGCGCCTCGAACGGACTCAGCCCCATGTAGACATCCTGGAAGGTGAACGCTGCCTTCAGGCGCGGATCACTGAAGTACGCGCCCATGTGGTGGTAATGCTGCGTCAGCGGCTTCAGACTGAAGAGCAGCGGAGCGTTACTGAAGGCGAAGAACTCTGAGGCGGTGCGAAAATCGCGCTCGACCAGGCGCTCCATCGCGATGTTGTAGTGGCGATAGCCCTCACTCAGGTAGCGCAGGAATCCCTCGAAGCTGCCCGGCTGGATAGCCTCCAGTTGCGCGCACATGCGCTGTAGATCAGAGGTGAGGGCGAGCCGGCTGCCATCGTCGAAGACCAGATGGTAGGTGGGATCGACACGCCGCAGGTCGAGCCGCTCGCGCAGCGTGATTCCCAGCGACGCGAACTCCTGCTCGTAGACCAGCGGCATGATGAGCAGCGTGGGGCCAGTATTGAACTGATGGCCGTCGCGCTCGAAGTGGTCGCAACGCCCGCCAGGCCAGGCGTTCTTCTCGACTACCGTCACCTGCATCCCGCGTCTGGCCAGATGCGCCGCAGTGGCGATGCCGCCGATGCCCGCGCCGATGATGACCACCGTCGGCCTGTTCGCCGTCCTCATCGTGTTCCTCACGTTTCTCTGTTTCGCGCCGCTCGCTTCACCGCTCACTTCGCCGCTCGCCTCACCGTGCGCGACGCAGCACGGCGTTCGCGCAGGCTGAGCCAGCCATGCGCAGCCCATAGCCCAGGCGCGTGCGCTCCGGATAGGCGGGCCGCAGCAGGTAGTCCTCGCGCTCGATGGCGTCGAGAACGCCGACGAAGCGCGCCATGTAGGCGTAGCCCGCGAGTCGGCAGCGCACCCCCTCCACCTGCGCCAGATAGTCCGCGCCCGCCGCGAAATAGGAGCGCGCCAGGCGCACGCGGCTCTTTACCCACGCGCGATACGGCGCGCTAGTGATGCCGGCAGGCCCGATGCCGCTGGCCGCCAGTAGCTCGCCTGGCACGTTATAGTAGCCCATCGCCACATCTTCCCAGGTATCGCGCAGCATGTGCGTGATGTGCGCTCCCATCGCGGGCAGATAGCGCGCCGCGCTCGGCGGCGGCGCGTGCGCATGGTTGATGAAATGGTGCAGCGCGTCCGTGACCGCCGTGGCCAGGCGCAGCGCATATTCCGCCAGCTCGCGCTCGGAGATGACCTGTCCGCGGCGCTCGGCGTCAAAAGCCATCACCGCCATCATGTTGTGGATGTAGGAGCGCAGTCCGCTCTCTGCGGCGTGGTCAGAGCGGATCAGGTCGATCAGCATGCGCTCTTCGGCGGTCAGATCAGCGGGCCAGGCGCCCGAACAGCCGCCCTGATAGCCGCGCTCTACCAGCGTCTGCTGGCGCGCGACGAAGGCCAGCCGCGCCGGGCGCGCCCAGTCGCTCTGGTCGAGGGAGTCGTCCACCCAGCGGAAGTACGCATAGGCGCGATAGGCGTCGCGCTGTCGGTCATTATCCGCCAGAAAGCGAACGGTATAGTATGCCTGTTTGCTGGCCGCGCGGGTGATGCGTTCGGGCAGATCGCGCGGCGCGAACGCGGCTGGCGTCGGCGTCCGTAGCGCATCTGGCCGCAGCTGGACTATCGCTGGCTGTGACATGGTAAGCCTGCTTCCCTGGGCGCGCGGCGTCATCTGCCGCGCCGCTACCCCACGGCGGCAGCGTACCCTTCGGCCCCCTCGCGTTCGTCACAGGCGCGGGCAGGCGCGTCTCAGCCACATCACGGGCGCAGCCGGGCGCACAAACGACCGGGGAAGCCTGTTCGTCTCAGGCTTCCCCGGTCTAATGCGCGTCTCGGCTGGCTCGGCTGGCTAATAGGCCACGCCAACCACTGTGCGGATCGTCTCTGGCTGGGTGAGCGAGCGCAACATCAACTGCGCCACATCGGCGCGCGAGATCCGCATCCCGCGCCGCAGGTTGCGCCCGTAGGCGGTGCGATAGACGCCCGTCAGCGGCGTATTGATGAGCTGGGGCGGGCGCACCACCGTCCAGTCCAGACCGCTCTCGCGCAGCACATCCTCCATCAGAGCGAGGTCGGTGTAGAGGTTGCCAAACGCGACCTTGATCGCCGGGCTGAGCACAGTCCGCATGAAGAAGCCGTCGCCAGGATCAGCCCTCGGCGGTCGGGGGCGCCCCGGCGATGGCACGGTTCCGACGGGCGCGGCGCTGATGACGACGATGCGCCGCACGCCCGTCGCCTGCATCGCCTGCGTGATGGCGCGCGTCCCGCGCGAGGTGACGCCGCGATCAGCGCTGGAGCGCTGGCCCAGCCCCGACAGCACGGCATCGGCGCCCGCCACCGCTGACTCCAGCGCCACGCGGTCCGGTCGCGCCAGATCAGCGGCGACGACGCGCACGCCAGTGGGCAGCCCCTGCGGATGACGGGCCACCGCTGTGACCTCGTGACCAGCGGCGACCGCCTGTTCGACGAGCAGTCGCCCGATGCCTCCAGTGGCGGCAAAGATAGTGAGTTTCATAGCGCGCTCCTTGAGATGTGTGCGTGGGCTGCCGCGCTTTCCGGACACTGCCTGCGCCGGATACAATGACGGCGACCACTTGCGGGAGACCCGCTTCATGACATACACTAGCATAATATACGAGGTACATACAATATGAGTTACAAATCACATGAGCGAACAGGGGCCGCTGCTCAACGCAGGCGCCTGACCTCGAATGTGCTGACGACGATGCGCGAGCTGAGTATCCAGCTCGCGCTGCTCAATCATCGGGTCGGCGGACGGCTCGATCTCAACGACATCGACCTCGACTGCCTCGACCTGATTGCGCGGCATGGGCCGCTCAGCCCCAGCACGCTGGCGCGCCGCGCCGGGCTGCATCCTGCCACCATCACCGGCATCCTCGACCGGCTGGAGCGCGGTGGCTGGGTGGCGCGCGACCGCGACGCCGCTGATCGGCGCGCCGTGGTCGTGCGGCTGCGGCGCGAGCGCATGGCGGAGCTGCTCGGCCAGTACGGCGGGATGCTGACCGCGATGCGCGCAATCTGCGCGGACTACGACGAGGCCCAGCTCGAGCTGATAACCGACTTCCTGCGCCGCGCCACCAGCGCCGGACACGACGCGACCGAGGCGCTGATAGGGGAGTGAGGCGCTAGTTCGCCGCATTGCCGGGCTGCTCGTCGTCGTCCCACAGCAGCGGCAGCGAGGCTATCAGGACGAGGTTGCTGCCATCGCGGGGGGCTGCGCCATCGCCTTCCGCAGTGTCGGCGGCGTCGGCCTCGGCGTCGGCGCGCCACTCCTCGGCCAGCATACCGCGCACACTCGCCAGCCGCCGCACGAGCTTCGCATGATCCATCGTGTTGACTGACGCCATGATGTCCTGCGCATCATAGAGGCGCCGCTGGAAGTCGTCATCATCCATCGCCTGATAGCGACGGGCCGCGCGCATCAGCAACTGCGCCATCGTCATGAACATCCCGCAGAAGAGCGCCTTGCGGTCGGCGGAGGTCATGTTCTCCTGTGAGGTATCCACCCAGTTCGGATCGGCGCTGACCATCGCGGCCAGCTCCGGGTTGATGCGGTAATACTTCTCCACATAGGTATCGCGCGGCACGGCGCGCGGTGGATCGACCACCCCCAGCTCGCGCAGCACGCGCATGTGGTGATAGACATTATTGGCGCTGACACCCAGCCGCCGCGCGATCTGGGTCGGGGTCAGCTCGCCGACCTGCCCTAGCTCCATCAGAATCGCGCCGCGCGTCGGATCGTACATCGCCACCATATACTGCTTCAGCAGCTCCGCTCGCGTCGCCATTGCAGCCCTCCTGTCCGATCATCGCCGTTCTTCGCCCGCACGCTCCGCCCATCTGGTCACACCCCAGTATATCAGGATACCGCGCCCAGCCAATGTACTATGATCTATGTTGACACTATAGTTAAATTATAGTACAGTCGATCACATCACTAGCGACAAGTATTATGCCGAGTCAATGGCGCCAGGATGTCAGGAGGCGACTTCGATGCGACGACTCGCGCGCTTGCTCTCCCCGCTCCGCACTGGTCGGTTCACGCTGGTCTGGCTGGGCCAGAGCATCTCACAGGTCGGCGATCAGGTCTTCATGATCGCGCTGGTCTGGCTGCTGGTGGGGTTGACTGGCTCCAGCCTGCTGATGGGCGCCGTGCTCTCGGCCTCCTACATCCCCACGCTGTTGTTGCTGCTCTTTGGTGGCGCCATCGCCGACCACTACAGCCGCCGGGGCATTGCGCTGCTCTCGGATGGGCTGCGGGCGCTGGTGACGGCGACGTTCGCGGCGCTGGTGACGCTCCATCTCATCAGCGTGCCAGAGGTCTTCATCTTCTCGGCGTTCTATGGGCTGGTGGGCGCCTTCTTCAATCCCGCGCTGGCGGCGCTCTACCCCTCGCTGGTCACGCCGGAGCAGTACGACGCCGCGACCAGCCTGCGCCAGATCACCATGCAGGCGGCGGGGCTGGCCGGCCCGGCGCTGGGCGGTCTGCTGATCGCGCAGTGGAGCATCGGCGCGGCGCTGACCTTCGACGCCGCCTCGTTCGTCGTCTCCTTCATCGCGCTCGCGCTGCTGCGCCAGCGGCGTGCGCAGGCCAGCGCGGAAGTCAGCGTGGAGGCGCCGCCCACTGAGCAGGCGGAGCGTGGGTCGCGCTGGGGCGAGATGTTCGCCGGGCTGCGCTTCCTGCTCCGGGAGCCAGCCATCTTCGCGCTGATCCTCTTCTTCTCGCTGACCAATGGGCTGAATGACGTGGAGGCGGTGCTGGTTCCGCGCCTGGTGCGGGTCAACCTGCATCTCTCGGCGACGGCGTTCGGCCTGATGGCGGCGTGCATGGGCGTCGGCGGGCTGCTGGGCGCGTTCGGGGCGGGGCTGGCGCCGCAGCGGCTGCGCTGGCGCGCGCAGTTCATCGTCGGCGCGATGTTCCTCTTCGGTGGCGCGATCATCCTGATGGGGCTGGCGCAGAACACGCTGACGCTCGACCTGGCCTATCTGGCGCTGGGCGTCACCTTCGCCGTGCCAGAGGTGCTGAGCGGCGCGCTGCTCCAGCGGCTCGTCCCGCTGCACATGATGGGCCGCGTGGTCAGCTTCATCTCGCTGATCGCGATGGCGATGAATCCGGCGGGGCTGTTTCTGGCAGGCTGGCTGGGCGATACGCTGGGCGTGCGCGAGGGGCTGGCGGTGGGCGGCGGGGCCATCGCCGCGCTGGCCCTCGTGTTGCTGCTCAGCCCCATGCCACGCGCGCTCAACCGCCGCGATCTGGCCACACTGGCGCAGCCGCCGACACCCGCAGCGGTCGCGCCAGGGGAGTCCACAAGCTAGCAGGACGCGCGCTCACAGCGGCTGCTCCTCCAACTCGACGGCGATGTGGTAGCGGCTGATCTCGGGCGCGAAGGTGGTTTTGATGCGCTCCAGCATGCGTTCGCGCTGCGCCTGCGAGGGGAAGAGCGAGAACCAGGTGAGCTGGAGCATCAGCGCCACATCGGCGGTGGAGGGATACCTGCCAACAGCGAGCCGCGCAAGCCTGCCGCGCAAGCCTGCCGCGCGGCGCGGGATATTTGCTGATGTCGCGCACATGCGCTGTGAGGTAGTAAACATCGGAGCGCTGCGCGCCATCGCGGCCCAGCCGCTGCGCGCTGACCTCCAGCCGTGTGATGTCCTGCCAGGCGACGCGCACGCCGCGCCACGGGGTCAGCGGAGGCGAGGCCGTGAGGCCGCTGGCGTCCACCGTCAGCACGGGTCGCCTCAAGATGACCATGAAGAACAGCGAGGGCAGCAGCACGCAACCCAGCCCGCCGATGGCCAGCAGGATGATGGCGGGCGCCCACTGATGCAGCGTCGCTGCCCACCAGCCGCCAGCGACCAGCCCGCTGAACAGCGCCAGATACAGCGCGATCTTCGGCGCGCTGGCGTAAAAGCGCAACGTGCGCCGGGAATCTCGCGGGTTCTGAGAGTCCTGCGAATCCAAGGAGCGTCCTTCTCTCTCGCGTTACGATAGCTTTTCTGAGAGGTGTAACGAGCGAAGCGGAGCAGAAGGCGGAATCGGGAGTTGTGGCGAAGAGGATGGGCAATCCATCGACACATGTTCCGCAAAATATCGCGCCACCCAGGCCAGATCGTCTCCATCTGCTCACGCAGCTTCGTCGCGCCACCATCGAAGATCAACTCGCCGCGCTCGACTGGCTGGAGCAGAAGTTCGCGAAGACGCGGCCCAGGCGACAGGAGGAGTAGGCGGAGTGGCGGCTGGCAATCGCTGCCAGCCGCCGCTTCGTACTCACGTTTGCTCGCCGCTAGGGCGCGTGGCCCGCGCCGTCGCCGCTGGCCGCGACGGGCGCGGCATCCAGCGCGCGCGCGAGGATCTCGGAGATATCTTCGACGCCGAAGTGATCGTTTGCGCCGACGGCTTTGATGCCGTCCTCGAACATCGTGATGCAGAACGGGCAGGCCGCCGCCATCGCCTCGGCGCCGGTATCGAGCGCCTCCTGCACGCGCGTGTTGTTGATGCGCTTGCCGATCTTCTCCTCCATCCAGACACGCCCGCCGCCGCCACCACAGCAGAACGAGCGGTTGCGGTTGCGCGCCATCTCCGTCACGCCGTCGCGGTTGATGACGTTCAGCACGCGGCGCGGCTCATCATAGACACCGTTCCAGCGGCCAATGAAGCAGGGATCGTGGTAGGTCAGCTTGCGGCGGTCGAAGCCCTCTGGCAGCGTGAGCTGACCCGTTGCGATCAGGCGGTCGATGAACTCCGTGTGGTGCATCACCTCGAAGTTGCCGCCGAGCTGCGGATACTCATTCTTGATGGTGTTGAAGCAGTGCGGGCAGGTCGCCACCACCGTTTTGACATTGTACGCGCGCCCCGGCTCCGGGCCGACGCCACGATAGGCCGGGCCATTGGGAACCGCCGCGCCGTGCTGGCCCTCGGCTGGCCCCTTGTCGAAGCCGTAGCCCTTGATCGTCTCGATGTTCTGGCTGGCCAGCATGTAGTACAGATACTCATTGCCGATGCGCCGCGCCGGATCGCCGGTGCAGGCCTCCTCTGGCCCCAGAATGCCGAAGTGGACGTTGGCCGCCTGCATCACCTTGGCAAAGGCGGTGGCCACCTTGCGATTGCGCGCATCGAACGACCCCATGCAGCCGACCCAATAGAGCACATCCACATCGGGGTCTTCGGCCAGCGTCGGCACATTCATGCCCGTCGCCCACTCGGCGCGCGTGTCGTTGCTGATCTCCCAGGGGTTCTGGTTGCGCTCCAGATTGTTGAAGAGCGGCGTCACCTCCTGCGGGAAACGACTCTCCTCCATCACCAGATAGCGGCGCATGTCGTCGATCTTCTGCACATGCTCGATGGAGACCGGGCAGATCTCCACGCACGCGCCGCAGTTGGTGCAGGCCCACAGCGTCTCATCTTTGATCAGCCCGCCCACCATCGGCTCGTGCCTGGCCTCTTCCTCCACCTCACCAGCGCCCACCAGCAGCATATTGGCCGAGGCGAAGACCTCCTCCTTGACATTCAGGATGATCTCCTTCGGCCAGAGTGGCTTGTCGGTCGCCAGCGCCGGGCAGACGCTATTGCAGCGCCCGCACTCGGTGCAGGCGTAGCCATCCAGGAGCTGCTTCCAGGTAAATTGCGTCACCTGATGCACGCCGTAATCCTCGCGCTCCTCCAGATTCTCGATCGGCTGGAGCGCGCCGCGCGGGCCGTAATTGCGGAAGAAGACGTTGAAGGGGGTGGCCAGCAGGTGCAGGTGCTTGGAGTACGGCAGGTACATCAGGAAACCCAGCACCGTCAGCGCGTTGCCCCACCACGCCACCGAGGCGATGGCCGCCGCCGAGTAGTCTGGCAGGCCGAGCATCATCGAGCCGAGCCACGAGCCAATCGGCGTCCACTCCTCGCCGTGGGTAGCGACGAAGGCGAAGATCTCGAAAGCCGCCAGCGTCACCAGCACCAGCGTGATGAGACCGAGGATGACGAAGGCATCGGCCATGCCGTGCGACTGGCTGCGCAGGGAGCGCGGGCGCAGGGCGATGCGGCGGAAGGTGAAGAAGAGCATGGCGATGAAGGCCATGACGATGAAGAAATCGAGCACGATGGCAAAGGGGCGGCTGGAGATGATCGGCAACTTGAAGCCCAGCCCCATCGCCCAGAGGTTCAGCGCATCGAGCTGGATGATGATGAAGCCCCAGAACGTGAAGAAGTGCGCTAACCCTGGCAGCGGATCGCGCAGCACGCCGCGCTGCCCCAGCACCATCAGCGTGAAGTACTTGATACGGTCGCCGATGCGATCAAAGCGGTTCTCTGGGCGCCCGGCAAGCATCAGCCGGATCAGCGTGCGAATGCGCAGCGCGAAGACCACCCACGCCGCGACCAGCACGATGGCGAAGATGACCGCGCCGACTGGCCCGCCCGACGGCCAGAACTGGAGACCCATGGTTCGCTCTCCTCCAAATAATCAGGTCAGGCGCCCTCTCGGCTGGCGATTGAAATCGCGCCTGCGCGGACTGGGACGCACTCGAACCCGCGCAGGCGGGTTTCGCGGCGGCGCCAGCCGCCTCCCAGGCGCGACTTCAGTCGCCAGCCCACCCCCTAGCTGCCCCTGCGCTGCTTCACCTTTGCGGTGAGTTCCGGCAGGATCACATTCAGGTCGCCGACCACGCCCAGATCGCAGAAGCCAAAGATGGGCGCCTCTTTATCTTTGTTGATGGCGATGATGAGCTTGGAGGACGCCATGCCCGATTTGTGCTGCACCGCGCCGGAGATGCCAGCGGCGATATAGACCGCTGGTTTGACGGATTTGCCCGTCTGCCCGACCTGGTAGGCGTATGGTATCCAGCCATCATCCACGGCGGGACGTGAGGCCCCAACCGTCGCGCCCAATGCCGTGGCCAGTGCCTCGATCTGGGCGAAGCCCGCAGGGCCGCCCAGGCCGCGTCCGCCGGAGACGATGATCTGCGCCTCTTCGAGCTTGGGGAGGCTAGCGGCGGGCATCCAGATGTCATGGCCATCTGCGGCCTTGCCAAGATGCCCGGCTTCCCCCGTGTCCTCGCCGCCCATCGGAGCGGAGAGCTTCGCGCCATTGGCGGGCGCCGTGGCGGCGGCGACGTTGATAACGTCCGCCGTCCCGCCGACGCGGTTGGCGGGGAAGGCATTGGGCCTGGCGCCGACCAGCTTCGTACCATCGCCGACGAACGCAGCCGTGACCGACTGCGCGCCATCGAAGGCAGGAACCGTCAGGGCCAGTTGACCACCCTCGACGCTCACGCCGGAGACATTGTATTCCAGGCCAAGTCCGAGTCGCGCGGCAAGACGCGCGGCCACATCGCGCCCGTAGTTGGAGACGGCGAAGAGGATCACCGCTGGTTGATGCTGCTCGACCAGCGCCGCCAGGGTCTCCACATGCGGCTGAATCAGATACTCGTCGTAGACCGCGCCGTCAGCGGCGTACACGGTCCTGACGCCACACGCGCCCAACTCCTGCGCGGCGGCCGCGGTGCTGGTTCCCAGCGCCACCGCAGCGGATGCGCCGCCGAGTTGGCCCGCCAGCTCCGCCGCCTTGGAGGCGATTTGCAGTGAGACGCCGGTCAGCTTGCCATTAGCGATTTCCGCCAACGCCCAGACATCGTTCGCCATGATTAGAGAACCTTCTGTTCTACCAGGAAGGCGACGATGCGATCAGCCGCCCCATCATTGCCTTCGTAGAGCTCACCCTTGCGCTGCGTATCCACCGGGGATGAGCTGGTAGCTTTCTCCCTGGACCCCGCGACGCCGACCTGTGCGGCTTCTACGCCGAGGTCAGCCAGACTGAAGGTGTCGAGCGGCTTCCTCTTCGCGCCCATGATGCCCTTCATCGTGGGGTAGCGCGGTACATTGATGGTCTGAATGACGCTGGCCAATGCCGGGAGGGCCGCCTCTGCGACTTGATAGCCCCGGTCAGCGGCCCGTTCGATCCTGGCCCGCCCGTCGGCAATCTCCAGCTTGGAGGCGAATGAGAGCAGCGGCTGGCCCAGGAACTCCGCCACCGCCGCCGGAACGACCCCACCGTAGGAGTCCGCCGCCGCGCTGCCGAAGAGGGCGAGATCGAATCCAAGCTTCTGGAGCGCCGCTGCCAATACGCGCGCCGTGCCGATGGCGTCGGAGCCTTCTAACGCGGGATCTGTCACCAGCACGCCCCGATCGGCGCCGATCGCCAGAGCCTTGCGGAGGTTCTCCACGGCGGTCGCAGGCCCCATGCAGAGCGCGATCACTTCGCCACCGTGTTGCTCCCGCTGTCGCAAGCCTTCTTCGATGGCATATTCATCGAACGGGTTGATCTCCGCGTCCTCTTTGCGGCGCTCTAGCCGCATGTCGGCAGTGAAGCGCTTTACTGCCGTTATGGACGGCGTCTCCTTCATGCAGACGACGATATTCACGAGGCGTATCCTCTCCACACTCTCTACTGGCCGCACGCCGCCGCGCGTATCGGGCGCGCCGACGCCACATGCAGCCACACACGCAGCGAATAGCCTACCATATCGCGCCGCCCGGAGATAATCGAAGGCAAGTGATGCGCGGCGCAAGCGAGCAAGCATGTCGCGTTGTAGCGAACAGCGTAGGTGTTAGCTGGGCTTCGCCAGCTACACATCGTCAGGCTAGCGGCGCCCATCAGGCGAGGGGAAATCGCGGCGCGCAGAGCGGCGTCGCGCGAATGACGCACAGCCGACTGCGCCAGCGTTGATTCAGCATTGGCGGGCGCGTGGAGGCGAACGCCTTTGTCCCCTCATACCAGGCTACGCCCATTGTAGCCGGGCGTTCTGAGCAGTGTCAACGTGTAGCTGGCTGCGAATCCAGACCACACCAGCGCCGACGCGCAGGCCTCGCCATGCCTTGCGATGTCCTACTTGCGATCTCTCTATCGCATCACAAGATGCTGGCGCCCTGGTGTGGCGGCGAACGCAAGCTGAGCCATTGACAGAACGCATGCTCGCATGTTGCAATAGGCGCGGCGCATCGGCAGGAGAGCGCAGCGCCCACAGGGTAAACCGTACAACCAGGCGGACGGTGGATTCCCATCACTCACGGGAGGCGTTGGATGGCCCGGACACCCGCGACCAGGACGACTACTGCGACCACAGCGACCACGACCGCGCCCAGGCGGCGACGCACTCGGCTCATTCCGTCGTCATTCACGCTGGCGCTCTGGCGGCTGCGCCCGATGTGGCGGCTGCTGCTGATCGCCGGGCTGGGCAACGTTGCCGCCGTGCTGCTGGTCTGCGTCGTGCCGCTCTTCACTCAGGTGGCGCTGAGCGCGGGGATTCGCACCGTGCTCAACGGCCCTGGCGACGCCACGCACATCATCGTCAATGGCTTCAGCAACGCTCCCACGCCACAAGCCGTCGCCGATACACAGCAGCAACTCAGCCAGATCATCGCCCACGACATGGGGCCATATGCGCTGTCTGGCGCGCCGCAGTTCTCTGTCATCGTGCAGGACCTCGGCATCGCATCCGACGCCAGCGCGAACCCCGGCCCCAATGGGCCAGGTACATTGCAACTCACCGGCATGGATATGACCCAGGCCGCTCAGCAATACCCCATCATCTCCGGGCGGCTGCCTGCCGCATCCAGCGCCACGCTGGAGGTCGCGCTGGACGAGGCCAACGCCACCGCGCTCGGCGTGAAGGTGGGCGACACCATCCAGGCTCAGCTCCCGTCGCCGCCACAGCAGCAGCAGGGGGCGCCGCCGACGCTAAGCCTGCGCGTCGTCGGCCTCTACACGCAGCCTTCACTGGACGCTTTCTCCAATCAGACGACGCGCTTCGCGCAGAACTTCGGCCCCGGCAGCCAGTACACGGCGCTGGCGTCCAACCAGAGCATCCTCGCGGCGCTGGCTACGGTAGACGCCAAGAATGGCATCACCACTACCAGTCAGTTCAATGGCCCGCCCCCGCTGGTGGTCTGGTCGTATCCGCTGGATAGCTCACGCATCAGCGCCAATTCGCTCAACGATGTGATCGACCGGCTCAACGCCGTGCAACGCGATGTCGGCGGCCAACTCGGTAATGGGCCGAACTTCCAGGGCCTGTTCCTGGATTCAGGCGCGTACCAGGCGCTCAGCACGTTCCGCATCCAGATTCTGGTCTTGCAGATACCGCTGCTGCTGCTGCTCTTGCAGGTGATCGCGCTGATCCTGCTCTTCGTCCGCATGATGGCGGATATGCTGGTGGATCGCCAGGCCGAAGCCATCGCCACGCTGCGCAGTCGTGGGGCGACCCGTCGCCAGATCTTCAACATGTTCACGCTGCACAACCTGGGCCTCAGCCTGATCGCGCTGGTCGTCGGGCCGCTGGCCGCCATCCCCATCGCGCGGGCGCTGGCCGAGCGCGCGCTACCCGCCGCCAGCCAGAACGCGCTGGCCGCGCTCTCGGGCAATCCGCTCGACATCGCCTGGGGGTTGCGCTGGTATGTGCTGGTCGCGGTGGTCGTCTCGGGCTTCGCGATGATCTTCACGACCAACCGCGCGGCCAGCAACAACATCCTCACCCTGCGGCGCGAGAACGCACGCACGACCACCAAGCCTTTCTGGCAGCGCCTGAACCTCGACCTGATCTTCGGCGCCATCGCGGTGGTAGGCTACGTGGCGTATAGCATCGCCGTGCGCGAGGTCAGCGCGACCATCCAGCTCATCCTTTCGCCGGTCGCGCTGATCGCCTCGCTGCTGATGCTGATCGCGGCGGCGTTCCTCTTCTTGCGCGTGCTGCCGCCACTGCTGGCGCTGGGGTCGCGGCTGGCCAACCGTGGGCGCGGGGCGACCTCCATGCTGGCGCTGACGCAGATGGCCCGCGCGCCCAAGCAGCCGATTCGCATGACGCTGCTGCTGGCGCTGGCGACGGCCTTCACGCTCTTCACCCTGGTCTACAGCGCCTCGCAGGCGCAGCGCCTG
>DATBTW010000219.1:0-5625 GCA_036559055.1 Ktedonobacterales bacterium
GCCGACGGCCACGGCGGTGCGCTTTACCGATCACAGCGCGGCGAGCGCATGGGTGCGCCAGCGCGCGGCCAACGCCGAGCCATTCCCGCTGGTGGTGAAGGCCGATGGTCTGGCGGCGGGCAAGGGTGTCTTCATCGTGGACAATGAGCGCGACGCGCTGACGGCGCTGGATCATCTGATGCTGCAGCGGACGCTGGGCGCGGCGGGCGCGAGCGTGCTGATCGAAGAGTTCATGCGGGGGGTCGAGCTGTCGCTCTTCGCGCTGACCGACGGCGAGCGCATCTATCCGCTGGCCCCCGCCTGCGACTACAAGCGCGCCTATGATGACGATGAGGGGCCGAATACGGGCGGCATGGGCGCGTACTCGCCGCCAAAATTCGCTACGCCCGAGCTGCTGGCGACCATCGAGCGCGAGATATTGCGGCCCACGGTGACGGCGCTGGCCGCCGATGGCTCGCCATTCCGTGGCCTGCTCTACGCTGGTCTGATGATCACCAGCGAGGGGCCAAAGGTGGTGGAGTTCAACTGCCGCTTTGGCGATCCGGAGACGCAGGTCGTGCTGCCACGATTGCAGAGCGATCTGCTGGAGCTGTGCGCCGCCGTGGCCGCTGGCCGACTGGATACGGTCGCGGCGCCCGTCTGGAGCGCGGAGGCCACCTGCGGCGTGGTCGTGGCGTCGGGCGGGTATCCGGAGGCGTATGAGAAGGGCAAGCCTATCAGCGGGCTGGATGCGCTGGATGATGACATCCTGGCCTTCCACGCCGGAACCAGGCGCACAGAGGATGGCAGCCTCGTCACATCCGGTGGGCGCGTGCTGACGCTGGTGGCGCACGGCGCATCCGTCGCGGCGGCTCGCGAGCGTGTCTACGCCAACATCGCGCGCGTACAGTTCGCGGGGGCGCGCTGGCGGAGTGACATCGGCGCGCGTGAGGCGTAGTTATAGAGTATAGGGCTAGAGTATAGGGCGTGCAGCTGGCTGGCGCGCCGGGCGCTCTCGGCCTTGAAAGGCCGGAGCACGCGGACGGCGGCTTGAAAGCCGCGAACGCGCCTGCCTGCGGCGGCGCGAGGGCATTTATGCGCCACCCGTCCCGTGCGTCGGCCATTTGTGGCCGCGATTGTCCCATTATTGTCAGGAGTCGTTGGAGTGGTCATCGAGCAGCGAGCGGAGCCAGCAGCCAGCCGGACGCAGGCGGGCCTGCGCGGCCTGCCTGCCCGCCTGCCGACGCGCTGGCGCTGGCGGGCGCTGCTCGCCGTGGCGGTGGCCGCCTACTACCTGTTGTGGGCGCTGACCGCCTTTGATAAGGTCAACCCGACCGATCTGGACATCTTCTTTCTGCCAGCGGCGCACATTGCGCTGGCCGGGCGCCCACTGGATGTCTATTCGCTGCGGGTCGGCTCGCTCTACCCCAACGCCAATGGCCCACTGGGGCTGGCGCCGGTGACGCTGGCGGCGTGGCTGGCGCAGTGGCGTGGATGGCTGGCCGACCCGATGCTGCGCCGCATGCTGGTTTTCGCCGTCTGTGCGCCGTTCCCGCTGCTGGTTGGCTGGGAGGGCGTGCGCGCGGTAGATCGCTTCGGGCCGCCGCTGCGTGGGGCGGCACGGGCGCTGCTCTGGCTGCCCATCATTCTCTCACCGCTGCTCTGGCTCGACGCCCTCTACTACGGCCATATCGAGCAGAGCATCGTCGTCTGGCTTGCGCTGGCAGCCACGCGCCTGCTGGCCGATGCGCGCTATCTGCGGGGTGGGGCGCTGCTGGGGCTGGCGCTGCTGGCGCGCAGCGACGCCGCGCTGATCATCCTGGCGCTGGGGCTTACGCTGCTGGTCTGGCGGCGTTGGCGTGGCGCGCTGCTGACCACGCTGACGGCGGGCGCCACGCTGCTGCTGGGGCTGGCTCCCTTCCTGCTGGCGGATGGCCACGATGTCATCTTCTCGCTCTTCACCTTCCGTGGCGCGCTGCCGGTGGGTGGCGGCGACCTCTGGAGCCTCAGCGCGGCGCCGATGTTCATCGCTGTCGGCCAGCGCTTCGATGCGCTCTTCACGCTGCTCTTCGCCGCGCTGCTCATCCTGCTGGCGCATGTCGCGCACAGCAAGCTCGATCTGAGCACACCTGACATCTATGGGCTGCTGGCGCTGGCCAGCTTCTGCTTCGCCCTGCTCATCAAGACGCTGTGGCCGTACTACTTCCTGGAGAGCGCGCTCTTTGCGACGGTCTGGGCGCTGGCCGCCATGCCGCGGCAGGCGGGCGATCAGGCCAGCGTCACGCGGCGCGCGTGGCTGGCGTGGGCGGCGCTCTGGCTGGCGCCACTGGCCATCTCAGCGTGCGCCCTTCTCGCGGAGGCCGGGCTGGAGGCCAACAGCTACAATGGGTGGATCGCGCCGTGGATTCAGGTCAACATCATGTGCGAGTTGCTGACGCTGCTGATCCTCGTCGCGGCGCTGGCGGGCGGACGCTGGGCGCGTGGCGACGTGGCGGCGCACGGCAGCGCAGACGCGCGGCGCGGTATACTGCCAGAGAGCGCGCCCAGCGCGGTGATCGAGGGCTGACGACGGCGCGTCCCACTGGAGCGACCAGCGCGATGTGAATGACCGGAAGACAGACGATGCGACTACCAAGCGATGTGACGCCGCTCTCCTATACGATGGATGAGGAACTGCGGCGACTGTTGATAGACTGGTCGGACGGCCACGCCAGCGAGCACGAATACGAGGCGCTGCGGCGTGGCTGTCCGTGCGCGTGGTGCGCGGGCGAGGGTGGCCAGAAGGGCAGCGTGGATGCGGGGACGCAGTTCACCGAGCAGCAGACGACCCTCTACGAGATTCAGCCCGTGGGGCGCTATGGCCTGACGCCCGTGTGGGGCGATGGCCACCACACGGGCATCTATACCTATGAGCGACTGCGCGCCACCTGCCAGTGCGATGCATGCCGCGCCGCGCGCGGCGCGCGGTGAGCATCCTGAGAAAAGAGAGAGAGAGCACCTATGCGAGACGCCTCCAGCGCCGCGCCCGCCGCAACGACCTGGGTGGCGCGCATCCAGGTGACGCTGAAGCCCGTCGTACTCGATCCGCAGGGTGAGGCAGTGCTGCATGGCCTGCAACAGCTCGGCTACAGCGATGTCGTCGGCGTGCGGGTCGGCAAGTATCTGGAAGTCACGCTGACCGCCGCTGACCAATCCGCCGCCGAGGATGCGGTGCGCCAGATGTGCGACAAGCTCTTGGCGAATCCGGTCATCGAGCGGTATGATTTCAACGTGGCGGAGCAGCCGTCCCCGGCGCCTGGCGCGTAGGGCGACTGACCGCGAGAACAGTCTGTCAACTGCATCAACAGGTTGACCTTCGGGGCAGGGTGAGATTCCCGACCGGCGGTATGGCGTCCGCGTCGCCCGACGCGCGCGCCCAGCCCGCGAGCGGCTTCTGATGGGGCCGCAGATTCCGGTGCGAGGCCGGAGCCGACGGTATAGTCCGGATGGGAGAAGGTCGAATACGCGGGCGCGCCTGGCTGGCGTGTCGGCGTCCCGGCGCATGCCGCGCATAGTCGTGGCGTGTGGGACGCTGGCCGCAGCGGCGCGTCGTTGCGTGGTCGTCTTCGCCTGCGTGTCGCCCCAGGCCGGCGCTCGGATTGCGGGTGGCCACTGGCGCACAGCCAGACACCTCCCTCAGCCGTGGTCGCCGAGAGAGGTGGTTCGTATGGCAATGTCTCCGGCGCGCACAGCGCCAGCGCCCGATACACCGGGCGCCTCCTCCGCTTCCCCTGGAGCGCAATCGCGCGCTCCCGCACAGAATGCTCCCCCCAGGCGACGCCGCTCGTGGCTGGCGCGCTCGGCGGCGTCGGCGCTGGCGCCCGTGGCGTTGGGCGTGGTGGCGCTGCTGATCTGGCAGCTCGTCACGCAGAGCGGCGCGGTCAACGCCTTCCTGCTGCCATCGCCAGGGCAAGTGGCGCAGTCGTTCATCAGCGCGGCGCAGAGTGGTCTTTTCCTGCGCTATGGCTTCACGACGCTCGCCGAAAGCCTGGTGGGCTTCGCGCTGGGCGCGGCGGTGGCCCTGCCGATGGGCTACGCCATCGCGCGCAGCCGCACGCTGGCGGCGGCGCTGGAGCCGTATATGGCCGCCAGCCAGGCGATTCCGGCGGTGGCGCTGGCCCCGCTGCTGGTGCTGTGGCTGCCCGGCGGTTTGGCGCCCATCGCGCTGCTCTGCGCGCTGATCGTCTTCTTTCCGGCTGCCATCAACACCACGCTCGGATTCCGCAGGCTCGACCACGAGATTGTTGACGCCGCGCGCATCGACGGCGCGGGTGGCTGGTCGCTGCTGCGCTACATCGAGACGCCGCTAGCGCTGCCAACGGTGCTGGCGGGGCTGCGCACCAGCCTGACGCTCTCCATCACGGGCGCCGTCGTCGGCGAATTCGTGCTGAGCGATCAGGGGCTGGGCGGGCTGCTGACCATCGCGCATGGAAACTTCGACGCGCCGCTCGTCTTCGCCACGCTCATCGCGCTGGCCATCCTGGCGATGGGCCTCTATGGCGTCGCGCGTCTGCTTGAATGGTTCCTCGTCTATCTGGAGGATTGAACGCCCCCATGTCATACCGCACATCTCGACGGCTGAGCGCTCGCTCCGTCGCCCTCGGCGCTGTCTGCGCCGCGCTACTCTCCGCCACGCTGCTGGCGGGCTGCGCTACCGCTGGCTCCAGCGGCTCGACCACGCTGACCCCGCTGACCGTCGGCCTGACGTATGTGCCGAACATCCAGTTCGCGCCGTTCTATGTGGCCGAGCAACTGGGCTATTACAAGGCCGCTGGCCTCGACGTGACGCTGCGCCACCACAATGTCGGCGAGGATGAATTCGCGGCCATCGCCGCCGGGCGCGAGAATGTCATCTTCGCCAGCGGCGACGAGGTCTTGCAGGCGCGCTCGAAGGGGCTGTCGCTGGTCTACGTCGCCAACGTCTTCACGCAGTATCCCGTCGGGCTGATCGTGCCCGCCAACTCGGCCATCCAGTCGCTGGCCGACCTGAAGGGCCACACCATCGGCGTTCCCGGCCAGTATGGCGCGACTTATATTGGCCTGCTGGATCTGCTGAAGAGTGCGGGCCTCTCCAGCTCCGATGTCAGCATCCAGACCATTGGCTACACACAGGTTCCCTCGCTGATCGGCCACAAGGTGGATGCGGTGATGGGCTACCTCAACAATGAGCCGATCCAGTTCGCGCAAGCCGGCTTCCCGGTGCGTACCTTCCCCGCGTCGCAGGCCGATCCGCTGGTGTCGAACGGGCTGGCCGCGCAGGAGGGTGAGCTGAAAGCGCAGCCCGCCGCAATCCGCGCGCTGATCGCGGCGACGCTAAAGGGCGTGGAGTATACCAACGCGCACCCGCAGGAGGCGCTGAACCTCAGCAAGAACTTCGTGCCCGACCTGACCGGCGCGACGGCCTCGGCCAGCGCGCTCAAGGTGCTGAACGCGACCATCCCGCTGATGAAGCCCAGCGCCACGAAGCCGGGCTACAACGATCCGGCGGCCTGGCAGTCGATGGATAGCCTGATGCAGTCGGCGGGCCAGCTCAACGGCTCGGTGGACGTGACCAAGGTCTACAGCAATGACTATCTCTCGTCCTAGCGCCGCGCGCTGACCCTCCGG
>DATBTW010000220.1:0-6580 GCA_036559055.1 Ktedonobacterales bacterium
GCTGCCTGCGGATCGGGGATGCGCTCAGGCGCCCAGCCAAAGGCGGCGAACTCGCGACGACGCCCCTCGCGCACAGCCTGCCCCAGCGCGGCGTCCTGGTGATCGGTGAAGTAGAGGAACGGCGCGCTGGCGCCCCACTCCTCGCCCTGGAAGAGCAGCGGGATGTATGGCGCCAGGCAGACCAGCGCCGCCGCAATGCGCAGCCGACCCGGCGAGAGCAGCGCCGCCGTGCGCTCGCCCAGCTTGCGATTGCCGATGTGGTCGTGATTCTGGCTGAAGACGACGAAGCGGCTGGCCGGAAGCCCGCCGGTTGGCCTGCCATGCCATCGCTGGCGCGCCACCGAGTAGCGTCCCTCGTAGACGTAGGCGTGGCGCCAGGCGTGGGCTACATCGGCCAGCGAACCGAAGTCGGCGTAGTAGCCGTCGCGCTCGCCTGTCAGCGCGGCTTGCAGAGCATGGTGAAAGTCGTCGCTCCACTGCGCGGCCAACCCGAAGCCACCCGCCTCGCGCGAGCGCACGACGCGCGGATCATTCAGGTCACTCTCGGCGATCAGGGCGAAGTGGCGGCCAGTCTGCGCCTCCAGCGCCGCGACCTCGCTGGCCATCTGCTCCAGCAGATGCGTCGCCGAGCGATCATAGAGCGCGTGGATGGCGTCGAGCCGCAGCCCGTCGAAGTGGTAGTCACGCAGCCACATCAGCGCGTTGTCGCAGAGGAAACGCCGCACCTCGTCGCTGCCCGCGCCATCCAGATTGATCGCCATGCCCCACGGCGTCTTGTACTCGTCGGTGAAGTACGGGCCGAAGCGCGAAAGATAGTTGCCCGAGGGGCCGAGGTGGTTGTACACCACGTCCAGCAGCGCCGCCAGCCCGCGCGCATGGCAGGCGTCTACCAGTCGCTTGAGGCCATCTGGCCCACCATAGGTGTTCTGCGGGGCGTAGAGATCGACGCCATCGTAGCCCCAGCCGCGCGCGCCCGGAAACTGCGCCACCGGCATGATCTCCACATGCGTGACGCCCAGCGCCGCCAGATGATCGAGTCGCGCGGTGGCCGCCTCGAACGTCCCCTCCGCCGTGAACGTTCCGATGTGCAACTCGTAGATGATGGCTGAGGCCAGCGGCTCCGCCTGCCAGCGCTGATCGCTCCAGGCGAACGCGGTGTGATCCACCAGCCGCGACGGGCCGAACGGCCCTTCCGGCTGCCACGGCGAGCGTGGATCGGGCAGTGGCTCGCTGCCATCCACGCTGAAGGCGTAGTCGTCGCCTGGGCTGGCCTGCGCCTCGGCGCCCCACCAGCCGCCCTCCGCTGGCGCCATCGGGAGGCGTTCGCCGCCTAGCAGCAGATCGACATGCTTGGCCTGCGGCGCCCACACGCGAAAGTGCGTCAATGGCTGCTCTGCCATCATGCGGTTCCCTCCTCCGGCGACTCCGGTGTCTCCGCGTCACCTTCGCGCACCAGCAGCGCGACGGGGAAGCGCCGCAGCGCCTCGCCCAGCGCCAGCGCCCCGCCAGCGTGCGGCTCGTCGCTCAGCGCGTCGCGCCAGCGTCCGGCGGGCAGATCGAGCGCGGTATCGCCCCAGTCATCGCCCAGGCCAACGACCAGCCGTGGCGCGATGCTGACGACCGCGCCGCCGCGCACGAAGGCAACCACATGCGCGGCTTTCGCGCCCTGCGCGGTCAGCGGCTCATACGTCCCGCGCGCCCCGAAGGCCGCCGCATGCTCGCGGCGCACCGCCAGCGCCCGCTGGATCAGCCAGAGCTTGGGCAGCCCTTCCTCGCGCCGCGCCCAGATGTCTTCGGGTGAGCGACCTTCCAGCTCGCCTATCAGTCGCTTGCGCAGGTCGTAGTCCACCGGGCGGCGGTTGTCGGGGTCCACCAGGCCCAGGTCCCACAGATCACAGCCCTGGTAGATGTCCGGAACGCCGGGCGCGGTCAGCTTCAGCAGGGTCTGCGCCAGTGAGGTCATCCAGCCCGCCGCCGCGATGGAATCCACGAAGGCGCGCAGATCGTTGACGAACTCCTCATCGGCCAGCGCGCCCGCGATGAAGCCCTGCAGCGCGCTCTCGTACTCGGCGTTGGGCGTCGTCCAGGTGGTGCGCTGCTTGGCCTCGCGCGTCGCTTTCAGCATGTACTGTGTCAGGCGCTGCTCATCAATCGGCCACGCGCCTACGAGTGTCTGGTAGAGCAGATATTCGGCGTTGCGGTCGGGGTAATCGCCCATGCGCAGCCGTTCATTGCGCGCCGACCAGCGCCGCACGGCCTCGCCCCAGCGCGTCGGAATCTCCGAGAGCAGCCCGATGCGCGCACGCACATCCTCACTGCGCTTGCTATCATGCGTCGAGGTCGTCAGCATCGCCAGCGGCCAACGCTCCTGAGCGTAGGCGCTGGCGGCATGAAACGCCTCTACCGAGCGTCCGAAGACGCCCGGATCGCCGCCGACCTCATTCAATGAGACGAGGCGGTTGTAGCAGTAACTGGCGGTATCCTCGGCGCCTTTGGCCATCGCCGGGCCGGAGAGTTGCTGGAAGCGCATCACCAGCTCCGATTCCAGTTCGCCACGCGCCCGCAACTGCAAGATGTCGCCGAGGAAGCTGAAGAGATCGGGATCAAGGTCGCTGCGACGATTGCGCGCCGCCTCCACCGTCTCGCGAATGACGCGCACGTCCTCCTCGCGCACGATGCCCGGCTCCGCGCGCACGTAGGTGCGATAGATGGGCAGGCTGGCGATTGTTTCGCGCAGCGCCTCGCCTAGCTCATGGCGTGTGTAGTCGCGCGTGCGCCAGCGGCTCTGGCAGATGGCCAGCCACAGCGCGGTCAGACGGTTGACATCGCTGCCGAGCGCCTCGCGCAACGCCAGCAGCTTCCTCGCGCGCACGATCTCAGCGTAGTTGGCTGGCTCGCCCGTGAACTCGGTATAGAGCGTCGTCAGCGGCTCCTCACCCGCCGGATCGACGAAGAGGCCGCCCGCCAGATTGAGGAAATCGTAGCCGGTCGTCCCGGCGATGGGCCAGGTCGCGGGCAGTCGCTCGCCCTCCTCCAGAATCTTCTCCGCCACGATCCAGGCATCGGGCGCGCGCCCGCGCAGTCGCCGCAGGTAGGCCTCCGGGTCGCGCAGCCCATCGATGTGGTCGATGCGCAGCCCGCTCAGCGAACCCTGCTCCAGCCACGGCAAGATCAGCGCATGGGTGTCCTCGAAGACGCGCTCATCCTCGGCGCGCAGCCCGGCCAGCGTGTTGATGTCGAAGAAGCGGCGATAGTCCAGCTCGCGGTCGGCGGCGCGCCAATAGGTCAGGCGGAAGTTCTGGCGCTCCAGCGTGTCATCCAGCGCCTGCGGGGCGGCGTTGGTCTCGGTGAGCGTGGCGTCGATGGCGTCGGCGACCTGCTGATCGCTCGCGCACAGCTCGCCCAGCGCCCGACGCAGCACTTCCTTGTCGCGATGGCGGCGCATGACACTGTTCGGATCGGTGCGCGCGGCGTGCGGCAACTGCCCGAAGGCGTCGGCCAGGAAGGCCAACTCGTCGGAGCCGCAGCGTTCGGCCGCCTGCGCCAGTAGCGTATCGAGCGAGCGCGGCGCGACCGGCAGGGCGTGATCTTTGTAGCGCACGACGAAGCTGCCACTCTCGCGCGCCAGGCGAATCTCACCCGCCTCTAGCTCACGCCCATAGTGGTCGCCGAGAATCGGCATCAGTACGGCGTTGCGCAGTTTGGCCTCGGGCGGATCCCAGTCTACATCAAAGTAAGCGGCGTAGCGGCTGGATGGCCCATTCTCCAGCACATCCCACCACCAGGTGTTCTCGCGCCCGCCGATGGCCATGTGGTTCGGCACGATGTCCAGCACGAAGCTCAGCCCGGCGCGTTGCAGGGCAGCCAGCAGGCGCGCATGTCCCTCGGCGCCGCCCAACTCCACATTGACGCGCTGCGGATCGACCACGTCGTAGCCGTGGGCGCTGCCGGGGCTGGCCTGCAAGATGGGTGAGCTATAGAGATGGCTCACCCCCAGCGCAACCAGATAGTCGGCGATGGCGGCGGCGGCGTCAAAGTCGAATGTCTGCCGCAGCTGGACGCGATACGTTGCGCGAGGATCAGCGGACATAGCGCATGACCACCAGCGAATGGCCGACCATCAGGTAGCGGTCGCCTGGCGCCAGCTTCGCCTGCTCGGCGACGCCGGTGGGCCAGCGTGTGTCGATCTCCATCTGCCACGCCCCTGCGTTGAATGAGCCTTTGGGCAGCGTGAAGGAGATCTCGTCGGTATGCGCGTTGAGCAAGAGCAGCATCGTATCGTCTCTCATCTGTCTGCCGCGTTCGTCCATGTCGCCGATCAACCCGCCAGCGATGCGCGCGCCGAGCGTGCGAGTCCAGCCGGTCAGCCAATCTTTGGAGCGCATCTCGCGGCCATTGGGTCGCAGCCAGGTGATGTCTTTGACGCGCGCGCCATGCAGCACATGCCCCTTGAAGAACTTGCGGCGGTGCAGCCCGGGATGCGCGCGTCGCAGCGCGATGACGCGGCGGGTGAAGTCGAGCAGGGCGGCGCGGCGCTCATCTACCGACCAGCTATACCAGCTGATCTCGTTGTCCTGGCAGTAGGCATTGTTGTTGCCGCCTTGTGTGCGCCCCATCTCATCGCCGCCGCAGATCATCGGCGCGCCCTGCGAAAGCAGCAGCGTCGCCATGAAGTTGCGCTGTTGGCGCTCGCGCAGCGCGCGGACGGCGGGATCGTCCGTTGGCCCCTCCACGCCGCAGTTCCACGACCAGTTGTCGTTGGCGCCGTCGCGGTTGTCCTCGCCGTTGGCCTCATTGTGCTTCTGCTCGTAGCTAACCAGGTCTTGCAGCGTGAAGCCATCGTGCGCGGTAGCGAAATTGACGCTGGCATAGGGACGGCGACCATCGCTCTCGTAGAGGTCGCTGCTGCCCGTCAGGCGGCTGGCAAGTTCGGAGAGCTGGCCATCGTCACCACGCCAGAAGCGCCGCACGCAATCGCGGTACTTGCCATTCCACTCGGCCCACAGCACCGGGAAGTTGCCGACCTGATAGCCGCCCTCGCCGACATCCCACGGCTCGGCGATCAGCTTGACGGTGGAGATGACGGGGTCCTGATGGATGGTGTTAAAGAAGGCGGAGAGTTGCTCGACATCGTGCAGGCCACGCGCCAGCGCCGCCGCCAGATCGAAGCGGAAGCCATCGACATGCATCTCCTGCACCCAGTAGCGCAGGCTGTCCATGATCAGCTTGAGCACCTGAGGTTGCTGCGCGTTGGGCGTGTTGCCGGTGCCGGTATAGTCCATGTAATAGCGCTTGTTATCGGACACAAGGCGATAGTAGATGTCGTTGTCGATGCCCCGGAAGCTGAGAGTCGGCCCCAGCTCGCTCCCCTCGGCAGTGTGGTTGTAGACGACATCCAGAATCACTTCGATGCCCGCGCGGTGCAGTCCCTTGACCATCTCCTTGAACTCGCGCACCTGCTCGCCGTGATCGCCTGAGCTGGAGTAGCGCGCGTCGGGGGCGAAGAAGTTGATGGTGTTGTAGCCCCAGTAATTGCGCAGGCCACGATCCAGCAGAAACTTATCATCGACGAAGGCATGCACGGGTAGCAACTCGACGGCGGTGACGCCCAGTTCGCGCAGATAGGCGATGGCAGGTGGCGAGGCCATGCCAGCGTAGGTTCCGCGCAATGGCTCAGGGATGTCTTCGCGACAGCGGGTGAACCCTTTGACATGCGTCTCGTAGATGATCGACTGACGCCAGGGCACACGCGGCGGGCGGTCATCCTCCCAGTTGAAGCGCGAGTCGATGACGACGCCTTTGGGGATGCCCCAGGCGTCGTCGCGCTCGTCATAGGTGAGGTCGGCGTCCTCGGCGCCCATCTGATAGGCAAAGACGGGCGCCTGCCAGTTGATCTGGCCCGCCAGCGCGCGCGCATAGGGGTCGATCAGCAGTTTGGAGGGATTGTAGCGGTGGCCCTCCTGCGGGTTGAATGGCCCATGGACACGGTAAGCGTAGAGCTGGCCGGGCCTGACACCAGAGACGTAGCCTTGCCAGACATGGCCAACGACATCGGGCAGCGCCAACTTTTCGAACCGTGCGTTAGGCGCGTCGCTCTCGTAGAGGCACAGCTCGACCTTCGTAGCGTTGGCGGCGAACAGGGAGAAATTGACACCACGGCCATCCCAGATGGCCCCCAGCGCATAGGGTCTTCCCGGCAGAACAGTGCGGGCCACGGAACGCCTCCATCATCCAATCACCAGCGCGAGCGGTGGCAAGCGACCTCTGGCTGGAGCGCCGCCGCCTCCGTGTACGCAACTTCCCTGCCTGATCCGAAGGGGCGCGCCCTCACCCCAGCCCTCTCCCTCTGGGAGAGGGAGCGGAGGGGTTGCGATCTGCCAGGCGCTTATGAATCTATGATCCGATGAAATAACGCCAACCAACCTCCGCGCCGCCGTCTACATGATGGCTGGTCGCGCCTCGGTTGTCCATCGCTCGCGCGGCAGCGGGGTGAGATGTACGACGAGGTTACCGCGCAGCCGTAGCTCGCGCTCGATAGTAAAGACGCGCCGCAGCCGGTGGAGTTGCTCTGGGGTTCGAC
>DATBTW010000221.1:0-7880 GCA_036559055.1 Ktedonobacterales bacterium
GTCATCCACGTCCTCTCCGGTGTGGTGGGGCTGATCGTCGCCTTCACGGCGAGCGGCGCCTATGCCCGCTACTACGCGCTGATCTTCGGCCTGGTCTATGGCCTGGTCACGGTGATCGGCTTCGTCCAGGGGACGACGGTACTGGGGCTGATCAACGTCAACCTCGCCGACAATATCCTGCATCTGCTGATCGCAGCGGCCTCGCTGGCGGTGTTCTTCATGACCGCCCGCACGACCAGCACAGCCTCGCCGCGCATCGCCTGAGCTGGCCGGAGTCGGCCTCCGGCATGATCTGGATGGGGAGCGACGCGCTCGGCGTCGCTCCCCATCGCTCTTTCCACCACATCTCAGCGCATTCACCGCCCCGGCTATTCAGATCGAGGAGCTGCCACCATGAAGACGCTCTCGGCGCCATTCGTCACGCCACAGCCCACGCCGCGCAATCAGCGCCAGCGACAAGATCGGCTGGCGCACGGGCTGATCATCGCGGCGGGCGCGCTGTGTTTCCTGCTGCTGGCCTGGGGACACCTGGGGCTGGGGGCGCTGCTGATCCCGCCGCCCCACACGGCGGCACAGCAAACACAGCGCGCGGGGCGGCTGACCGTCGCGCTCGCGCTCGACTCTGGCCAGCTCACCGCCGCTGGCCCCAATACCGTCAGCTTCACGCTGACCGATGCCGATGGCCACGCCATCATTGGCGCGGCGGCAGTGGCGCATCCAGAGATGGTGACGATGGCGATGGAGGCGCCCAGCGTCGTCGCCACGCCCAGCGCGCCGGGCAGCTATACCGCGCATCCACGCTTCGCCATGGCGGGCGATTGGCGCCTGGTAGTGACGATCAGCCGCCCCGGCTACGGCCCCCAGACGCTCAGCTTCCCCGTCAGCGTGCGCTGGAGTTAGCCTCACCACGCTGCGGGCCGCATCGCATTCAGTGCGGCGCAGTGTGGTACGCTTCCGAGCAGCGGCGCATGCGCGCCTCTTCGTCCGCGTGCGCGCGCACCGGTGTCCTCTGAATACTCTGGCGACACGCAGCCAGAATGTCAATCGATCGGAGGATCCTATGTCAGAGGCCGAGAACCGGCAGACGCTCGAGAAGATGGTGGCGGGGTTGAACGCCAAGAATCCGGAGGTGATGGGCGAGGTCTTCGCTGACGATGCGCTGGTCGATTGGCCGCAGTCCGGCGAGCGCATTCACGGGCGGCGAAATGTGCTGGAACTGTATCGCCACTTCCCCGCACTGCCCACCATCAACGTGACACGTTTGATCAGCAGCGGTGACCTGTGCGTGGTGCAAGCGAACCTGGACTATGGCGACGGGACTGACTACCGCTGCATCTTCATCTTCGAGATGCGCGATGGCCGCATCGCCCACGAGACGGGGTACTGGTCGCAACCATTCCCGGCGCCCGACTGGCGCGCCGCATGGGTAGAGCGGCGCTAGCGCAGCATCGCCTGGCGAGAAGAGCCCGAGACGGCTAACAGCGCCCACGCCGAGAGAAGGCCGCCGACGCGCAGGCTTGGCCACGAACTCTATCACCCCACGACAGACTTGTGTCTCCGCTTGCCCCCTCAACTGACCGCGCGCACGCCTATCAGGCGTCGATGTCAGCCCGCCAGAAGCCGGGATAGCGTGTCACGAATCCCGCCGCGTTGACGCTGAGCCTGGCGGTGAACGCGCCGCCAGACGCTTCGTAGCGATACATCGTCTCACCGAGGCGGCGATACACCTGGGGGAGTGGCTCCAGGGTGAACTCGGGGAAGCGCAGCCAGGCTGCGCGTACCTCCGCCGACTGGCCGATAGCGAGGCCCAGCCTCCGGATGGGGAGCAGGTTGGTCGCGGGGCTGAAGTTGAGGTCGAGGTCGAGACAACCCGCCACGGCAGGGCATGGCTCGCCATTCAGCGTCCAGCGGTCGGCGGCGTCGCGATTCAGGTGAGCATCAATACTCATGGCGCCGACCCAGCCAGTCACAGTGGCGGCCACCGTGCGCCAGTCGGCCCCGCCGGTGATCTGGTAATCGAGCAGGCAGGGATTGCCCTCATACGCGAAGGCTGCCGTCCCGGCGAGCCGCCAGCCGGAGGGGCCGACGGAGCCGGAGAGGCCAGGAGAGTCGAGGGAGAGCCGCGCGGCTTCGTGTCCACGCCCGTCGAGGCGCTTCCACAGCATCAGATGCTCCGGCACGGCTGCCCCTCGCTCGTTCTGCAATCGCTTAGTTGTGCGCGACGCTCGCGCCAGCCGCTGCGCGCAGGGCGTCCACCTTGTCCAGGCGCTCCCACGGCAGGTCGATGTCGGTGCGGCCAAAGTGGCCGAACGCCGCCGTCGGCTGGTAGATGGGGCGGCGCAGGTCCAGCGTCTGGATGATACCCGCCGGGCGCAGGTCGAAGTGCTCGCGGATCAGCGCCACGATCTCCTCATCGGAAATCTTCCCCGTGCCGAACGTCTCGACGAAGAGCGAGAGCGGGTGCGCCACGCCAATCGCGTAGGCGATCTGCACCTCGAAGCGGTCGGCCAGGCCAGCCGCGACCACGTTCTTCGCCACGTAGCGCGCCGCGTAGGCCGCCGAGCGGTCCACCTTGGTCGGGTCTTTGCCGCTGAAGGCGCCACCGCCGTGGCGAGCCATGCCGCCATAGGTGTCCACGATGATCTTGCGGCCCGTCAGGCCGGCGTCGCCCATCGGGCCGCCAATGACGAAGCGCCCGGTCGGGTTGACGAAGACCTTGGTCTGGTCATCGAACAGTTCGGCGGGGATCACCGGCTTGATGATGTGCTCCAGCGTATCCGCCGTGATCTGCTGATGGGTGGCCTCCTCGGCATGCTGGGTCGAGATGACGACCGTATCGACGCGCACCGGCTTGCCATGCTCGTACTGAATCGTCACCTGGCTCTTGCCATCAGGGCGCAGGTATTCCATCGGGCCGTGGTTGGCCCAGTCGGCGCGGCGCTGCTCGGAGAGGCGGCGGGTCAGCTTGTGGGCATAGCTGATGGTCGCGGGCATCAACTCGGGCGTCTCGTTGCAGGCGAAGCCGATCATCATGCCCTGGTCGCCCGCGCCAATCGCGTCTAGCTCGGTCTCGGAGAGCGAGCCAGTGGCGGCGCGCTCGCGGTATTCGACCGACGAGCTGACGCCCATGTCGATGTCGGGGCTTTGCTTGCCGATCGAGGTGGTGACGCCGCAGGTGCGATAGTCGAAGCCGTAGCGCGCATCGATATAGCCGACCTGCTCGATGGTCGAGCGCACAATCGCGGGGATGTCGGCCCAGGCGGTCGTCGTGATCTCGCCCGCCACCAGCACCAGGCCCGTCGTGGTCGCCGTCTCGCAGGCGACGCGCGACAGCGGATCATCCTTCAGCAGGGCGTCGAGCACGCCATCGCTGATCTGATCACACAGCTTGTCGGGATGCCCCTCGGTCACGCTCTCGCTCGTGAAGAACGTGCGGGGCGAACTCATGAAACTGCTCGTGTCCGCCATGCTCTAACCTGTCTTGCCTCTCTGCTAGCCTCGCCCTGTGCCACGCTAGCCCTATTCAGAATCCAATGATCCCGCCCCGACAGCGTGTGTCAGCGCCGGTTGTCGCCTCACCCCGGCCCCCTCTCGTGTGAAGAGAGGGGGTGGTAGGGGTGAACTCCGAAACTACTAAGTACCCGACTCCCAGGCGGCCAGGTACGCTTCCTGCTCTTTGGTCAGCGTGTCGATCTTGATGCCCATCGCACTGAGCTTGAGCGCCGCGATCCGGCGGTCAATGTCAGCGGGGATGGTGTAGACCTCCGGCTTCAGCTCCTTGGCGTGCTGCAGCATGTACTCCGCGCCCAGCGCCTGGTTGGCGAAGCTCATGTCCATCACGCTGGCCGGGTGACCCTCCGCCGCCGAGAGGTTCACCAGTCGCCCCTCCGCCAGCAGATAGACCTTGCGCCCATCGGCGTAGGTGTACTCCTCCACGAAGTCCTTCACCGTGCGATGGCCGCCGGTCGCCAGCGCCTCCAACGCCGGGATGTTGATCTCGTCGTTGAAGTGGCCGGAGTTGGCGAAGATGCAGCCGTCTTTGAGCGCCGCCAGATGCTGGTGATCGAGCACGTTGATGTCGCCCGTCACGGTGATGATCATGTCGGCGATGGCCGCTGCGTCCACCATCGGCAGCACGCGGAAGCCGTCCATCAGCGCCTCGATGGCCTTGACGGGATCCACCTCGGTGACGATGACGTTGGCGCCCATCCCCTTGGCGCGTGAGGCCACGCCCTTGCCGCACCAGCCGTAGCCCGCCACCACCAGCGTGCGCCCCGCCAGCAGGCGGTTGGTCGAGCGGATGACGGCGTCGAGCGTACTCTGGCCCGTGCCATAGCGGTTGTCGAAGAGGTGCTTGGTGTCGGAGTCATTGACTGCCAGCACCGGGAAGCGCAGCACGCCATTGGCCTGCATGCTGCGCAGGCGGATGACGCCTGTGGTCGTCTCCTCGGTGCCCGTGATGACATCGCCCAGCAGATCGGCGCGCTCCTTATGGAGCACCGTCACCAGGTCGCAGCCATCGTCCATCGTCATCTGCGGCTTATGGTCGAGCGCGGCGTTGATGTGCTTGAAGTACGTCTGCTCGTCCTCGCCCTTGATGGCGTAGACCGAGATGCCGTAGTCCACCATCAGCGAGGCAGCCACGTCATCCTGCGTGGAGAGCGGATTGCTGGCGCACAGCACCAGATCAGCGCCCGCCGCTTTCAGCGTGATGGCCAGGTTGGCCGTCTCGGTGGTCACATGCAAGCACGCCGAGATGCGCAGCCCCTTCAGCGGCTGCTCGCGCTCGAAGCGCTGCCGAATCAGCTCCAGCACGGGCATGTCTTGGGCCGCCCAGGTGATGCGCGCCTTGCCGCGTGGGGCCAGCGCGAGGTCTTTCACATCCCCCGCGATTCCGGTTGTCGTCGTGGTCATAGGTCTATCATGCTCCTCCCAGCATAGCGCCGGGGAAGAACGGAGCGATGGCGTGGTTGACGCCCTGCTCCCTCACGTTTGCCGTTCTATCGAGGGCGCCGCCCAGCGCGCACGCCGCCGGTGGGCCGGCGCGTCATGGGCTGCGCAATCTCGCTCGATTCTATGCGTCTCTCAGTGCGCGCGACGAGGCTCGTGAACCGCCCCAGAGCGCGCCAATGCAGTCAATCTAGCCAATCTAGCCAATCGTCAGCTATCGGCGCCGCTCAGGCTAGGGGTCCGCCGGGTGCCTCGCTCTGCGCTCCTCCAGGCGCGTGCAAAAGCAAGGGTCACGGCGTCGGCCTGCACGGCGTTTCCGCGCGTCCGGCCAGGATAGTCGCCAGCAATCTCGATGCGATCTGTCTATGCGCTCTCTTCATAGAGAGCGCCAGCATGGTCGCCAGGTTTCAGTCTCCGCGCTCAGTGACCAGCGCCGTTGTGGCCGTTCTGACCGTTCTGCCAGGTTCCCTCGAAGTGCGTGAAGTTCACGAACTCCTGGTAGCGCTTGGCGACCTGCTCAGGTGTCAGCGTCAGCAACCGCCGCACGCTGAAATCTTCGCAGGCGAATGAACCCATGATGTTGCCATGCACCAGCGCGCGCTGAAAGTCGTTGGCGGTCAGCGGCTCGCCCGCGCTCAGGCGCTGCGAGAGATAGCCCAGGAAGCCACCCGCGAACGAGTCGCCCGCGCCGGTGGGATCGCGCACGTCCTCCAGTGGATAGGCAGGCGCGGCGAAGTAGCCACCGTCGGCGTCGAAGAGCAGCGCGCCATACGACCCCTGCTTGACGACCAGCCGCTGCGGCCCCAGCGCCAGAATGCTGCGCACCGCGCGGCGCAGGCTGGCCTCGCCGGTATACTGGCGGGCCTCCTCCTCGGCGATGATGATGACATCTACCTTGCGCATCACCTCGGTGAGCGCGTCGCGGGCGATGTCGATCCACAGGTTCATCGTGTCGAGGGCGCGCAGCTTCGCGCCTTCGCCCGCCTGACGTAGCACATCGAGCTGCAGCTCGGGCTGGATGTTGGCGAGGAAAACAATCTCGGCGCCAGTGTACGCCTGCGGAATGCTGGGCTTGAAGTCGGCGAAGACGCCCAGGTCGGTGAAGAGCGTGTCGCGGGCGTTCATGTCGAGATGGTAGCGCCCACCCCAGCGGAACGTCTTGCCCGCGACGGTCTGCACGCCCTCCAGCCGGATGTGTCGTGCGTCGAGTTGCTGGCGATACTCCGCTGGGAAGTCGTCGCCGACGACGGCGACCACATTGACCTGATCGTAGTGCGCGGCGGCCAGTGCGAAGTACGAGACGGCGCCGCCCTGCGCATCGGTCACGGCGCCAAACGGCGTCTCGACGCTATCGAGTCCGACGGACCCCACTACCGTTATCGCCACATCTGCTCCCTTATTTTGTCGCGGAACCTCACCCCCAGCCCCCTCTCCCGCGAGGAGAGGGGGAGCCGGAACAGCCAACAAAAAGGGCTTCTCTCCCCCGGAGAGAAGCCACATCAGCGCATGTGTCGTCGCCTGCTCGTGTCGCTTGCCGCAGCAGGGCCGACCGCTCGGATGCGCTCATCTCTCAGAGAAGGTGTCGCTTCTCTGCCGGAGTTAGCACCTGGTCGCGCTGTGTCGTCGAAATCGCTCTCAACACAACGCGCTGGTTGCTGGGTGTCAAAGGGCCGTTCCCTCCACCCGTCTGGATGAGCCAGGGCGATTGTGCGCCGCCCGCCGCGCTATTCAACTGTCGCGAGCATCATAGCACACGCGCGCTGAGCCGCACAACCAGCACGAGCTCGCCGGGACAGGAACGCCTGGGGCCGCAATCCTCAGCGCGCGGCTGAAGTTCGGATGATACGGAATGCGCGGCGCAGGCGATGATGGCGCCAACTTTGCGCTCATGCGCGCAGAGCGCGCGGCGCCTCGCTCCACGCAAGCAAGGAAGGCGGCTGCCCTTTCCCTGGAGGCGAGCGTTCGACTGCCTTGATTCGCTTGATCCCCGCGCACACATTCCGCCAGAGGCGCGCGGCGCTGTTTGAGCCAGGGGCGAAGAGGAGCGCAGATGCCATGAGGACCAGACCCGTGCGCGACATCATCGTGCGCCTCAGCGATGTGCAAGACTTCCTGGAGGAGCCTGCCAACCTTGGCGCTGACCGCGCGGAGCCCGGCATCGAGGAGCTGTACCGCGCCATCAAAACGCATACCCGCGCCCTCATACAGCGGCCCGGCGCCTATCGGGTGGTGATCGAACTACCGCCCGACAAGATCACGGACAGCTTGCAACTGGACATGCGCGCGCTGATTCAGCGCTACTGCAAGGTCCAGACGGAACAGCGCCGCCAGGACCTCCGCATCCTCCGTCAGCAGGCTATCGACTCGCTGTGGAGGAGTCTGATTGTCCTGGCGCTGTGCCTCGTCTTAGGGGGCCTGGCTACCTGGCTATCACAGTCGGGTGGCCATGGCTTCTTGCGGGCGCTCGTTACCGCCATCGCGACGTTCTTCGCGCTCAGCGCCGGCTGGGTGGCGCTGTGGTTTCCGGCGGAGTACTTCCTCTACGACCCCTTGCCGCTCAAGCAGGATGTGCGCGTCTACCAGCAAATGGCGAATGCGGACGTGGTAATCAGCGCGCGCGACACAGGCGCCGCGGAAGAAAGGCCAGCGCCAGCGCGGTTGAGCGACAGCGCAGCGGGGCAAGCGTGAGCGTGCGCTCGAAACGCTCGACTGCCCGCCTGGCGCCCCCAATCCTCAGCGCGCCGCCGGAACCGTCGGCGGGGTCGTCCAGTAGTCGCTGACTGGCCCGACGCCCAGGCTAGCCTCTGGCATGCCCAGCGCCTGCGCCAGCATCTGCCAGAAGGCCGGATTGCTGATGTGCTCCGGTGGGAAGCCGTCGTGCGTGAAGACGAGCTGGCAGCCGGTCGCCTCGACATCCTTCGTGGCGAACT
>DATBTW010000222.1:0-5800 GCA_036559055.1 Ktedonobacterales bacterium
GGCGAGGTCGTCCTGCTGCATGTCGCACCGCGTCCGGAGCAGATCGCGACCGAGCATGGCCCGCAGGCCGCGCGGCAGGCAGCATTGCGAGCGGCGCGTGCGGGGCGCCGCTATCTGCGCGAGGCGCGCGCGCGGGCGGCCGCTCATTCCACCGTCCCGATCTCGACCAAGCTGCTGCTGGGCGAGCCAGGCGCCGCGCTGGTCGCCTTTGCGCTGCGCCCACAGGTGGCGGCGATGGCGCTGACGGCGCACAGCCAACTGCGCAGCGATCACTTCTTCGCCGGAGCGGTCGCCACGCAACTCGTGCGGCAGGCCCGCACGCCCATCCTGCTGGTTCCGCTGGGGCCAGAGACAGAGTCGCAGCCGTCCTTCTGACTGCGGACGGCTGCGACTTCAAGCCCCCTCTCTACAAGGAGAGGGGGTTGGGGGTGAGGTCGCGCCTCTACACGCCTTTGGTGGCCAGCATGCGCTCCAGCGCGACTCTGGCCCAGCGCCCCGTCGCGCCATCCACCGCCACCTGGTTGACGATGCGCCCGTCCACCAGCTCCTCCAATACCCACGCCAGGTACGCCGGGTGGATGCGGTACATCGTCGAACAGGGGCAGACGATGGGATCGAGGCAGAAGATCGTCTTGTCCGGATGCTCCCGCGCGAGTCGCTTCACCAGGTTGATCTCCGTGCCGACCGCCCAGATGGAGCCAGCGGGCGATTGCTCGATCACCTTGATGATGTACTCGGTCGAGCCGTTCAGGTCGGCGGCCATCACTGTCTCGTGGTTGCACTCCGGATGCACGACCACGCGCACGCCGGGGAAACGCTCGCGCGCCTCGGCGATCTGCTCCGGCGAGAAGCGCTGATGGGTCGAGCACCAGCCCTTCCACAGGATCACCTGCGCGTCGATCAGCGTCTGCTCCTCGGCGATGTCGCCGAAGTCGCGGCGCTGATTCCAGACCACGATGCGTTCCGGTGCGATGCCCATCTTCAGCGCCGTGTTGCGTCCCAGATGCTCATCCGGGAAGAACAGCACTCGTCGCCCGCGCGCGAAGGCCCACGCCATCACCTGCGCGGCGTTGGATGACGTGCAGACGATGCCGCCGTTGCGCCCACAGAATGCCTTGAGGTTGGCGGCGGAGTTCATGTAGGTGATCGGGATGACCGACTGCGGCTGCCCCTCGCCTACTTCATCGCGAGTGAGGTCGTCGAGAATGCCCCACAGCTCCTCCACCTCGGCGATGTTGGCCATGTCGGCCATCGAGCAGCCAGCGGCGGGATTCGGCAGGATCACCTGCTGGCGCGGCTCGCTGAGGATGTCGGCGCTCTCGGCCATGAAATGCACGCCGCAGAAGACGATGTAGTCGGCCTCTTTCTTGGTCGCGGCGAACTGCGCCAGCTTGAACGAATCGCCGCGCGCATCGGCGTACTTGATGATCTCGTCGCGCTGATAGTGGTGGCCGAGAATCACCAGCCGCTCGCCCAGCGTCGCCCGCGCCCGCGCGATGCGCTCATCCAGCTCGGCCTGGCTCATCAGCGCATACTCGCGCGGTATCTGGTCGGCGCGTTCGGCGCCCGCGTGCAGCGGACGATGCGTCGCCTGCGCGCCAGCCTCGCGCGTGCGCCATTCCACCAGCGCGGGCAACGCCTGCGCGTCGGCGCTCTCCTCGCAGGCCACCACCAGCGGCTGCTCCTGCTCGCTCGGCTGCCCGGATGGAATGACAGGCAATGGGATATGGGTTGTCATGGCAGGACACTCCTCGGCGCACACGATCAGCGCATACGCGCCGCACGGCGTCTGGAAGAGCAGACGCGGACTACTCCGCATCAAACTCCAGTGAAACATCGAAGTTGGGCGCGGAATGGGTCAGCGTGCCCAGCGAGATCAGGTCTACTCCGGTGGCGGCCACCGCAGCCAGTCGCTGCGGGTCAGCGCCGATATTGCCCGACGCCTCGATCATCACCCGTGGGGCGCGCTCGCGAATGAGCGTCACCGCCGCGCGCATCGCCTCGTCGGTCATGTTATCCAGCAAGATGGCGTCGGCTCCGGCGTCCAGCGCCTCGCGCACTTGCGCCTCGTCCTCGCACTCCACCTCGACTTTGATGAGATGCGAAGCGTGCGCCCGCGCGCGTGTCACCGCCGACGTCAGGCTGCCCACCGCGGCGATATGGTTGTCCTTGATCAGAATGCCGTCATCCAGCCCCGAGCGGTGATTGGCGCCGCCGCCCTGGCGCACGGCGTACTTCTCCAACGCGCGCAGGCCTGGCGTCGTCTTGCGCGTATCCACCACATGCGCCTGCGTGCCAGCGACTCCAGCTACGCAGCGCGCCGTCAGCGTGGCGATGCCTGAAAGTCGCCCCAGAAAGTTGAGCGCTGTGCGTTCCGCTGTCAGCAGTGCGCGCGCATTGCCCTCCAGCGCAGCCAGGCGCTGCCCGCTCGTCACGTGGTCGCCATCGTGCGCGGTCAGCACGACATGCGTATCGAGATCGAGCAGGCGGAAGATCAGAGCCGCCATCGGCAGCCCGGCCACCACGCCATCCTGCTTGGCGATGATGCGCCCACGCGCCCGCGCGCGCGCCGGAATGGTCGCCTCGCTGGTCAGATCGCCACGCCCGACATCCTCGGCCAGCGCGCGCCGCGCCAACTCTACATCGAAGATCGGATCATAGGCGAATCCATCGGTTCGCCGCCGCTCCAGCGTATCGGGCGCGTCAGACGTGTACGGCATGCGTCGCCTCCTGCTGCTCTCCCTGTCCTGCTTCTCCTGCCTGTGCTACGCGAGCTGTTCTTGGGGTATGCGTCGGCCAGAGCATCGTGTGCCGCCCATCGCGACTGGCCTCCCGCTCTGGACAGTCGGTGCGGTAGTGTCCGCCACGACTCTCTGTGCGACTCAGCGCGGCCAGTGTCACGCCCTGCGCCACCAGCAGCATATTGGCCGTCTCCGGATCATACGGCCCGCCTGCCGCCAGCGCGCGCAGGCGCTCCAGCGCGGTCGCCAGCCCCTCGGCGTCGCGCCGCAGCGAGGCATGCTGCCACATCACGCGCTGGGTGGTGGCGCGCACTGCTGACGCGATGGGCGTGTCTGGCTCGCCATGCGGCATGATGACGTACTCCAGATCGACCCATGGCCCCGTCAGCGCAGGTGTCGTGGGCCAGTCACGCGCCGCCTCGGAGGCCGCAGCCGCGCCGGCGATCAGCCGCGCCGCACGTCGCCCGAAAACCAGCCCCTCCAGCAGCGAATTGCTGGCGAGCCGGTTCGCGCCGTGCACGCCCGTACACGAGACTTCGCCGACGGCGTAGAGGTTGGGGATGGTCGTGCGACCCCAGATGTCCGTCACGACGCCGCCCATGTAATAGTGCGCGGCCGGAGCGACGGGAATCAGATCGGTCGCCAGGTCCAGCCCGCGCGCCTTGCAGGCCGCCGTGATGCTGGGGAAACGCGCACGTACCTCGTCGGCGGACAGGTGGCGCAGATCGAGGAAGGCGCTGGGCGCGTCCTCGGCCAGCATCTCGCTGAGGATGGCGCGAGCCACCACGTCGCGCGGGGCCAGCTCGGCGTCGGGATGATAGCGCGGCATGAAACGCTCGCCGCGCGTGTTGCGCAGCCAGGCGCCCTCGCCGCGCACCGCCTCTGAGACGAGAAATGGCTGCCCGTCGGGGCTATCCACCGCCAGCGTGGTGGGATGAAACTGGCAGAACTCCAGATCGGCCAGCGCCGCGCCCGCGCGCCACGCCAGCGCCACGCCATCGGCTGTGGCGCCAGCGGGATTGGAGGTGCGCAGCCAGAGCCGCCCGGCGCCGCCATTGGCCAGCGCCACGCCGCGCGTGCCGCGCAGGTGCATGATCTGTCCGCTGACCAGCGCATCCACGCCGACGCAGGCGCCCTGGGCGTCCAACGCGAGGTCCAGTGCCAGCGCATGCTCGTAGACGGTGGTGTGCGGACGGCTGCGCGCGGCGGCCACCAGGGCACGCTCGATCTCAGCGCCGGTCGCGTCGCCATGCGCATGCAGCACGCGACGGCGGCTGTGCGCGGCCTCCAGCGTCAGATCGTAGCGCGTCGCCAGCGCCTGCACTGGATCGGCGCTGGCCGCGGTCTCGGCGCTCGCTGATGCATGCACACGCTCGTCGAACTGCGTTCCCTGGTCCACCAGCCAGGCGACGGCCTCGCGTGCCTCGGCCAGCATCGCGCGGGTAGCGGCTTCATCCACCAGCCCGGCGCCCGCTGTCAGCGTGTCGCGCAGTTGCAGGTCGGGGTCGTCATCCGGCCCGACGGGCGCCGCCAGCCCGCCTTGCGCGTAGCGGGTGTTGCTCTCACCCAGCGCGGCCTTGGTCAGCAGCGCCACCCGCGTCTGGGCGGGCAGCGAGAGCAGAACGGAGAGGCCCGCGACGCCGCCGCCGACGATGATGAGATCGAAGTCCTGCGTATCGGGAGATGTATCGGAGATGGTTGCAGATGATATGTCGGTGAGCGCAGGGGTGTGCGCCCGCGCTGGCGTCTGCCCGGTTGGTCCGGTCAAGTCCCGGCTCCTTTCGCGCCTGCGAGTCGGCCCCATCGCCTGGCTCGTCGTGGCTCGTCCTGATCGCACGCAAGCGAGCGCGCCCGCGCCGATCCGACATTAAGTGTACTAAGTACACTAACTCGTCGTGCGCAGATTATACCACGCCTATCTCACCCTTCGCCACCGCTCACAAAAATGGCGCGATTGGCCGGGTATGGCCATGTGTGGCGGCTCACCGGGCTATGCGCTGAGGTACAATAATTCCAGAGATGTCGAAGCGTGAGCGGGGGGAGCAAGCATGTCGAGCCAGCCAGCCAGACCAGCCGCCGATGCGCAGACCAGCGCGCCGCAGCAGACGGATCGACAAGATCGGTCGGAGCAACGCGAGAGCGAGGCGCGCGAAATGCCCTGTCCCGTCTGCGGCGAGCCGATGCCCGACCTGAAAGGCGGCAAGGCGACGATCTGCCCCAATTGCGGCTTCAAGGATAGCTGCTGCTACTGAGGCGCAGCCCTCACCCTGGCCCATCTCCCGCTACAACGAGAGCCGGAGAGCGCGACAACACTCGCGCGATGGTGTATGCTTGCTGCGAAGCAGGGTGTACTGTGTGGATGTTGGTGGCCAGGCGCAGGGGAACAGGAGCGTCCGCCATGCCTTCGAAGCGATTCAATCCTTTCGGCTTTCTCGCGCCGCGCGGGCAGCGCAAGACCGATCAGCCCGCGCAGGCCAGCCCACCCACGACCGATGCCCCCGCTAGCGCGCCCGCTACCACAAATCCGCCCGCGCAGGCCAGCGTTGAGGCCAGCGAGCTAGAGCAAGCCCGCGAGACGGCGCGGGCGATGCTGGCCGACGAGGGATTCATGCGCCACGTCACGCCAGCGGGGCGTGAGGCGCTGGCTGGCCTGCTCGCGCCCGAGGCGACAGCGGAACAGATCACGCAGGGCATCGGCGCCGTGCGCTCCATCGCGCAGGCGGTGGGGCAGGCAATGGAGCAAGATGCGCTGCTCCAGTCGCTGCCAGAGCCGCTGCAGGAATGGTATCGGACGCCGACCTGGCCCGCATCACGCCGCTGGCTGGCCGAGCATCTGGTCGAACTGCCCGCCGATGCGCCTGATCTGCTGGAAGTCGCCGCACTACGCGCCAGCGCAGCAGGCAATGACCGCGCCGCCACGCTCCAGCGCCACGCCGAGCTGCTGCGCCAGGCGCGTAGCGGTGGGGTAGACGCGGCCTATCAGGCCATCGTCGGCCCGGAAGCGTTCGGCCAGCCGACCCAGGGCGGCGGAGCAGCGGGCGGCCCGTCTGAGAGCCAGA
>DATBTW010000223.1:0-1787 GCA_036559055.1 Ktedonobacterales bacterium
CGCGTCAGCCGCGCGTGATGCGCCGAGACCAGCGGATGATCGAGCGTCACGCTATTATCAGACGCGCGCCCGATGGTCAGCTCCTCGGCGTCCAGCGCGATTGGCTCAGGCATGGGCAACGGGGGCGCGGCGGTGTCGAGGCCATCCCGATAGGTCAGCGTGATCAGCGCGCCATGCTCATCACCAATGCGCACGAAATCGCCATTCGCCAGCGTGTGGATGAACTCCTCGTCGCCCTGAATCTTGCGCCCCTGATAGAGCAGGCCATTGAGGGTCCTGGCCCGCGCCGGATGCGGATGAACCAGCGTGAAGACGCCGCCGCGCCGCGTGATGCGCAGGTGCTGGCCAGAGACGATGCGGTCGTCGATCACGATGCTGTTACCGGGGTCGCGCCCGATGTCGATCTGCGAGCTGGTGAGCAGCTGGACACGCCGCTCAGCATGCGTATTGCTGGTGATCTCCAGCCGTGGCAGGCCGATCAGCGAGGGCGAGGCGATCTGCGTGTGATCGCTGGGCGGCTCGGTCAGCGCGGCGAGATCGGCAGCCCCGGCTGTGGATGGGCGTGGCGGGGCCGTCGCCACGGCGGGGCGTCGCGGCGTGACCGCCGGACGCTGCCCCGTCTGGTCGACGCGCGCAGGTTCGGCAGGCGGCGCAGGCGCATCGGCCCCATCGGCTTCCTCAGCCTCCTCAGCGGCCGCATCGGCCGCATCGGCGGCGTTCGCGGCGGCAGTGGGCTGGCCATCGTCTGCGGCGGCGGGCGGGGCGCGCAGCGTGAACGAGCTGTCGTCGCCCAGGTGCGCGACGGCGCCCTCGACGAGGTCCGCCGCCTGCTCGCGCTGTCCATCCACCTGTATGAAGCTGCTGCGCGAGATGTTCTCGATGCGCCAGTGGTCGTCGCTCCAGCGCAGCCGCGCATGCAGCCGCGAGACTTTCAGGTCGTCGCGGATGACGATGTCGTTCGCCTCGTCGCGTCCAATCGTCACCAGCGGCGGCGCGATGGGGAATGACCGCCCCGCCAGCGGCCCGCTGAGGAAGGCGACCACCCGCGCGCCGCGCCCACCTGGCGCTTCGGCGCCCTCGTCCTCACCTGAATCCATGCGCTCTGCTCTCCCATCCGCACGCATCACCGAATCCCAGCAAAGGAGGGCGGGTAAACCCGCAGCTACGGGCCTGCGGGCCGCGAAGCCCGCCTGCGCGGGCTGGAACCCATCCTGTTGCTCGCCTGTTCTTACCCGCCCGCTCTCTCCGCTTCCACCACGCCCACGCCCGTCGCCATCGCCACAGCCGCAGTCTCCGCCAGATAGAACTCGCGCGCCCAGATGCGGGCAATAGGCGTCCCGCACGCAGGCCGTCCCGCCGCGCGTGCGAAACAGCGCGATGTCGCGCTCGGCCAGCGTGCGGGACACCACGGCGCCAGGGCGCCAGGGCGCAGATCAGCCGAGAACGCCACAGCGTACCAGCTATTGGGGAGGGGAAGCGCGACGACTGATGGCATAGTGACTGCCTCTTACCCAGCGGAGACCCCACAGCACAGCGACAGACACGTGAGAACATGAGACAGGAGCGGAGGAGACGCATGGCGCATCTTGGCGCCATCATACGACGATGGCCTAGCGCCAGCAAGCGGGCGGGCGGAGTAGGTCAAGCCGGGGTAGCCGCTCGCGCTCCCGCAGAAGTATGCTCTGGGCAGCCCGACGGCGCGCGGAGAACACTGACCACCTCGGATTGGGTAATAGGAGTGTGAGCACGCTATGACCGCGCAACCTGAGCCGACTCAGAGCGGGCGC
>DATBTW010000224.1:0-28680 GCA_036559055.1 Ktedonobacterales bacterium
GGCGCGCAAGCGGCAGCCATTCCTGCGCCAACTCCTGCGCCACGCCGCCGCGCGCCACGAACGGATCCCCCGGCGCCGACCGCCGCTGCGCTCGCCCAGTCGCGCATCCCGCAGGCCATCGCGCCTGCCGCCCCCCAACCCATGCCCACCACCGTGCACGGCATCTCGCCAGCCAACACCGTCTTCGTCTCACTGTGCTTCGAGGGGCCAGATGTCTATTCCACCGCTGGCGGTCTGGGTACGCGAGTGGCCGAGTTCACCGACGCGCTGGCGACACTGGGCTTCGAAACACATCTGATCTTCGTCGGCGACCCCAATAAAGCTCCCACCGAGGAGCGCGTGGAAGGGCGGCTGCACATCAAGCGCTGGGCGCAGTGGATCAGCCAGTACTATCCCAGTGGCGTGTACGATGGCGAGGAACAGAAACTCAACGAATATAACAACACCGTTCCCTATCACGTCTATGAGCAGATCGCCAAGCCAGCCATCGAGCAAGGCAAGATCGTAGTCATCATCGGCGAGGATTGGCACACCGCCGAGGTGATCTCGCGCGTCTCCGATGTCCTGCACTGGCATGGCATGCGCGACCGCGCGCTCATCATGTGGAACTGCAACAGCCTGATGTCGCTGTATCGCGTCAACTGGGGACGACTGGGCTACACGGCCACCCTCACCACGGTCAGCCGCTACATGAAGCATCGCCTCTGGGAATATGGTGTCAATCCGCTGGCCATCCCCAATGGCATCCCGCGCCGCTTCCTCGATCCGGTGGATACGGCGGCGGTGGAGGAACTGCGCGAGGTCATGCGGCGCGGCGATCCCGACCGTACCTTCCTCTTCAAGATTGGCCGCTTCGACCCCGACAAGCGCTGGCTGATGGCCGTGGAGGCCGTGGCGCGCATGAAGGCCAGCGGCAAGCGCGTCTCGATGGTGATTCGCGGCGGCATCGAGCCACACGGCGGCGAGGTGCTGCGCCGCGCCAACGAGCTTGGCCTGCGCGTCGTCAATGTCGAGGCCAGGCGTCCTACCTCGCGTGAGTGTATCGAGTTGATGCGTGAGTCAGGCGAGGCAGACATCTACAACCTGCGCTTCTTCGTCCCGGAAGAGTTCGTCCGCATGTGCTACGCCGCCGCCGACGCCACGCTCGCCAACAGCGGCCACGAGCCATTCGGACTGGTCGGGCTGGAGGTAATGGCGGCGCGCGGTATCGCCTTCACCGGCTCAACCGGCGAAGACTACGCCATCTCCTTCGAGAACGCCGTAGCGCTGGAGACCGAGGACCCCGACGAGATCGTTGGCTACCTCACCCACATCCAGCAGCATCCTGAGGAGCGCGAGAAGATTCGCGCCGAAGCCTACCGCACGGCATCCGAGTTTGTCTGGGAGGAAGTCATCGACAACCTGATCGGCAAGCTCGGCTACATGGCCCGCAAGCAAAACCTCACCTTCGACTGAACGCGGGCGCGGCGCGGGCGCGGCGCGCGCTTGGCCTTGAAAGGCCGGAGCACGCACGAAGCGGCCATCAATGGCTGGGTGGATACCCGTCGGCACACGGCGCTCTGGGGCATTCATGTCCCGTCCCGTGCGTCGGCCATTGATGGCCGCGTCTCCTTCTCTGCCGAGCCTCGGCCATTGATGGCCGCGACTCCCGCCACCCCGCTATGCGCTCGGAGTCGCCGCTCCCGCCGACTTCAGCAACTGCACAATCTGGCGCAGGTCAGACATCGTCTGCTTGGTGGCTGTGCCAGCCGACTGAATGTCGGTCTTGAAGGAGCCGAACGTCGTAGCATAGGCGCCGGGATTGGCATTGAAGCTGGCGGGCGTCAGCTGTGGGATGATCCCGTTAGCCGCCTGCGTCTGGGCCTGCGCGTTCGACACCTGCGACTTGTAATCGGTGAAGAGCGTGTTGGCCTGGCCCTGCACACCCGACGGCGCCCCATTGATGGTGTCCTGGATGATCGGCTCGGCCCCCGCCAGCCGCGCGTCTGCGTGCGTCAGCATATCGAGCCACAGTTCGTGATAGTCGCGCGGCAGCACGACGGCGAAGATGCGGAACTGCGTGTAGATCAGCTTGACGTCATCGCGCGCGGTCTTGGCGTCGCCTGCGCCGTCAAGCTGCCCCTTGAGCGTCGTCAGCCCGCTCTCGTTGGTCGATATGTCTCCCACCAGCGCCGCATTGTCCGCGCTGGAGATGCGCCCATCGGAGTTGACCTCCGTGACGCGGCCATTCAACTTCGACAGCGCCGTCTGGCGCTCGGCGATGCGCGCATTGCCAAAGGCGATCACACACGCGGTATCGGTCGCGCCACACACTGACGATGAGGCCATCGTAAAGCCGGAGAGCGGCGTGATCACACCCGCCGCGAGCAGCCCGACCACCCCGACGACTGCCGCCTTGCGCGCGCCGCGCCGCACGCGCTGCCCGATGCGCTGCTGTATCTCGTGAAGCATGGTTCTCTCACTCCTGGTCACCGCTCGCATCAGGGGAGCGTGTTATTTTCCTGGCTGGAGTAGTTCGCGCCAGCGTCATTTTGCGCCGAATTCAATTGCTGTGAGTCGTTCTGATCCTGACTGTCGATGTTCTCCAATTGCTGGAGCGATGAGGAATTACTTGAACCAGTCGTCGAACCAGTCGTCGAACCAGTGGATGAGCCAGCAGACGAGGCGCCTGGCGCCCCAGACGGCGCTTGCTGCGTCTGTGGCGGCGTCTGACTGCCCGTATTGTGCGCGCCCGCCCGGCAGCCACCCAACGCCAGGGTGAGCATCAGGGCAGACGCTGCGAAGAACCAGGCCGCTCGCTGCGACCAGGCGCGTGAGCGGGGATGCGCTGTCGAAATTCGCATGCGATACACCTCCTGTGATGAGGGATGGAGGCCAGGTCGGCTGGATCACCGTGGATGAAGCCTGCTCCCTCGAACCTGTGACCTAGCATAGCGGCGGCGCCTGAGCGCGCTCTGAGGGGTGGGTTAGAGCACGCTGAGAGGCTGATTGGTCGGGGGCGAGGGCCACGCTGGCCGTTGCGCAGGGTCGCGCGGTACACTTTCAGGGCAGAGCGCAGGGCGCGCTCGGAACGGAGGGAGCGAGGCATGTCGGGCGCCACAGCGGATCAGCCGCGTCAACCGCCGATCATCATCGGCGTCAGCGGGTCGAGCGGGGCGGCGCTGGCCATTCGCGCCATCGAGATCCTTGGCGAGCTGGGCGTACCTATGCACATCACCTATACACAGGCGTGCCGCCAGGTCTGGCCAGATGAGGTCGGGCGCACGCTGGCCGACGACCTCGCCGACTGGAAGACCCGCCTGCATGCGCGCGTCTTCAATCCCGATGACTTCCGCGCGCCGATGTCCAGCGGCAGCTTCCGCACGGCTGGCATGCTGATCATCCCCTGCTCCATGCGCACTGTCTCGGCCATCGCGCACGGCGGCTCCAGCAATCTGCTGGAGCGCGCGGCGGATGTCGTCATCAAAGAGGGGCGCAGGCTCACGCTCGTCCCGCGTGAATCGCCGCTCTCTGCCATCCACCTGGAGAATCTACTGGCGCTGGCGCGGCTCGGCGTGCGCATCGTCCCACCCATGCCGCAATTCTACCTGCGCCCGCAATCCGCCGATGAGATGACCGACCTGATGGCGCGCCGCGCGCTTGCCGCGCATGGCATCGAGCAGGCGCTGCCCGACACGAGCCGCTGGCGTGGCGACGAAGCCTGAGCCAGCGCGCTATCACTCTCAAACGAGGTGCTACCCGTGAACACCGACCCCGATACCTACGAAGGCCAGGTTGGCGCGCTCGCCCCGGCGGCCGCTATCGATCTGCGCAGCGACACCGTCACCCATCCCACGCCCGCCATGCGCGAGGCCATGTACCGCGCCGAGGTGGGCGACGATGTGTATGGCGAGGACCCCACCATCAACCGGCTGGAAGAGCTAGCCGCCGAGGAGGTTGGCAAAGAGGCCGCGCTGTTCGTTCCTACGGGCACGATGGGCAACGCCATCGCCATCCTCACGCACTGCCGCCGGGGCGACGAGATCATCGTCGGCGACCGCGCGCACATCTATCTGTACGAAGTCGGCGGCGCCGCCCGTCTCAACGGCTCGCCCGCCCGCGCCATCCCCACGCTGCCCGATGGCAGCCTCGACCCGCAGCGGCTGCTCGCCTCGTTCCTGGGCGATGATGTACACGAGGCGCGCACGGGGCTGCTCTGTGTGGAGAACACGCACAACATGTGCGGCGGTCGCGCGCTCAGTCCCGCCGCGCTACGCGCGCTCGCGGCGCCCGCTCGCCAGCGCAACATCCCGGTGCATATGGACGGCGCGCGGCTCTTCAATGCCGCCGTCAGCCTGGGCCTGCCCGCGCGCGAGCTGGCGGCAGAGGTGGATTCGGTCATGTTCTGCCTCTCCAAGGGGCTTTCGGCTCCAGTTGGCTCGATGCTGGCTGGCTCGCGCGACTTCATCGCGCAGGCGCGTCGCGGACGCAAGCTGCTCGGTGGCGGCATGCGCCAGGCGGGCATCCTGGCCGCCGCTGGCATCGTCGCGCTGACCGAGATGGTCGCGCGCCTCGCCGACGACCACGCCAACGCGCAGCGACTGGCGCAGGGGCTGGCCGAGATTCCAGGCATCCGCATCGCGCCAGAGACCGTTCAGACCAACATCCTGTTCTTCGACGCGCTGGGCGAGGATGGTCAGCCGCAGAATGAAGCGTTCACTCGCGCCGCCGCCGCGCAGGGTGTCCTCGTTTCCGGTGGCGATCTGGGCGGAATCCGCGCCGTCACACACAACGGTATCAGCGCCTCCGACATCGATCACACGCTCCAGGTCGCGCGCAGCGCCGCGCAGCACGCTGCTCCCGCTGTGCGGCGGTGAGTCGCTCGACTGGCGCTGCAATGGCGCGATATTGAAGCAATGTCAATTCTACTGGCTATCCGCATGCGCCCGACGTGAATGTGGCCCGGTCGCTTGACGGCGTTACACTCACTCGCTATGATGATGCGGACGCGCGATCAAGCCTGATAGTCGGCCAGCCAAGCACGCGAAACCTCGGACGCCAGGAGGCGCAGCGCGATGATCATTTGCCAGCACTGCCAGGCGCACACCGAAGATGGTTCCGTGTTCTGTGACCAATGCGGCCACGAGCTGGCCACGCTGCCAGAACGACAGGGGCGCGGACCAACGCTCACGCCGCCGCTCTTCACGGGGTCTCCGGCGCAAGGCGCGGCGATGTCCCTGCGCAGCGCGCCTGTCGCGACACAGTCTGGTGTTCGTCCATCCCCTCTTGATCCGGCGCCGCTGGTCGTCTTACAGCTCTCCATCGGGCAACGTATCGTGCTCTCAGGCAAGACCGTCTACACCATCGGGCGCGCCAGCGCCGAACATCCTGAGCCGGATGTCGATCTCGAACACTACTACGGCCCACAGGCAGGCATCTCGCGTCAGCATGTCCATATCTACATCGAAGACGACGGGGCATTCATCGAAGACCTCGACAGCACCAATGAAACCATCCAGAACGGCTACCGCCTGATGGCCGGGCAGCGCTATCCTCTGCACAATGGCGACGAGTTGCGCCTGGGCGGGAGCGTGCTGCGTGTCACCTTCGAGCAACCACCGAGTCGTTGATCGGGCGAGAGGAGCGAGATCAGCATGGCGATACAGGTCGTCGTCCACGTCATCAACGAAGAGGCGTTCATCGCCGAGATGGAAGACATGCCGCCAACGGGCGCCACCTACATCGTTGTCTCGAACCCGCGCAGTCGTGAAAACAAGAGCCTGCAATGGGCGATGGGCGGCGCAGTTCGCTTCATCTTTCCCATCAGCCGCATCGCGTTCATCGAGCTCATGATGAGCGAAGCGGACCGCGAAGGCATCGAGCCATTCTATCGCGACCGCGGCCGCTAGCCTCCCTGCGATTTCCCCCTCTCCCACAGTGAGAGGGGGGTAGGTACGCGCCCTCAGATGCCCTTCGCCAGCCGCTCTGCCATGCGCGGGGAGAGGCCCAGGTCACTCATCTTGCGCTGGGTCGTCACCACATCGTACTCGACGCGCCGGAACTCGAAGCCCAGATCGGTATCGAAGATAATGTAAGCCGCGCGCGGATCGCCGTCGCGTGGCTGCCCCACGCTGCCAGGATTGATGATGGCACGCCGATGGTCAGGCATCAGCCACAGGCCGGGCGCCGGGGTGATATGCTCGCACAGCGCGCCAGCCGAGAGCGGGATTGCCTCGATGTCTGGAAACGACGCCAGATCGCTGTCGCCGGGATGGAATCCGCCGACGCGCGCTTCCGTCAGGATCGGCGGCGGCAGTGGCGCTGGCCGCACGTCATCCGGCAGTAGAAAGATCGTCGGGACATGCGTGTGGCCGACCAGACAATAGATCGTCTCGAAGGCGCCAAAGTTCGGTGTGGCGGCCACCGCAGAGGTCAGATATTCCCAAATGGGGTTGAGCGGGCTACCGTGAGTCACCGTGAACTCATCCTGGTTCAGCACTTCGGGCAAGCCGCGCAGATAGATGCGATCCTGCGGGCTGAGCTGGGCGCTGGTCCACTCCGCAGAGTTGGCCGCGACGCCGGTAAACTCGTCCAGGTCGAGCTTGCCGATGGCCGCCCAGTCGTGATTGCCCGCCACGCACAGCGACGTAATCTCACGGATTGTCTGGACACATTCATGCGGCTGCGGCCCATACCCGACAATGTCGCCCAGGCACCACACCGCATCCACCGACGCGCGCTGCTCCACGGTAAACTGTTGGATGTCGCGCAGCACCGCCGTCAGCGCCTCATAGTTCCCGTGTATATCAGAGAGCACAGCATATCGCATGAGTACGCGCTACCTCAGCATATCAGGAGGACTTTCGCTGGCTAGTATACACCCGCTCATGTTCATGTGTAGCCACGAATCTGGCTCGGCAGGCGGCGAGTCAGACGCCAATGGGACGGACAGCCCTACCCATCCGGGCCACTCCCAGGCACAGCAGTCCCGAATTCGCATGCCCTATGAGACACGTATGGGCTTTCATCCGTATAGAAGGATGAGAGCGAGCGCGCTAGATGGTTCTGTGTGAGGCGCCCTCTCAATCTCGATGGCGTGATGATATAGTACATCTATACGTCGCGCGCCGTGGGCGCTCGCGCGGCACGTACAGGTGAAGGGAGCCACGGTCTGGACTCTGCTGAGGTCGCGAAGCTCATCGCTGATGTCGCTGTGGACAAAAAAGCCGCAGACGTCGTCATTCTGGATATTCGTTCGCAGTCAGTCATCGCTGACTATTTCGTCATCTGCACCGGCGCCAACTCTCGGCAGATTCAAGCGATCGCTGGCGCCATCGAAGACAAGCTGGGCGAAATCAACGTAGTAGCCAGGGGCTTCGAAGGGAAAGCAGAGAATGGGTGGATGTTGCTCGACGCCGGGGATGTCATCGTCCATATTTTCGGCCCGCTCGAACGCGACTTCTACCGCCTGGAGCGCCTGTGGAGCGCAGCGCCAACCGTAGTGTATCTTCAGTAGTGACGTTATGCAGAAAGGTGACGGCGATGACGACGTTACGCAACCGATTTTTCCTGGAGGGCGTGCTGCTCGGCAGCTTTGCCGGGGTCGCGCTTGGCTCCCTGATCGCGTTTCAGGTGAGCAGTGAGCGCATGACCGCCGCACGCCGCTTCGTCTATCGTGTTGTGCGGCCCAAAGAGCCGGAAATCAACTTCTCACTGATCCGCCAGTAGCGCATTCGGCGGCTCGCAGCCAGACGCCATATGACGCCATCTGCGAGTGCGCGCCGCGCGTCGCCGCGCATCCGATCTAGACGCTGTATTCTTCTCTTACCCATCACTGTCATCATCATCATCGAGACGCCGCGCCGACCGGATCACTGAATCCGTCGGCGCGGCGTCCCATTTCCTCCATCACGCCCCCAGCCCCCTCCCCTGCTTTGCGGGAGAGGGGGCTGGGGCTGGGGGCGCGCTACATCGCACGCGCGGCATTGATGCGGGAGGAAATGAACCGCGACATCCGCTCGGCAAAGCGCGCCGTGTCGAACTGCTCGGCATGGCGACGGATCACCAGGGGGTTGAACTGCTCGTCGCGGAATGTCGCCACCACGCTGGCCAGCGCATCGGGCGTCTGCTCGCGGAAGAATTGCCCCGTCACACCCTCTACCACGGTCGAAAGCGCGCCGCCTGCCCCATACGCGATGACAGGCTTGCCGCACGCCTGCGCCTCCACAGGCGTGATGCCAAAGTCTTCTTCGCCGGGGAAGATGAACGCACGGCAACCCGCCATCTGCTCGCGCACTTGCTCATCGCTCAGGCGCCCCAGGAAGCGCACTGTTGGCCCGGCCAGCCGGCGCAGGCCCTGCAAGTCGCGACCGCTGCCCACCACATGCAGCGGTAGCCCCAGCTTGGTGAAGGCGCGCACCGCCAGATCGATGCGCTTGTACGGAACCAGGCGCGAGGTGATGAGGAAGTAATCCTCGCGCCGCGTGGAGACCTGAAAGCGCGTCACATCCACCGGCGGGGGGATGATGACCGATTCGCGGCGATAATACTTGGCGATGCGCGCCGCCACAACCGGCGAATTCGCCACGAAGGCGTCCACTCGCGCGGCGCTGGCATAATCCCAGAGGCGCAGCCAGGTGATGAACGGCGCCAGGGCAAGCCTGCCCAGTTTGCCGATATGCTCGCGCTCGATGTAGTCCTCGAAGTTCCACGCCCAGCGCATCGGCGTGTGGCAATAGCAGACGTGCAGCGTCTCCGGGCGAGTCACGATGCCCTTGGCGAAGGCGCTGCTGTCGCTCAGCACCAGATCATAGCCACGCAGGTCGAAGCTCTCCATCGCAAAGGGATACAGCGGCAGGAACGGCTGGTGGTGGCGCTTGACGAAGGGCAGCCCCTGCATGAAGCTTGTGCGGATGTCGAGCGACTGAAACGTCTTGTCCACGCGCGATGGCTCATAGATGCTGGTGTAGATCGGCGCGCCGGGATACATCTGCGCCAGCGCCAGCAAGGTCTTCTCCCCGCCGCCCATCTGGTTGAGATAGTCGTGAACCAACGCCACTCGCATGCGCGCGCTTCTCCTCATTCGGTCTTGATCTTCCGGGCAGGCTCAGTAGGCGCCCCTGCGGCTCAGCACGGCGGGAACCGTCTGCAGGGCGATCTGGATGTCGAGACGCAGGCTCCAGTTCTCGATATAGTAGAGGTCCATAAGCACCATCTCATCGAAGTCGATGTCGCTGCGGCCGCGCACCTGCCAGAGTCCAGTGATGCCCGGCGGCATATCCAGCCGCGCCTTCTCCCAGTCCTCATACTTCTCGAATTCGACCGGCAGCGGTGGGCGTGGCCCGATCAGGCTCATCTCGCCGCGCAGCACATTGAGCAACTGCGGAATCTCATCCAGGCTGGCGCCACGAATGAAGCGCCCGACGCGCGTGCGGCGTGGATCATCCCTCAGCTTGAACTTCCCGCGCTGGTCGCCGTCCGTCGCCACTTCCAACCGCGAGCGCATCTTGTCGGCATTGACATACATCGAGCGGAACTTGAAGCACGGGAAGACATGCCCGCGGTAGCCCAGCCGGGTCTGCCGGTGCAGCACAGGGCCGGGCGAGTCGAGCTTGATCGCCAGCGCGATCAGCAGCCAGACGGGCAGCCCGGCGATCAGCACGAACAACGCACCGGCGATGTCCAGCGCGCGCTTGATGGCGAACTGCGCCGAGTGCGTGAGGTTGCGCCGCAGCCCGATCAGCGGGATGCCCTCGATGGCGTCCACGTCGATGCGCGCCATGCTCATCTCATAGAGATCCGGAGCCAGCCGGAAGTCCGCGCCCGCTCGCTCGCAGATATTGACCGTCGACATGATGAGGTCGTATTCGCTCGAGGGTAGTGTGATGATGACCTGCTCGACGCGCTGGCTGCGTATCACGGCGTCCAGGTCGCTCAGCCCGCCCAGCACCGAGAAGCGTCCAAAGTCCTGCGGCTCGCCCTCCTGGTCGTGGTGGATGTAGCCCACCACCCGATAGCCCAGGCTGGGCGTCGCGGCGATCTGCTGCATCGTCAGCTTGCCCAGGCGATTCGAGCCGACCACCAGCAGTGGCGTCAGAAAGACGCCGCGCCGATAGAGAGAGCTGAGGCCAGCAGAGATGAGCAGGCGGCTCAGCCCGACCAGCACAATCACCGTCACCCACGAGAGCGTCACCAGCGAGCGCGAGTCGCGCACGAAGATGTCGGTACGCTCGAAGATGTATTCATACGCTGAGAAGACAGCGAATGTGATCGTGGTCGCCGAGGTAATGATCCAGAACTGGCGAAACCATGCGCCCGCGGTGCGCTGCCGATACAGCCCCTTGACGACGTAGACGCCAAGCAGCGCCACCGTCGCCAGCGCGCCCAATGTCTCGAAATTCGAGAATGGCTGATTGATGAAGACCGTGGTCAGATTAACGCCGTGCAGCACGATATAGCGGATGTAGTATGCGGCGTAGAAGGCCAGGGCGATCATCACCCCATCAACGCCGAACAGAATGGCGCGCCCCAGCAACATGCGCAGCCGCCGCCGCCGCAAGCGCGACTCGACGCTGTAGATGGGCAGTACGGGCTGCGCAGCAGGCAGAGGCCAGGCGGCGTCCGACGACGCGGCCTGCGCGGGCGTGAACCTCGACTCGACATGCGGATTGCTGAGGTCCATTCCGTTCTCTCCTGCTACCGGGGACTCTGAGCCGCCACGCGATACGCCTGCGCATACTGGCGCGCCAGGCGCTCCATTGAGAATTGCCGAATCCAGGCCGGCCCTTCGATCTGCACGCGATCACGTAGCCCTGAGTCAGCTAACGCGAGACGCATGGTCTGTGCCAGCCTGACCGCATCCGTCGGGGGCGCCTGCAAGGCAACGGCGCCAGCCACCTCTGGCAGGCTCGACACATCCGAGGTGATCGTCGGAACGCCACAGGCGAGCGCCTCCGCGACCGGCAGACCGAACCCCTCGTACAGCGACGGATACAGAAACAATGCTGCGCCAGCGTACCACAGCGCTTGCTCTTCGCGCGAGACATACCCCGCAAAGGTCACGTAACGCTCAAGCCCCAGCGCCCGAACGCGCTCATACAGCGTATCGTAGTACCAGCCCTTGGCGCCCGCCAGAATCAGCGGCGGCGCATCGGGACTCTCCGCGCGCAGCCGCGCATACGCCTCCACCAGGGTGATGAGGTTCTTGCGCGGCTCCAGCGTGCCGAGGTAGAGCAGGTAGCGCTGCGGCAACCCGTGCCGCGCGCGAAACGCCGCCAGAGCCGCTGGATCGCGAATGGGCTGGAAATCAGGGCTGATCGTCGGATAGATGACGCGCACGCGCTCTGGCGCCACGCCAAACGCCTTGATGATGTCCTGCCGCGTGCTCTCCGAGACGGCGACGATCAGCGTCGCCGCGCGGGCGCTACGCTCGGTGAAGGCGCGTTGGTAGAGCCGCCGCGCTGGACGGAAGAACTCCGGATAGCGCACGAACGCCAGGTCGTGAATCGTCACCACTGCGGGGCAGGGCAGCCGCTCGGGCAGCACATTGACTGGAGCATGGAAGACGTTGGCGCCTGTCTCGCGCAGCCGAGCTGGCAGCCGCGCCTGCTCCCACGCGATGCGCTTGATGGGCTTGTCCGTCGTCCAGCGCGCTGGCTCCAGGCGCATGCGCGGGCTGTGGCCCAGCGGGCTGCTGGCGGCGGCGTCGGCCTCGGCGGAGCTGACGAAGACGGTGTAGCGCAGTTGGTCGTCGGCGAGCTGGTTCAGCGCCTCCAGCAGCGTGAAGGTGTAGCGGCTGACTCCCGCGTTTCGATACGTCTGCCCAAAGGTGACCAGTTGGGCGTTGATGGCGACGTGTATCACCAGCTACCTCAGCTCCTCATCCAGTGCGCCATCACGCCAGGTGGTCGATGATGCGGAATCCTTTGCCCCGCGCGAACGAGAGCGACTTCAGCGCGAATGTCTCCAGCGCGGGCGCGCGCGCGCCGATGAGCGGTGCGAGCGGCAGATCGAGCGCGCCGATGTAGCGCACCTCGGCGCCGCCGAATCCGCTCTTGAAGGTGTAGACTGAGTAGAGCGGGTTGGACTCATCCGGCGCGAACGGGATGCCCCACATGTCGTAGCGCGTGGCGCCGCGCGACTTCGCCCAGAGCATCGCGCGATACTGCCCCAGCTCCGATGGCTTGACCGAGCGGTCGCCACCCGACGCGCCATACAGGTAATAGGCCGCCTGACCGAAGACGACGATCAGCGAGCCATAGACCACCGTTCCATTGTAGCGCGCCAGCAGGATGCGCGCATCGTCGCCGAAGACCTGCATCAACTGCGTAAAGTAGCTCAGCCCGCGTTCGGTGAAACCTTTGCGCTCGGCGGTGGCGCTCAGCAGCTCCCAGAAGGTGCGCGCATCCTCCACGCCGCTCTCGCTGACCTCGACACCCTTCTTGATGGCGTGGCGCGCATTGTAGCGCACTCGCGAGTTGAACGCCGCCAGGATCGCATCCGCGTCCGGCGCGAGATTCACCACGATGGTCGCTCGCGGCTGCACCTGGCGCGGCGCCGACCGGAACCCCAGCGCCGCCAGCGACCCGGCCTCCGTCACTGGCGGATCGATACGCACGAATGGCGCGCCCGCCGGACGCTGCCGCCGCAGCCAGGCGATCAGCGCTTCCAGGCCAGCGGCGCCGCGCGTGTCGTCCATCCACCAGGGGCCACGCGGCGCATAGAGCGAGGGGACGCCCATCACGCGGCGCGTGAGCAATTGCGCGCCCGCCACAGGCTGATCGCCATCGAGCGCCAGCATGCGCAGCGGCTCCCAGCCGCTCAGCCGCTTGAACTCGCCCCACTCCCAGCTCTGCAACAGATCCGCGCGCGGAGCCGACGTGACCGCCGCATTCCAGGCTTCGCGCTCCTGCGCTAGCGTCACTCGCACCGCCATCGGCGCCCGCTTTCCCTTTGAATTGACTGTGCGCCGCATGCGAGGCGCTCCTCCGCCGCAGTGTACAACGCGGCGCGGCCCTCGGCGATAACCCGCATGGGGCAGCCTGCCTAGTATGGAGGTGCACGTCTCCCCTGCCCACCCGCGTTGACGGCGCAGGAACACTTGTGCTACCGTCATCACCACCACACCCGTCGCCCGATGGCCGACGGAGATGCGCGCCCATCGTGAGCATATCACCTGCGAAATGGACTATCGTCTATGCGGTCGCGAGGAGATCACCGCGCTGCTGGCCCAGATACGCTGGCCGAGCAGCCAGAGACGCCGCCCGATGCGCCGCCCGATGCGCTCGGCGATGGCGCGGCGTCAGCTTCCGCGTCCGCCAGCGCGCTGTTGCGTCGCGCGCGCGATACGCTGGTAGCGGCGGGCGAGCCGCTGGCCGCCCCGCAGCTCGCCGCCGCCGTCTTCGGCATCGCCATCGCGCCGCTGGCCATCTCCGCCGCTCCCTGGGCCGCCATGCTCGATAAGCTGCTCGCGCCTTCGCCGCTCTTCTCGCGCGATGCCAGCGGCCAGTGGCGCTTGACGGCGTGGGATATCGCCCGGCGCAGCCTGCCCGATGTCGAATTCGTCGCCGTGGATGTCGAGACCACCGGCCTGGCGCCCGGACGCCATCGGCTGATCGAGGTGGGCGCGGTCATCATCACGGGCGGCGAGGTTGGCGCGAGCTTCCGCAAGCTCATCAATCCAGATCGCCGCATCCCTCAGTTCATCACCAAATTCACGGGCATCACCGATAGCATGGTGGGGCGCGCCGCGCACGCGGACACGGTGCTACCCAGGCTGCGCGACTTCATCGATGGGCGCCCCATCGTCGGGCATAATGTCGGCTTCGACCTCTCCTTCCTCAATTTCGAGGCTGATCGCTGCGGCATGGGAACCGCCTTCCCGGATGATGGCATCGACACCATCGCGCTGGCGCGCCGCTTCGTGACGGGTCTGCGCCGCGCCAGCCTCGACCGCGTGGCGCTGGCGCTGCATCTGCCCGTCCACACGCGCCATCGCGCCCTGCCAGACGCCATGCTGACGGCGCAGGTCTTCGCGCTGCTGCTGGCCCGCGCCCGCGAGGAGGGTTGCGAGACGCTGGAGGATCTCTGGCGAGCGGTCGAGCGCGGCGCGCCCGTGCGCCACGCCGAGAGCGAGCCGCGCCCCAGCGGCAAGATGTATCTTAATCCCGCCTGGCGCAAGGAGTTCCCGACGACGCCTGGCGTCTACCTGATGCACGACGCCAGCGGCGAGGTGATCTATGTCGGCAAGGCCAAGCGCCTGCGCGACCGCCTCTCGTCCTATTACAATCAGCCGCTCGGCTACACGCGCAAAATGGATGGTCTGCTGCAAAGTGTGGTGGAGATCGAGACGCGCCAGCTTGGCTCAGAGCTGGAGGCGCTGCTGGTCGAATCGCAGCTCATCAAGGCGCTCCAGCCGCGCTACAATGTGCAGCTCAAGAACCACGAGCGCTACCCCTTCATCAAGCTGGATATGACCAGCGCATGGCCGCGCTTCTACGCCACGCGCGAGGTCAGCGCCGACAGCGCACGCTACTTTGGCCCATTCCGCAGCGGGCGCATTGTGCAGGTCACGCTGGAACTGATCCACAAAGTCTTGCCGCTGCGCACCTGCACGCGCAATCTGCCACCCGATGCGCCCGCTAGCGAGCCCTGCCTGCGCTACCATGTCAAACGCTGCCCGGGGCCGTGCCGGGGCGAACTCAGCGCCGGGACGGCGGTGGAGTATCGTCAGGCCATCGAAGATGCCTGTGCCTTCCTGGGCGGCGAGCGCACTGACCTGATTGACCGCCTCAAGCGCGAGATGTTCGAGGCCGCCGCCCGCCAGGACTACGAGCGCGCCGCCCGCCTGCGCGATGCCCTGCGCGACGCCGATCAGGTGCTGCTGGGCCAGCGACTCATCACCGGCGCCGTCGAGGCCAATAATCTGCTGATCGTCTACCCCTCGGCTGAGGAAGGCTTCGCCGAGCTGTATCTGGTGCGCCATGGGCGGTTGGCGGGCCAGCAGCGAGCGCCGCACGAGACGGCGAGCGTCGCGGAGGCCGCGCAGTCGCTGGCGCGGGTCGCGGCGCTGCTGGGCGCGCCACCGCTCTGCGTGGGCCGCGAAGAGGTCGATCAGATCAACATCATCTCGCGCTGGATCGCGCATCACAGTGACGACAGCGACCGCTGCTTCTTTAATCTACCCCAGACACTCGACCAGCCCGACGAGTTAACCGCCTTCGCCGAGCGCGTCGCCGCCATCGTCTGCGCCCCCGCGCCCGATATCACCGAGGCCAGCGACGAGAGCGACGCCGACGAGGACTTCGCCGACCGCGAGCCAGCTCCCGATGAATCGGACTGGTAGACCCTCTCCTATCACCGCACGCGCGCTATTGACGCCGATGCTCGCCTGTAGGTACGCTGCAAGCTGACGCATGATGCGCGTCGGATCACCCAATCGCTGGCAGGCGCATGGCATGAGGTGGAGGTGTCGATGTTGAGCGGGCCGATCCGCAGTGTTGCGACCGAAACGCTGACCGTGACCGAGATCGTCCATAAGCTGAAGCGCAACCACTTTCTGATCCCCACGTTTCAGCGCGACTTCGTCTGGAAGCCCGCCGACGTGCTGGCGCTGTGGGACAGCATGTATCGCGCCTTCCCGATTGGCAGCATCCTCTGCTGGAACACCACCGAGCAACTCGAAACGCATCGGCGCATTGGCGGATTCGCGCTGGAGCCAGACCCGCTCGATCTGCCCGACCTGATGGAGTACCGCTATATCCTCGACGGCCAGCAGCGCCTGACCTCGCTCTTCATCTCCTACGTTGCCGGTCGCGAGATCGTGGAGGATGAGCCGTTCGACTTCGGGCTGTACTTCGATCCCACCGCCAGCGACGATCCCGGAACCGACTGGAAGGATGGCGTCTTCGTCTTCGCTAACGATGTCGGCAAGCGACGCGAGGAGCTACGCCGCAAGGGCGCCGCGCCAGAATTGATCATCCGCGTGGGTGATGAGACCGCGCTCGACGCCGACCGGCTTGCGGCCTATGCGGCGCTGCCAGGCTATACGCCCGAAGCGCGCATCAAGCTGATCCACCTCTATCGTCTGCTCCAGCAGTACCGCATCCCCTTCATCTTCACGCAGGGCGTGCGGCTGGGCGACGTCTGCGACATCTATGAGCGCATCAATCAGAAGGGTCGCAAGCTGTCCACCGCCGACATCGTCGTGGCGCGCACCTTCCGCACCGGCGCGCACGACTTCAACCTGCGCGGCATGTTCGATGATGTGCGGGCCAGCCTCAGTGCGCGCGCCAGCCACTGGCGGCAGGTCGATCAGCAGTTGCTGCTCCAGATGATCGGCGTGTGCCTGCGTGTCGAGCACACGCGCTCAGGTCGTGGCGGCCGCAATCCCTACGGCATCGACAAGAGCGCACTGCTGAACCTCACGCCAGAGGTGATCCAGCCGCACTGGGAGCAGATACGGCGCGCCATCGACGCGACCATCGAGTTTCTGGTGGCGCAGGGCGTCTTCGGGCGCAATCGTCTTCCCGCCGCCTACCTGCCGCTGCCGCTGTGCGCCTGCCTCTATCTGGAGCCAGAGCCGGATGAGCGCCAGATGCGGCAATGGTTCTGGCGCTCGTCGTTTGACTACGCCAGCATCGACTCTGACGCCGATGTCTACGCCGCCATCAACACAATCTTCGAGCCGCTACGCGCCGGTCGCCAACCGGCCTTCAAAGCGTTGACGCTGAATATCCGCGGCCTGACGCGCCACTATCCGCACGACAGCTCGTTTCGCAACGCCACGCTGGCCTTCCTCTCATCGCTGGGGCCGCGCGACCTCGCCGATGGCCACATCGTCACCGATAGCCCTGGTTTCACCCCCGCTGGCAGCGACGCCACCCTGCACCACATCTGCCCGCGCGCCCTCCTCACCAAGCTGCACGCCAGCTCGCAGACCACCCATCGCGACAGCCTGATGAACCTGTGCTGGATGAGCCAGAAGACCAACTTCGACATCGGCGACACCAGCCCTGCGATCTACTTCGACCGCTACCGTGACAAGCTGGCGGAGACACAGAAGGAGATGCCAGAGGAGCAACCAGAAAAGAAGCTGACGTTTGAGGACATCCTGGCCTCGCAGCTCATCCCGCTCGACTTCGCCAGCCGCAAGGCCTTCCAGAAGGCCGACTATCGCCCGTTCCTGCTCGACCGCGCCCGCCTCTTCGCCACGCGGCTGCGCGCGGCGCTGCCCGATGTACCGCTCACCATCGTGGATCGGTGACATCACGGGTAGCGGCTGAACAGGAACTCATATGACACAACTCGCTGTCTCAAACTTCGTTAGCTAGCTGCTTGACGCGCGCACGTGATTCCGGTTATCGTTGTGCAATTCAGCCTGTCCGCTGAACCGCCAGTGACATGAGCATCACTTCAGGTTCAAAGCGGCGGCAGGATAGCGCTGATTGTTCATCGATTGGTTGGCATCGAATGTGCTAGGCAAGCGCCCAGCGCAGTCATGTGTGGGGGAGGAGGTGGAAGCTCGACATGACCTGACCGAATGGGAGGCGCCATGTTCAACCCGACACTCGTCCTGGAGCTGGCTCTTGTAGGTATCGCGTTCGGCGCCCTGTATTCACTGGCCGCGCTTGGCATCGTCGTCATCTACAAGACCACTGGCGTACTGAACTTTGCGCATGGCGCAATCGGGATGTTTAGCACATTCGTCGCCTATGAGTTCGGCGTTGTGCGTGGCTGGCCCGCTCCCATTGCCGTGCTGCTCGCGCTGGCGTTCGCCGCTGCTTTCGGCTGGTTCATGGAGCGCTTCACCTTGCGGCCGCTGCGCGACCGACCCGTGTTGACGCGCGTCATCGTCACCCTCGGCTGGCTCCTCGTGTTGCAATCTGTCGCCAGCCTGATCTGGAAAGACACCTCGTACCATATCCCCCTCCAGATCTTCCCCCAGAACGGCATTCGCATCGCGCAGTTGACCCTGGGCTACAACCAGATTGCGAACATCATCATCGCCGCTGCGCTAGCCGTCCTGCTGGCGCTCTTCCTGCGCTTTACGCCGCTGGGCATCGCCATGCGCGCCACCTCCGATAACCCAACCGCCGCCCGCCTGCTTGGAATCCAGGTGAATCGCGTCGCGGCGTCCTCGTGGGTGCTCGGCTCAGTCACAGCGGCGATTGCGGGGCTGTTGCTGGCCCCGCTGACGACGCTGAATACGACGCAGCTCACCGTCGTCGTCATCACTGCTTTTGGCGCTGCGCTCATCGGCGGCCTCACCAACCTGCCGCTGACCTTTCTCGGCGGCATCTTCCTCGGAGTGTCACAATCGCTGCTCATTCTCGTCATTCCAGCGCAGATCGGCGGCGCGAAAGACGTGCTGACCTTCGTCGTGATTCTGGGAGTGCTGCTGCTGCGCAAAGAGGTACGGGTGCTGGCGATTTCAGCTATTGGCGGGGAGACGCTTTGATGCAGGGCATAACAGAACATGGGTCGATCCGCAGCGGGACCGATTTGACCCGCCGTCCGGATGGAGGCATGGCGCGACCAACCCAAAGCGGCCTGTGGGCGCTCCGATGGCTGCTGCGCGCGTCGCCGCTGCTTGCCCTCCTGCTCCCTGCCGCGCTGGGCGCCTACCAGCTCACCGTGCTGACCGTCGCACTGGTCTATGCCGTGGCCCTCACGTCACTGGTCGTGCTGACGGGCTTCGTGGGGCAGGTCTCGCTGTGCCAGGCATCATTCATGGGGCTAGGCGCCTTTCTCTGCGCAGCGCTGATGGGCCACTTCCACCTGTCCTACTGGGTCGCCGCTCCGATCACTGTCGCCATCGTCTTTGTCGCCGGGGTTGTGGTAGGGCTGCCCGCCCTGCGCCTGCGCGGACTCACCCTCGCCATCGTCACGCTCTCGCTAGCGCTGCTGGCGGACAATTTCCTCTTTCAGGGCGTCGGCTGGCTCACCAACGAAGGTAATCACTGGCTGATCAGCCGCCCGTCGCTGCTGGGCGTCTCGCTCGATCAACCTGGCGCGCTGTTCCGGGTGATCCTCATTGCGCTGCTCGTGACGATGCTCGCCGTCGTGCGGTTGCGCCAGGGGCGCACAGGCAAGAGCTGGTACGCCATGCGCGACGCCGAGATCGCCGCCGCCACCTCGGGTGTGAACGTCGTGACGATGAAACTGCTGGGCTTCGGCATCGCTGCGGCGATTGCGGCCATCGCTGGAGTCTTGTATGCGCTGGCGATTGGCTCGGTTAGCCCGGAGCCGTTCAACTTCGTCACATCGATTCAGCTCCTCGCCATCGCCGTCATCGCAGGCGTGCGTTCGCTACCAGGCGCCATCGTGGGCGCACTGTTCTTCATCATCTTGCCGCAGTTTCTGCTCCAGTTCCCACCGCTCGTGCCGCTCACCTCACTCATCCTGGGCGCCGGGCTGATCCTCCAGATGCTCTTCGCGCCACAGGGACTGGGGGGAATGCTCGACGACCTGCTGCGGCGCTTCTCCCGCAGCCGTGGTTCAGGCGTCGTTGGCGTGTCCGACGAGACAGGAGTCTAGCATGCCGCTGTGTGATGTTCGAGGCGTAACGGTGCGTTTCGGCGGTGTCACCGCGCTCGACACCATTTCGATGGAGCTGCTCGAAGGCGAGTTTGTCGCGCTCATCGGGCCAAACGGCGCTGGCAAGACGACCCTGTTCAATGTGCTTTCAGGCATCCAGCGCCCTGCCGCTGGCGACATCCTCTACCGCAGTCGCTCGATCAGCGCGCTCGATCCCAGCGAGCGAGCGCGCCAGGGGATTGGCCGCACCTTCCAGACACCACAAGCGTTCGGCTCACTGACTGTCCTCGACAATCTGCTATTACCAGGATGGCTGCCACGCTTCGGCGGCGTCTTGACTGACCTGATACCAGTTCCTGGCTCCGGGCTTGCCCGCCGGGCGGCGCGTGATCGCGCGCGTGGCGTGGCAGCCCTGCTGGGCATCGAAGACACGCTCGACCGCTACCCCGGCGAGCTGCCATTGGGCAAGCGCCGCCTCATCGAGTTGGCCCGTGCGCTGTGCGCCGAGCCGCGCCTGCTGCTGCTCGACGAGCCAGCTTCCGGGCTGGACGCCGAGGAGACGGGTCGCTTTGCCGAGCTGCTGCTGCGGGTGCGCGACATCTTCAAGCTGACGGTGCTGCTGGTGGAGCATGATATGCAACTCGTGCTCGGCGTCGCGGACTACCTCTACGTCCTCAACTTCGGCAAGCTGCTGGCTCAGGGCGATCCTGCTGCTGTCGTGAGCGATCCGGTAGTCGTCGCCGCCTACCTGGGTGGTGATGACACAGCGTATGGCCATGCGCGACCGCCAGGTGAGACGACCCACCAGATTCAGGGAGGCGCCCGATGAATTCGTGGTTCAGGCGCGGACGGCGCGAACCCACCGAGCCACCCACCCAGAGGCCAATAGACGACGACTACGATGGCGCCTATCCCGACGCCTGGCTGCTGGATGTCCAAACTCCAGCGCCTGTGTCGGCGCCGCTTCCACCACCCCAATTGCCCACCACACCGATTCCTTCCAGGCGAGTCGGGCCTACCGCGCCGCCATGGCCAGATGGCGCGGAGCCACAAGAATCATTGCTGGAATTACGCGATGTGACCATCACGTACGGGCAGATTACCGCGGTGCGCAACCTCTCGCTCACCGTGGGCCAGGGCGAGTTGGTGGCGCTCCTGGGAGCCAATGGCGCGGGCAAGACGACGACGCTGCGCACGATCTCCGGGCTTCAGCGTCCGCGCCGTGGCCAGATCTTCTTCGAAGGGCGCCGGATCGATCGCCTGGACGCCGAGCACATCGCGCAGCAAGGCATCGCGCACCTGCCCGAAGGCCGCGGCATGTTCCCCCGACTCTCGGTGGATGAGAATTTTCGCATGGCCGCCTATGGCGCACGCATCCCAGCCAGCGACTATGGCGCCCGACTCGACAGCGCGCTCCAGCTGTTCCCCGTCCTCGGCGAGCGCATGGGCCAACTCGCCGGCACGCTGTCTGGCGGACAACAGCAGATGCTGGCTGTCGCGCGCGCACTGGTAACGCGGCCACGCCTGCTCATGATCGACGAGCTATCCTTTGGGCTGGCTCCCGTGGTGGTGAAGCAGCTCTTCGCACTGCTGCCCAACATCCTCGCGAGCGGCACGTCTATTCTGCTGGTCGAGCAGTTCGTGGGGCAGGCGCTGGCTGTCGCTTCACGCGCATACGTGCTGGAGAAAGGCGAATTGACGTTCGCCGGGCCTGCCGATGTCCTCGCTGAGCGCGAGGGATTCGTCGAAAGCTCGTATCTTGGTGGCGGCGCACAGCGGCCAGAGTATCGCCGCGCACGCCCGGAAGAAACCGAGATGCTCCGTGTGCGGGTTGCGCCCGCAATGTTGCGGCGGCTGCGCGCCGCTGCTCATGGGCGCACCGTCCACGAGATGACCAATGAAGCGCTGGCGCACTACCTCGCGGCAGACGAGGCGACTCTCGCATCCCTGGGAGCGTCGTCCAGTGATCGACCCACAGATGACCCATGCCCACCTACGTATGATCCGCTCATGTACGACCAGAGAGGAGGCGCGCTATGACCATACCTATGGGTGGCGGCGGTGATGGTTCGCGGAGCGATCCGCCAGCGAGTCCTGCCCGCTACAGGAGCGGATTTCGCAATCGCTTCGTGCGCGGACACCGGAGCCGCTGGTTGCTGGTCAGCCTGCTCTCATTCTGGCTGGCGCTGACCACGCTGGCGCTGCCGCTGGCCGCCGCGTACGCCGACGCCAACTCGCTCAGTTCGTATGGAGTCACAGCCAACGCCTGGGCGATTCAGCCCGACATTGTCAATGACTCCTTCCAGAATGTCCCCGCCGCTGATCAGGCCGCATCATATGTGTACGTCGCGATGGACAGTGGCCCGAGCGCGCACGCCAAGGCGTCGTATTTCTTTCCAGGCACCGCCATCAATGCCGTTCCCAATACGCAAGGAGTCGCCTTCAGCGTGCCGACCGGCGTGGATGCGCGCTATCCTGGCAACGGCGCCGATTCTGGTCAGGTGACCGGCTTCAACGATGGCATAGCGACGCAGGCAACGGGCGGACAACAATCCACGCGGGCTTCTGAAGGCTATGCGCTGGCGCAGGCAGCCGTCGCAAGCTACCAGTTCGCGCCGACGATACCCGCAGTTCCGACAGCGCCCAACTCTCCCGCCGGCGTACCCGGCGTCCCATCGTTGCCAAGCCCGCCAGCCCTGCCGACGGTCGCCAGCGGTGGGTCGCCAGCGACGGCGACGCCTGCTGCGATTCCTACCGCTAGCTCTGGCCCGTCCCCGACGGCCACGCCCTGCCCCATCCTGAATATCTGCCTGCCTGGCTCCTCCAAGTCATCGCATGGCGGGGTGAACGCAGCGCCAGGGAGCGTTCAGGCGCCGCAGGGCCTCCAGCCAGCCATTTTACCGGACGCCATCGAGCAACGGCTCACCGCTGCGCTCAAGGCCGCACAACTCAGCAATCCTGGCCTGCAATCGCTCGCGGGTGGGAGCCTGGCGGCGCCGAATCCAACGCTCCCATATCTCGGCGCCGACATATCGAGCCAGGCCGAGACGCGCGCGACTGACGCAGGCGTGACGATTGCCATCGTAACCCATGCGCAACACGTCGAACTCCTCCAGGGTCTCATCACCTTTGGCAGCATCGAATCTATCCTGCAAGCGACCGCGCCCGGCTCGTCGAGCGTGAAAGGCTCAGGTACGATCACGACCACCATCACCGGAGCCGCCATCGCCGGCATTCCCGTCACGGTGGATCAGAATGGGGTGACCGTCAACGACCAGAACGTCAGCGCCGCGCAGGCGCAGACGCTCACCGATCAACTCAACAGCGCACTCAAGCAGGCAGACATCCACATCAGCCTGACCAAGAGCGTCATCACCACCGATGTCGGCATGTGGCAGGGCGCTGGCTCAGGTATCGAAGTGACCGCCGATCCTTCGACTCCCAGCCTCAATCTGCCGCCACCTGCGAATGGCATACCCAGCACCCATGTGAGTATCTCGATTGCGCAAGTGAGCGCCAGCATCTATGCCACTCCGCCTGACGCAAGCTCATCCGATACCGGCGGCTCGTCCTACTCAGGCGCTGGCTCTGGAAGCGGGTCGGGTGGTGGCGGCGGAGGCTTCTGCTTCTTCTGTGGCGGGGGTGGCGGCGGTAATGGCGGTGGCTCAGGCAGTTCGACGACGAGTTCCCCGGACGCGCCGACACACGGCGCCAGCAGCTTCACGCTGCCGGGCGGGTTGCATGGTCTCCCGGTACTCGCACTGGTGTTCGTCGTGCAGGGGCTTTCGACCGCCGCAGTGGCCGCCACCGCTGGGTTCACCAATGCGGAAGAGGCGATTGGCGCTCCGAGCGCCGAGGAGGAGACCCAATGACGCAACCTCAGGCTCCCTTGGGCAGTGCGCCATCGCAGGGTCCCTATACTGCGCCGCCGCCATACGACGCGCCCACGACACCGCTAGCCGGAGCCGCCAACCGCGCGACCTGCCCGATCTGCGGTACGACCTTCGCGCCACACGACACCGATGGGAAGTGTCCGGTTTGTGGTGAGCAAGTGGTCAGGTCTCTTCAGGTCGGCGGCTACATCCCCGTCTTGTCGCCTGCCTGGCAATGGCTGCGTCAGGGCGCTAACTGGCGATTGATCGCCGTCGCTGCGCTCATCCTCTATCAGATCATCCTGTTCATCGCGCTCTGGATACACCTGGCGCAGATGCGCGCGCTCTGATTGCCGCGCTCATCCTCGTCGTTCCATACGTTTTCATGCGTTCCATGGAGGAACCCGTATGCGCGCCAAACGAGATACTATCTTCATCGTCACCCTTGTGCTCGCGCTACTCGCCTCGACCGGCGCAGCGCTCACCGCGTGGGCAAGCGCAGGTACACGGCAAACCATCCAGGTCAATGGCGGTGGCTCGCTGACATCGGGCCTCAATACCACGGTCTCCGCGAATGGCACGCCATCCAGCTCAAAGTCGACTGGTTCGAATGGCGGTACGGGCGGCGGATACGGCGGAACAGGTGGAGCGGGCGGAACAGGTGGAACAGGCGCAGCAGGGGGTGGCGCTGGCTCCGGCGGCGCAGGCAACACGGGCGTGTCCAACGATACGATCAAGATCGGCGGCATCTTCAGCGAGAGTGGCGGCATTGACGCTACCGTCGAAGAAGACACGGTGCGCGCCTGTTTCCAGTACTACAATGCGCAAGGCGGCATCAATGGCCACAAGCTGCAGCTCGTCTCCTACGACGACGGGCTTAACGGTGATACCGCCTATTCAGAGGCCGTCAAGCTGGACACCTCCGACCATGTCTTCGCCATTGTCGGCTGGCTCGCGCCGTTTGGCGAGGCGCGCGCGGCGCCGTATTTCGAGCAGCACGGCATCCCCATCGTTGGCGGGCTGGGCGTTCCCGAGGAGTTCAACAGCAAGTACTCCTTCCCTGTCTCACCCGTCTTCCATACCGACGGCTATCTGCTCGGACAGTATGCTGTGGCCAATCTGCATTTCAAGCATCCCGCTGTGTTCCTGACACAGACAGCAGGCATCAACGACGTGGCGGATGGCATCAAAGCGGGTGCGGCGGCGCACGGTGTCACGATCAGCAACAACGATATCGTCCTCGTGCCATTCGCCGAGACGAACTTCGAGAGCTACCTGCTGCAGTTCCAGTCAGAAGGCGTGGATGGTCTCATCACGCAGCTCGATCCCTACAGCTATGTGCGGCTTTACTCCAATATGCAGAGCAACAACCACATCTTCCCGCACCTGGCTGGCGCTGGCATGGATAAGCAGAGCGTAGATCAAGCCATCGGCTCGCCACTGGTGGGCGCCTACAGCTTCATGCCCTACCGTGAGGCGCAGGGCAATCCCGATGGCAACTCCGAGGTCGCCCTGTATAACAGCACCGTCGCACGCTACTACCGCAATCAGGTTCCCAACATGGACGCCTTCTCTGAGGGATCGTGGGTGGCCTGCCGCGTCTTTGCGCAGGCGCTGGCCAAGCTCGGCGCCAATGTGACACGTGATGGCCTGGCGAGAGCGCTGGCCAGTGGGAACTACTCGACCGGCGGCATGGCGCCAGACCTCAATTACGCCGCCACAAATGGCGCAAACGACGCCAGCCATTGCGCGCTCTACATCACCTACAACTCAAGCCATCAATGGAAGACGGCTCAGACCTTCACCTGCGCCTGACGCCCGCGCTCCGCACAACACCGGCGCCCCTGCCCGCCAACGTGCGAGTAGGGGCGCATTTCTGACGGATAATACAGATGTGCAACGCTGCCGATAGCCCCAGCGCTGTCATCGACCACAGACGACTGCGTACGGCGCAAAAAAGACGCCGCAGATGAGCGGCGTCTGTCGGTTGCTTGTGGTGCTCCCAGGGCGACTCGAACGCCCGCACCCGGCTCCGGAGGCCGGTGCTCTATCCACTGAGCTATGGGAGCCTGCGCGCCCGCACACTGGCTGCGCTGGCGCACCCGCAGTGTAGCACACGCGGCGCCCGCTCGCAAGCGGCTGGCGGCCTCACCATTGGAACGCCGAGAGCGCATCCCACTGGCTCTGCGTCGCTGTCTGCCACTCGAAGTACGACGCGCCGATGCAGCCGAGCGCCTTCGCCGCGCTAAGGTCGGCGGTGATCTCGGCTCCCGTCGGATTATGCCCCACGCCTGCGCCATCCTGCGAATACATGTCGTAGGTCTGGCCCAGCTCCTCGATGGGAATGGGGGTGGCCACACCCGCCAACTGCATCGCTGCGCGAATCGTCACGACCGAGGTGTTCACGAACGCCGTGACATCCTGCGCGGTATAGACACGGCTGCGGCGGCTGTGCCAGAAATCCATCGGCGCCAGTACATTCCAGCTTGCCGCCACCGCCGCGTAGGGATAGTTAGCGTGCGTGAAGGGGTGCATCGCGGCATCCACCAGCAGCGTATCGGGGCCAAACAACCCGCGAATCATCTGCCCGTAAGTGTAGACGCTGGCCGAGTCGAAGGTTTCCTCCACATCTGTCGCGATGCCATCGGCGTGATCGCCGCCCGGCGTGCGATAGCTGGCCACCTGCTGCGTCATCCGCACATCGGCGGCGACATTGGTCAGTGTGGGGTAGACCCAGGCGATCACTTCGATGCCCTGCGCGTGCGCCACGGGCAGCAGGCGGTCGAGCGAGAGCGGCGCGTAGAAACCCCAGCGCGAGATGGCGACCTCCGCATAAATGTGCGTGACGCCAGCAGCCTTCGCGTCGGCCACCAGGCGCGCCAGATCGGCGTGGCGTGTCTGGTAGTTGGTGAACCACATGCCCGTGCCTGCCACAGCGCTCCATATCGGCTTGCCACCCACCTGATGCGTCGCCGGGTCAGGCTCATCCAGCCGCACGGCGCCGCTCCACAGCCAGCCCACGCTCGCGCCCGCCTGGACGTGATACCACGGCTGCCCGGCGCCATCGCTCGCCCACTGGCTGATGCGCAGCGCAGCGCCTATCGGCTCCGACGCCACGGGCGGCGCGCTGGCGGCGGGCCAGGCGTAGAGCGCGGTGGGCTCGGTCGTCCGCCCCTGCGTGTTCAGCGGGAAGGGGCCATTATCGGCGGGCAACACGTCTGGCTGTGGGTCGGCCACGCCCGGAAATACGCAGTCACCTTCCGATGCGATGGCGGGCGGCGTCGCCCCCAGCGCCGAGGACGCGAGATAGCCGTCGGTGTGACTCCAGATGCGTACATGCGTCCAGCCTGGCGTCTTGGAATCGATCAGGGTCACATCCGTCCCGCCGAGAAGCTGCGTGATGAGCGGCGCGGTGGCGCTCGGCGCGGCATAAACTAGCGCGCAGGCGGATTGCGTGAAGAGCAGCGAGTTGGGAGTGGCAGCCGACGGCGCGGCGGCGGCAGGAGTCGAGGCGCCGCGCAGGGTGTGAGAGGTCTGCGCAGGCGACTGGCCAATCGCTCGCAAGACGCCACCGAATGTCACAATCGCCACGATCAGGACGCAGATGCTAGCCGCCCAGGCGCTCGTCCGGCGTGTTTTGGCGCGCTTGCGGGCGGTTTGCACGGCCATGCTGGGTTCCCTCCGCGCTCCCGCATTCTCAGGTCAACATCGGCGCGGTGTGGCGGGCCGCTCAGAGCGCCAGCGGAACCTCGGCCAGGCGCATCGAGAGAACACGCGAGATGCTGTCCGGCCCCATCGAGACGCCATAGATGACGTTGGCGTGGGTCATCGTCACGCGATTGTGCGTGATGACGATGAACTGCGTTTGCTCCGCCAACTGCCTGAGTATATCGCAGAAGCGCACGACATTGGCCTCATCCAATGCGGCGTCCACCTCGTCCAAAAGGCAGAATGGCGGCGGATTTGTCTCCAGCAGCGCGAAGAGCAGCGCGGCGGAGACCATGGCGCGCTCGCCACCGGAGAGCAGCGAAAGGTCCTGCACGCGCTTACCCGGAATCTGCACGTAGACCTCGACCCCGCCGAAGCTGGTCTTGCGCGGCGCGCGCTGCTCGTCAGCCGCCGCCTCCTCGTCCTCGTCGTCATCATCGGACTGCTCGCGCTTCGGCGCGGTCAACTCCAGGCGCGCCGCGCCGCCCGAAAACAGCGTGACGAAGTGCTGCTGGAAGCGTTCGTTGACGCGGTGGAACGTCTCCACGAACTGCCGCCGCATGGTGGCGTCCAACTCAGCGATGATCTGGCGCAGATTGGTCGAAGCGTCCTGCATGTCGCGTATCTGCGCCGACATGAAGTCGTAGCGCGTCTTCAGCTCCTCATATTGCGCTGGCGCCTCTGGATCGTAGCCACCCAGATTCTTCAGGCGGGAGCGCAGCGAGTCGATCTGGCGGCGCATTTTGGCCGTCTCTTCGGGTGTCGGCGGCGGCGCGGCCGCGTCGCTCTCTTCGCCTGCGTCGTCTTCAGCAGACCCGACGATGGACGGCAGCGGATCGATGTCATCCTCGGCGCCCAGCTCATCGCGAATCTGCGCCGCCAGCGTCTCGATGGCGTCACGGGCGCGCTGCGCATCCACGATGGCGCGACGATACTCCACCTCCAGCCGCGCCAACTCTTGCCGCTCGGCGCTCTGGCCACGCTCCAGCGAGGCCACCTGGCGCTCCATCTCAGACTGCTGATCATCGCTGACCCGCAGCGTCTCGCCCAGCGTCCGCACGCGCTCGCGCAGCACGGTGATGGCGCTCTCCTGCTCGGCGGTGGATGCCTCCAACTCGTCGCGCTGCGTCTCGATAGCACGCAGGCGCTCGTCGCGGCGGCTGAGCTGGCCCTCCAGTTCGCGCAGTTGCGCGCGTAGCTGCTCGGCCCGCTGCGCGGTAGTTGTCACCTCCTGCTTGTGCAGCGCCAGCGTCATCTTGGCGCGGTTCTGCTCGTCGCTCTGGCTGCGATTACGGGCGGCGATCTCGTCCACCTCGGCCTGCGCATCCTCGACACGCTCCACCGCCTCCTGCTGGGCAGCCTCCTGTTCGGCCACCCGCGCGACCGTGGCGGACACCTCCTGCTCGATGCCCTCCGCCTCAGCCGCCAACTGCTCGGCCACCGACTCGCTGACATGAACCTCGCTCTCCGCGCGCTCCTGCTCGCGTTGCAGGGCCGTCACGGCGCGCGCCAGATCCTGCGCCTTTGCCTCCGCCTTCTGGATGCTCTTCGCCAGCGCGGTTTCGCGTGTGCGCCGCTCGGCCTG
>DATBTW010000225.1:0-5422 GCA_036559055.1 Ktedonobacterales bacterium
TCCCGCCATCATCGCGGCGGGCTTCGTGTTGGGACTGGTCGCGGGCGCCATTCGCGGCGCGCTGACTAAATTGACCCTCGATCCCGCCGCCGGCGTCATCCGCGTGAAGGGAACGCCACTGAGTGTGGCGCTGTGGCTCATACTCATCGCCGTCAAGGGCATCGCCGACTTCGCGCTGGCCGGGCTGGGCAAGGAGCACACCCCAGCAGGCGTGGCGACGGGGCTGATTACGGCGGCGCTGCTCTCCTTCTCACTCGCCGCCGTCATCGCCGCCCGCGCCTACTATTACTGGCGCTACTCGCTCGCCGCCGTGGATGCGGGCTGACGGAACCTCACCCCCTGGCCCTCTCTCCCGCGAGGAGAGCGGGAATCCGGAACCTTACGGCAGGTTCACGTACTTGAGGCGGGTGTCGCTCTCGAATGAGCCGACGCCCCACAGGCGCAGCCCCGTCGCGGTCTGGCTGACCTGCCAGCCCTGCACGCCGCCCGCCGCCAGCGGAGTCCACGCGGGCGAGGTCGCGCCTGGCTGAATGCGAAAGATACCCGCGTCGTCGCCATAGCTCTGCTCGGCATGCTGCGCCGACACGATGACTGAACCATCAGGCGCCAGGGCAAGCTCGCCATTGGAGCCGCTGCCAGCGATGACATAGCCATTCTCCAGACCGACCATGTCGGGCAGGCGCTTCCAGGCCGCGCCGCTATCCGCGCTCCACCACATCTGCTCGTCGTAGAGGGGGTTCTGGCTATCGGTCGAGATGTCCGTGAAGGACACTGAGAGCGCGTACTGGCCCGTCGCATTGAGACGCACGGGCAGCGAGTACGTTCCAGGTGGCGTGACCTGGCTCCAGCTCGCTCCGCCATCCAGCGAGCGCCAGAAGACCTGGCTGGATGGCTGGCCAGAGAGCGGCGCCGCCAGCGAATGGGCGCCGGACTGCGCGCCTCTCGGCCAGAGTCGCGGTTCCATGCCGCCGGGGCTTGTCCCTTTGGAAGTATCGATGTAGATGGCGGAGCCGATCAGCGTGAATCCGCCGATGGTGTAGCCCTGATTGGCGACCCATTGCGCAAACGGCCTCCACGTCATGCCGCCATCGCCGCTGGAGAACAGGCTGTTCTGGATGTAGCCTTCCTGATCGACCTGCACAGCGGCCAGCAGCCGCGAGCCGACAACCGCCATCTGCGACCACGCCAGCCGTGGATCCGTGGGCTTCTGCACGCCGCCGAGCTTGCTCCAGCTCGCGCCCGCGTCGCGGCTGCGCCACAGATCGTAGCTCGTGGGGAAGCCGTTGGTCTGCGCTACGCTGGCGGATGTCATGAAGAGGTCGCTAGCGCCGTGCGCGTCGATGAAGACGTCGCCACAGCCAGTCGTGGCGCTCAGATGGAGCTGACTCCAGCTATTGCCGCCATCGCGCGTCACGTAGAGATGGCCATTCGCAGGGCTGCACAGGTAGCCGACACGGCCATCTGACGGCGCGAAGGCGTAGGCGGGGGGGCTAACGCTGCCCACGAGTGGCAGCCCTGGCGCATTCATCCACGCCCCCGCGAACGCATAGGGCGGCGTCGAAGTGGGCAGCGGCGTCGGGCCAAGCGACTGGCCAGCGCCTTTGGGGTTGATGGTTGCGGTCGGCGGTGGGGCCGTCGGCGTTGGCGACTGCTGTGCCGCCGCTCCGCCGCACGCGGCCAGCGCCAGGCAGAGCAAGGCGAGCGTGGAACTCCATCCCCAGTGGGCCAGCGATGGTCGTGAGCGCCGGTGGTCACGGCTCATGAGAGCGCCTCCTTGTCGTGGGCCGAGCGCGGCCCAGGGAGTGGGTCAAGGATGTGCTACGGATATCAGCCCCATCTTCACACGCCCGCGCGCCCGCCATCTGTGAACTCCCTCACAGTGCAGCAGGCAGGCGCAATGAGCCATACGAGCGCTCTATCTCCCTAGAATCCCAGCAGGCGCGGGATATATGTTCCCAGCAGGTAGCCGCCAGCCGCCGACGCGCCGCCGACAACCACGACCTCCAGGATGCTCATCGGCAGATTGAGGCTGGCCAGCCGACCTTTGATGACGCCGACGATCACCAGCGCGAGCACGGTCAGCGCCAGCGACACCGGCAGCGCCGTGCGGATGGGCAGGAAGAAATAGGAGATCAGGGGAAAGATGGAGCCAACGAGGTAGGAGACGCCCATCGTCAGCGCTTCGGGGATTTTCACGGCGCTGACGTCCATCTGCAGGCCCAGCTCCTTCTCCACCATCGTCTTGTGGTACGCCTCCGGGTAGCGCTTCAGGATGTCCACCATGCGGGTCGCGTCGTCGGCGGCCACGCCCTCATGCGCGAAGAGCTGCGCCATCTCATGCAGCTCATAGTCCGGGTCGTCGCGGATCTCAGCCAGCTCTTTGGCAATCTCGGTCTGCTGCACCTGCGCCTCGGAGCGGCCCGAGATGAACTCACCCGCGCCCATCGAGAGCGCCCCGGCGAACGCTTCGGCGATACCCGCCACGATGACCGCCTTCGTGCTGCCCGTGCCACCGGCGACGCCGCTGACCACGCCCAGCGGAACGAGCAGCCCATCCAGCGAGCCAAAGACGAGCTGGCGAATGCGATTGAGGCGGTCGATGCGGCCCTTCTCAGCAAATAGTCCGGCGCCTGCTTCCTCCTCCGGGCGGCTCGTTTCTGGCTCATCTGGCGGGGTATTCGCGGGATTGGAGATGCCATTGTCTGTCATCGTGTCTCTCCCTCTCGACTCGCTCCGTGCACAGGAGTATAGGAATCGTATCGTGTACCCGCTCGCAAGCCACTCACCACTCGAAGAGGCGAGTGAGCGCGGCGCGGCTGTGGCGGATGATGAGCGGGCTGCCGTGGGGACAGATGGCGGGCGCCGTGACCGCGCGCAGGTCGGCCAGCAGAGCGCGCTGCTCGGCGGCGCTCAGCGGCTGCCCCCGACGGATGGCAGAGCGGCAGGCCAGTGAGATGCGCAGGTGATCGAACCAGTCGTCGCCTTCCTCGGCGGCGTCCTGAACAAGCTCCCGTGCGAAGCCCGCCGCGCTCTGCGCCGCGCCCACCGCGCCAGGCAGCGAGCGCGCCAGAAAGGCCGCGCCGCCGAAGGGCTGTAGCTCCAGCCCCAGCGCCGCTAGCTCATCTAACCGGACGGAGAGCGTGCGCGCCTGCGACGGCGTCAGCTCGATCAGCAGCGGCTCCAGCAGCAATTGGCCGGTCGCCGCCGCGTCACCCACCGCTGCTCCATCGGCCCGCGTCGCCGCGCTGCTAGCCGGGCGCGTGGCCAGCAGCCGCTCGTAGAGGATGCGCTCGTGGGCGCGATGCTGATCGACCAGATAGAGATGTCCCTCCGCCGACTGCGCCACAATCAGCGCATCGTCGAATTGGGCCAGCGGCTCCAGCGCGGGCAGCGGCGAGTGGGCGGGCGGATCGTCGTCCCAGCGCGCCGCATCGAGGCGTGCGAGGTAGCCGCGCGGCTGCTCACGTAGACGCAGCCCACGCCGTCGCCGCGCCGCCGGAAACTGGAGCCGCAGGGGCAGCGCGCCGCCGACCGCTGGCTGGCGTAGCCCTGCCGCGCCCGCGAACTCCACCGGAGACGCGCCCAGCGCCCCGTGGATCAGACGTCGCAGCGCCGCGCCAATGGCCGCCTCGTCGCGCAGCAACGCCTCCAGCTTGGCGGGATGGATATTGGCGTCGATGCGCTCTGGCGACACGCTGACCCGTGCGATCAGCAGCGGATGCCGTCCCTTGCGCAGCGTTGGCCGATAGCCCGCCTCCAGCGCCGCGTGCAGCGCGCGATTGGCCAGTGGGCGACCGTTGACGCTCAGATAGAGATGCTCGCGGGTGGCGAAGTGGAACGGACGCGCGGCCACCACCCCGTTGATGGCCACAGCGGGCGCGCCGTCCACCGCGCTGGCCGTCAGTGGCAGCAGCGCGCGCGCCACATCGGCGCCGAATATGGCCGCCACCGCACCCGCCAGATCGGTTCCCGGCGTTTGCAGCAGCAGCGTGCCATCGGCGATCAGCGTGAAGCGCACGGCGGGATGCGCCAGCGCGTAGGCGTGTGTCACTGCCGCCACGCGCGCCGCCTCCGAGCGCGGCCCCCGCAGCAGCGCCCGCCGCGCCGGCATCGCGGAGAAGAGATCGCGCGCCGTGGCCGTCACGCCGCGCCCGCGTGGCTGCCGCTCGCGCGCCACGCAGACACCCTCGCGTAGCGTGATGACCTCGGCCAGCCCATGGGTGTCAGATGCGCTGGCCAGCGTCAGCTCCGCCACAGCAGCCACGCTGGCCAGCGCCTCGCCCCGGAAGCCCAGCGTGGCGAGCGCATCCAGGTCGGCCAGCGTGCGCGCCTTGCTGGTGGTATGCGTGCGCGCCGCCAGCTCCAGATCATCTGGCGCGATGCCCCAGCCATCGTCGCTGACCCGCAGCAGCCGCAGCCCGCCCTCGCGCAGCTCCACGCGCACGTCGGTCGCGCCCGCGTCCAGTGCGTTGGCGATCAACTCGCGCGCCACCGAGGCAGGCCGCTCGATCACCTCGCCCGCCGCGATCCGCTCGATCACCTCTGGCGGCAGCGGCCGCACGCGCGCTGGCGTCTCGTCGTCGCTGGCCATCGGCTAGCCTCGCTCGCGGTCGGCCATGCCCAGGCTGACCCGCGCCCGCTGTTGCAGCGAGAAGAGCAGGTTGAGCGCCTCCAGCGGCGTCACCGCGACCAGATTGACGCTCGCCAGCGCCAGCGCCAGCTCGCGCGCATCGCTCGCCAGCCCATCGCCAATGCGTAGCGGCTGCGCCTCCACGGCTTCATCCTCAACCTCATCCGCATCAGCATAGGCAGCGGCGCGCTCGGCCACCAGCGCGGGCGGCGAGGGGCGCTGGCTCAGCAGCGTGGCGGCGCGCGCTGTCACGTCGGCGGGCAGCCCGGCCATGCGCGCCACCTGCACGCCGTAGCTGTGATCGCTGGCGCCGGGAACCACACGCCGCAGGAAGATAGCCTGCCCGTCGCGCTCGGCCACGTCCATGCGCCAGGCGCTCAGGCGGGGCAGCGTCTCGGCCAGCCGCGCCAGCTCGTGGTAGTGCGTGGCGAAGAGCGTGCGCGCGCCCGTGACGGAGCAGAGCCGCTCGATGACCGCCTGCGCGATGGCCAGCCCGTCGGCGGAGCTGGTGCCACGCCCCACCTCATCCAACACGACCAGGCTGCGGGACGTGGCGTGCCGCAGGATGAACGCCGTCTCGACCATCTCCAGCATGAAGGTGCTCAGCCCGCGCGCCAGATCATCCTCCGCGCCGACTCGCGCGAAGAGGCGATCCACCAGCCCGATGCGCGCAGATTGGGCTGGGACGAACGACCCCACCTGCGCCATCAGCGTGATGAGCGCCACCTGCCGCAGATAGGTGGACTTGCCCGCCATATTCGGGCCTGTGAGCAGCATCGCCCGCGTCGGCGC
>DATBTW010000226.1:0-2000 GCA_036559055.1 Ktedonobacterales bacterium
CAGCGCCGCGTGGGGTTCTTTGACCGCGCCACGCGCGTCCTGGCGCTCGACACGCTGCGCCTGCCGCTCGTCATGGAATCCGACACGGCCAGCGACCTGCTCACGTTCCTGGCGTCGCTCTCCGCCGCCGAGCGCCCACGCACGGTCTACATCACCGGGGGCGATGCCGCCGCCACCACGCCCGCGCCGGAATGGTTTACCGAGCCGGTGCTCTCCGGCTGGAATCTGCGCCGCTGGCATGACAGCGCCGACCGCCGCACCGGCGTCTATGACCGCGTCTATGATCGCGGCTCGCTGTCCAGCGGCGTGACGCTCGATCTGCGCATGGCCGCGCCCTGGTTTGGCGCGGAAACCGATCCCGCCGTGTGCCTGGCGGCGTGGCGTCTGCTCGGCCAGCAGCTGCGTGGCGCGTTTGGCAACCATCTCAGCCTGCTCACCACGCCCGCCATGACCGGGACGGCGCTGCTGGAGGCCAGCCTACCGCTCAATGTCGCCATCCCGACGCTGCCCGCTGCGCTGCGAGCGCAGATCAGCGCGTTTGCCACGCAGGGACGACGCGAGCTGTTCCCGCTCCCAGGGCGCCAGCCCGTCCTCGTCCCGGAGCTGGTCGAGCTGGACTGCCGCTTCGCCTACGCGGCCTGTATGCATCATCTGCCCGTCGGCGCGGTCGTACACGACGCCACGCCTGCGCTGACGCCCTACGTGCCCGGCTTCTATCTCGTGCAGGCGACCGTGCCTCGTGACTGGTCGCACATCGGCCTGCTGCCTGATCTGGCCAGCATCGAAGACGTCAACGAGCGCGTCAGCTACCCCCGACGCCCGCGCCAGCGCTTCTGGAGCTGGGCGACGGGCGCCGAGGTGGAGCTGGCCCAGAGCCAGGGCTGGCGCGTCGTGATCCACCAGCGCATCCTCTGGCCAGAGACGCACCGCCGCCCGGATGTGGCGCGGTTCTGGATTGAGCGGCTGGTGGCGCTGCGGGCGCAGTTCCGGCAGCGCCCGGATTCAGAAGCGGAACTGGCCGCCAATGCCGTGCGCCATCTGGTGATCGACGCGATCGGCTCATTCGCCCGGCAGGAGCGGCCTGAGCATGGCATCCTGCCGCTCGCACGCATCGACGAGCTGCCGCAGGGCGCCATCCCGCATGTCGAGGATGGTCAGGTGCTCTGGCAGCGCCTGGCGCCCATCGCGCCCGATCTGCTGCGCTATGCGCATCCGGAATGGGCCGCCACGGTCTGGGGGCGCACGCGCGTCCGGCTGGCCAAACAGGCGCTGCGCGTGCCATTCGCCAGTCTGGTGGCGCTCAGAACCGATGGCATCTGGACGTGCGCCAACGCCTATGAGCTGGCGGTGGCCGAGTTCAACGACCACGCCGAAAAGCCGGGAACCTGGCGCGTGAAATCCGCGCTGAGTGGGCCGCTGGCCTGGCCGCAAAATGAGGCCGAATTGATCGCGCTGATGCGCCGAGCCAGAACACCCGCGCGTGGCGCGGAGGACGCGGAGGAAGGTGACTAATGGCCAGCTCACCCAGGGGCGAAGCCGCCCGTCAACTGCTCGCCAGCCTGCCGGAGTTCGGCAGCGGCGATAAACCCGTCAGTCAACTCTCCGATGCCTATGCCAACCGCCTGGCAGGCGCCGCCCGTCGCCAGTTGGAATCCGGCCTGACGCCCAGTCGTCAGGCGGCGCGTGGTCATATCCTGACGCCGGAGCATCCAACCTCCGCGCCGCCCAAACTGCCTGCGCAGCCCGCCACGTATCGCCAGATCGGCAAGACGAGCAGCACAGAGAAAGAGGCAGGCGGGACGGGCGAAGCCCCCTCAGCGCCCTCTCAGCGCCGTACAGCGGCATTGACCGGCGAGCCACGCCGCCCGCTCTTCCACCGGCGCCCTCCCTTCCAGGGGCACATCCCCTACGGCGAGGGCGGCGAAATCTACACGCAGCGCGGCGCAGATGAGGCCGCGCGAGTCATCAAATACGCCGCCAATCTGGGGCCGACGCACGGC
>DATBTW010000227.1:0-8263 GCA_036559055.1 Ktedonobacterales bacterium
CGCTGCGCAGCTTCAGCGAGCCAGTGGTGCTGATCGCTGGCGGCAACACGAAGAAGATCGACCACAGCGCCTGGGCTACCGAGGCGGCCACCCGCGCCAAGCGCATCATCCTGCTGAAGGGCAGCGCTACCGATGCCTTCGCCGCCAATGTGCGCGCGGCGGCGGTGCGCGCTGGTCATCCTGATCCTATCGAAGGCATCTATGACGACTTCGCGGCGGCCATTCAGCGGGCGCGGGAGCTGGCAGCGCCGGGAGATGTCGTGCTGCTCTCACCGGGCTTCACCAGCTTCGGCATGTTCCTGCATGAATTCGACCGTGGCGAGCAGTTCCGCGCGCTCACGCTGGCGCTGCCAGAGCAGCCATAGTACTGGGCAGGCATATTCCAGTGGATGGGTGGTAACTATGGACTGTTGGAGTAGGGGAATATGACGCAGGCGGTTACCACTGAACGACTGACAGGCGCCGCTCGGACGCTGGCATTGCTGAGCCTGGTGGGCGTCATATTGTATATCGTTATCGACGTGCTGCTCTACGTGTTGCGCCCCGAATTATCCTTGCTGCATCGCGCTGAGAGCGACTACGGGAATGGCCAGTGGGCGTGGCTCATGGACGCCAATTTCCTGCTGCGTTGCGCCCTCTCGCTGGCGGCGGTCGGCGCGCTGTGGTCTGTTCTGCCTGCGCGCGGGCGGAATCGGCTGGCGCTGGGGCTGCTGGCGGTATGGGCGATCTGCTCAGGCGTGCTGGCGTTCTTCTCAGATGATGAGCCAGGCGCCGCCGCCACGCCACACGGCAAGCTCCACCTCGCCGCCGCTGCGATTGCTTTTCTTTGCTGCCTGATTGCGACTTTCCTGCTCACAGGCGCGCTGGCGCGCTCCACTGCGCTCGCCGCGATGCTGTCGGCTGCCTGGGGCATCGCAGCGGCTGGGTTCATCTTGCTGATCGTACTGGGGTTGCATCCCAATGCGCTCGGTGGTCTGTATGAGCGCCTGTTTCTCGGCGGCGAACTCCTCTGGCTGGCCGTCGCGATGGGCTGGCTCCTCCGGCTGCGCGCTCCTAAGTCGGGGGCATAGGTCACCAGGAATGGCCGCAATCAGCAATGGGTGTCCAGCCCCTTGTGTTCGAGCGCTGCTCGGAGCTGGCTGAGCCACAGTGCGCCCAGCAGGCGCCCATTGGGCAATCGGTCGTCTCGATCCCAGCGCCACGTTGTGATCATCGCCAGCACGAGGATGCGGCACTCGCGCAGCAACTCTTGATTGACACCCGGATAGTGCTCGCTGACTGCTTCGGGCGCATGGGCGAGATCGAATTCGACAGGCCCACGGCAACACGTCTCGAAGTCTATGAAGAGCAGCCCGTTCTTCGTATTGAGCACGTTGCCAGGGTGTGGCTCACCGTGCAGGAGTTGCTCAGCCGCGCCAAAGTCGCCGATCACTCGTCTCAGGCTTCGTAGCGTGTCGCCGAGGAACACCCGATCCGCGTCGGCGAGCTCCGGAGTGTGGTCGCGACTCGCAACGAGTCGTTGAGCCTCCTCAACGCGATCCGTGAAGTGCGGCGTCGGAATATTGAGATTGCGCATGCCGATATGAAGACGCTCGAGCGCGTCGGCGTAGTCGGCTGGCGCCGCCTCTCGATGAGTCGCGGGTTCGTAGTAGGTCCACAACGTGACCACGAAGCCATCACGCGCATAGACACATGGATCCACTCGATGCTCAAGGGCAGCCACAGGGCAGCCGGATGCGGCGAGTTGCTGAGCAAGCTCGACTTCAAACTGCGAAATTTGATGCGCTTCAGGCGCTACCTGAGCAAGCGTGTCACAAGGCAGCAGACGCAGAGTGAGCTTGTTTGAGTCTTGAAGAACAATCGCGTCTTCGACTGTCAGGCCAAGTGATGAGGCGGTCGCCATGGCCGCAGCCATCGCACGCGGAACCTCTGGCGCCTGCATTATCACCTGACCCCAGTTCCTTGAGCGCTACCGCACTCTCCAAGCGGCGGCGTCACCTGGGCAACATACCATATGGTCGATGGAGAACCGCCGGAGCGCGACAGACGGAGCGCGGCGCTAGCTCGCGCGCCGTCCGGCGACAGTGAAGAAGACGCCGTACTCCAGGAAGGTCCCGGCGGCGTCGCGACTGCGCCATTCGGCGATCAGCCCTTCAGCCTCCTCGGCAGAGAGTACGCCGTGCTGCGCCGCGTGCTGCGCCAGGATGATGGGATAATTCGAGAGCCGCGCGCTGTGCGCCACCGCCGGAAGGTTCTGGATGTCGGTCAGCCCGGCCTGCGCGAATAGCTCAGGCAGAGAGCGACCGATGCGGCCATGGCGCACGCGATCGCAATGCCAGAGCGCCAGCCGTCGTACCAGCTCATGCTGGCTGGCGTGGTAGGTCAGCGCCTCCATATCTGGCTCCGTCACCACCACCACGCCGCCGGGGCGCGTCACGCGCGCCATCTCGACCAGCGCACGCTCGGGGTCAGCGCTGTGGATCAGCACACGCTCGGCGTGGCAGCCATCGAACGAGGCGTCCTCGAAGGGCAGCGCCAGCAGGTCGCCGAGCACGAATTCTCCTGCAAGTGGCGCCTCTGCGGAGAGCCCTCTGGCCTTGGCCAGCATCGTCTCGCTGTTGTCCAGCCCCACCACGCGGCCCGACGCGCCCACCAGCGCCGCCAGCGCCCGTACATCGTCGCCGATGCCGCAGCCGACATCCAGCAGGCGCATGCCTTCTCGCGCGCCCAGCAGGTCATAGCTCAACTGCCGCCGCACGCTGACGCCGCTGGCGCGATTGCGCAGCAGGAAATGGACGTATGCCTCAGGATGGGCGGCAGTATCGACGTGGTCGAACTCGCTGCGGGCTGGCATCGGCTGCGGAGTCGGGTTTGGCGTGGATGCCATCAGCTACTCTAGCCAGGGCAGCGCGTCGTTGAGCAGCAACGCCTGCGCCTTCTCGCCAGGGCGGATGATGCCCTCGCCTTCGGGGATGATCAGCAGGGCGGTGGCGCCTTGCAGCGAGGAGATGAGGTGCGAGTCCTGCGCTCCCGTCGTGTGGGCGACGAGCTGGCCGTCATCGGAGGCCAGCCGCACGCGCACGAACTGGCGACGGTCGGCGCGCCGCTGCTCTTCGCCCGCCAGCGTGACGGTGATGGTGGGTCGCTCCACATGCGCGGCGCCCAGCATGCGGCGGATGGCTGGCCGCCCGAATAGCTCGAAGGTGACGGCGGCGGAGACGGGATTGCCCGGCAGTCCCAGCAGTGGCGTCTGGCCGAGGACGCCGAATGCCAGCGGCTTGCCGGGACGAATCCGCACGCGCCAGAACTCCATCTCGCCCTGCTCGCCCAGGATTTGCTTGACGAGGTCGTAATCGCCGACCGAGACGCCACCAGAGGTGAGAATCAGGTCGTGGCCCTGCGCCTCTGTCAGCTTCGCGCGCAGCGCATCGGCCTGATCGGGCGCGACGCCCAGCGGGACGGGAACCGCGCCCGCGCGGGCCACGGCGGCGACCAGATAGGGCGTGTTGCTGTTGTAGATCTTGCCGGGCTGGAGTGGCTGGCCGAGCGGCGTCAGCTCATCGCCAGTCGCCAGGATGGCTACCCTTGGCCGTCGCCTTACCGCTACTGGCGAGACGCCCAGCGAGGCCAGCAGCGCGATCTCCGCTGGGCCAAGCTCCGCGCCTGCGCGCGCCAGCAGTGCGCCGGGTCGCGCATCATCGCCTCGCTGGCGGATATTCGTTCCGCGCGCCACAGGCTGGCGGATGGTCACCCAGCCATCGGCGACCTCGGTCAGTTCCTGCTGGAGTGCGGCGTCGGCGCCCTCTGGCAGCGGTGCGCCCGTCAGGATGCGGATCGCCTCGCCGGGCTGCGTCACGCCGTCGTAGACGCTGCCTGCTGGAACCTCGCCCACCAGCCGCAGCCGCACAGGCGCCTGCTCGCTGGCGTCGCGCGTATCCGCCGAGCGTAGCGCGTAGCCATCCATCGCGGAGTTGGTGAAGGGGGGCGATGCTACTTTGGCGCGCGTATCATCGGCCAGCACGCGGCCCAGCGCCTCCGTCAGCGGCGCCTGCTCGGCCTCCAGCGGCTGAAATCGCGCCAGCACCCGCTCGCGCGCCTCTTCGACCGTCAGCATCCTTCGCGACCTCCAGACAACGTGGTTCTCATGCGTTCAGCGCCCCCTGCTACACAGCGAAGCAGCGCGCAAGTTCAGTGAAGAGTATAGCGCGCATATGGCCCCGTGCGGCGCAACCCTGAAGAAATCGAGTCCCCCTTTCCCAAACGGGAAGGGGGACGGCGGGAGTGGATCGCGCTACGGTTGGCCATTCTCGGGATGATCTTCAATTGTGCCGCGCCAGCCATCGCTCGCCCCTTGCGTGCGCTCGGTCAGCTCTTTGAAGCGCTCCAGGTCGGACTTCACCTGTCGGTCAAGGAAGCCCAGGGCCGAGCCAGTCTTCTCGGCGACTCCCTGCGGCTCATACTCCAACTGGAGCATGATCTGCGTGGCGGTGTCGCTCAGGCGATGGAAGGTGACGACGCCCGCGTTATGATCGCCTGAGGCGCTGCGCCAGGCGATACGCTGGTCGGGCAATTGCTCGGTGATCTCGGCGTCCCACTCCTGCTCCTTGCCGCCGATGCGCGCCTTCCAGTGCAGATGCTTGTCGTCGACCTGCTTGACCCGCTCCACACCCTCCATGAAATGCGGAAATTGCTCAAACTGCGTCCACTGGTCATAGACCTGACGAATGGGCGCATGCACTTCCACGGAATGCTCAGCTTTTGCCATTGTCGCGTTCCTCCTTGCTTGTTCATGAGTACAGCCTTCCAAAACTGACTCGCTATCATATCCGCAAGTTGGACGCCAGTCCCGGCGCGATCTCAGTGCAATTCCGATACAGTGCTTGTGCAATCACTTCCGGGTCAACTGTGGGCGGGGTAGAGCGCGAAGTGTGAGTAGGCCGCCTCGACGCCGTGGTTCAGCACGATGACGCCAGCGTCGCCATAGATGGGGCCATCGGCTCGCAATGATCCGGAGCCGACGAAGGCGCCGTTGACGAAGAGTAGCGCCGTATGCGTGTCGCCGAGCGCGATCACGGCGAGCGTGTTGGTCGCGCCATCGCCGCGTTTCACCTGTGGCGCAAAGCCGCCGCTGAGGAAGGTCCAGGCGTTGTGGTAGTACCACAGATAATACTGGCCGTCTGGTGAGAGGAAGAAGGCGTAATACGACTTCGTGCCATCACCCAGGTCGGTGACGAAGAAGCGCATGCCGGCCAGATCGCCGCCGACACCAGAGGTCATCGTCATCGTCACCTGGCTCACGTAGTCGCCTGCGGGCGCGCTGATGGGCGCGTCCGCCGCGACCGGCTGCGAGACGGTCGAATTGACGATGTGCAGCTGGTGATCGGAGCCGAAGAACACCTGACCCTGCGAGACGGGCCACTTCGCGCCATTCGAGGCAAGCGTGTCGCTGAAGAGCGGTTGCTTGCTGGTAAAGTTGCGCAGTAGCGCCTCGGCCCGGCGTCCGTCTGGCGTGTCGCTCAGATTCGCGCTGGTAGAAATGGTGGGGGCGGCATTCGGCCCCTCGAAGCCGGAGAGCGTCGTGCGCACCACGTTCGATGCGCCATTGAGCGCGAAGACGCTGATGGCGCAGGTCAGTGCGGCGATCAGCAGCGCGGCCATCGTCGCGATGGCCAGCGGTCGCCACAGCGTCGGCGGTGGGTCAGCGGGCAGTCCTGCGGCGCCTTCCTCCGGGGCGCCGACGGAGAATGCCGGGGCATTGGTCGCGCGGCGTCCGGCGCCCAGCCGCGCGAACTCGCCCGTCACGCCACCGGCCACGCTCGATGTCGCCTCGGCCAGCGAGTCATTGAGCGCTCGCGCAAATGCCTCGACCGAGGGGAAGCGCTGCTCCGGTCGTTTCGCCAGCGCGCGAGCGAGAATGTCATCGAGGCTCTCTGGCGTGTCAGGATTCAAGTGTGTGACGGGCGGTGGTTCTGCGCTGGCGAGCTGGCTCAGCAGCGTCTCGCCAGCGCCCATCAGCGGTGGCCGCCCGGTAAGCAGGTAGTAGATCAGCGCCGCCAGCGCATACTGGTCGCTGGCGGGAGTCACTTCTCCGCTGAGTTGTTCTGGCGCGGCGAAGAGCAATTGCTGCTGCGCCCAGGTCTCGCGCGCGGCGGGCGCGCCTGTGGCGAGCAACTGCGCCGCCAGCGGTGTGACAGCGCTCTGGCCGAAGTCGCTGATGACGGCGATGGGGCTACCGCGTGGCGAGGTACGCACGAAGACATTCGACGGCTTGAGGTCGCCATGTGCGAGGCCGTGCTCGTGGGCGGCGGCCAGCGCATGGCCGATCTGCGTGGCCAACCTCGCCACCACCTCCGGAGCCAGCGGCAGGCGGAGTGTCCGGCCACCCTCGCGCGAGAGCGTATCGCCCAGCGACCCGCCACCCGCCCAGGCCATTACCACGCCAGCGCGAGCGCCCTGGCTGGCCACGCCGTAGATCGGGATGATGTGGCGCTCGTGTAACGCGGCGGCGCGCTCACAGGCGTCCACAACCTGCCCGGTGATGGGATCGGTCGCGCCGGGACGCAGCAGCTTGATGGCGACCTGGCGAGGCTCGGCGGCGTTTTGGGGAGTGGGATCGCCTGGAGCGATGCGCTGCGCTTGGTAGACCTCGCCCAGGCCCGCGCCGCCGACTCGCCGCATGAGCTGATATGGGCCAAGTGTCGTTCCTTCCAGCCCCGGTCCCAGCCCTGGTCCAGTCACTGCGGCCTCCCCTGTCACGCGCCGCGTCGAGCCGCGGTTCTCCATCGCTCCGCTCGCTGACCTCTGACGCGCACTGCGATTGCCAGTATAGCGGCAGTGCCATGCGAGGCGCAAGCGCGCTGGGCAGGATGGGCCGGAGCGGCGCCAGCCCATCCTGCCCAGCGCTATTTGATCAGCATCGCCAGCAAGATCGGCACGAGGCCAAGGCTGATGACATCCGATTGCCAGTGGACGAAGATCAGCGCGGTCAGCCGCTGGCGGGTGAGGAAGTAGAGCGCGCCGTAGAGCAATCCGGCCACAGCGGCGCCCACTATGCCAGAGAGCGCCACCTGCCAACTCGTCAGACCGTAGGCCAGATGTTGCGCGGCGAATCCCAGCGTGGTCAGCGCCACCGCCAGCCACGGGCGGCCCGTCAGCGTGGTCAGACGCGCCAGCGCATAGCCGCGATACACCAGCTCCTCGGTGACGGCGCCGCTGATCGGCACGAGGAGGGCGCTGACGCCAATCTGCCAGCCCATGCCCAGCGGGTTGATGGCCCCGCCGGCCAGTATGTGCTGCATGGTTTGCGCCTGGCTACTGGCCGGTCCGCTGACGCTGGCGATGGCGATTCCCGCCTCGATGGCGAACAGAACGAGATAGGTCGCCACGAACAGGCCGATTCCCACGACCAGATCGCGCAGCAGGCGTTGGCGACTCCAGCAGAAGAGGTCGCTGAAGCGGATGCCCTCGCGCCGTGTGAGTCGCCAGAGCAGCGCAAGGCAGATGGCATCGGCGACGAGCGGCAGATCGAAGCGCGTCAATCCTTCGGCGAAGTCTGCCGGGTTGGCGTGCCCCGCCGCGCGGGCCAGCAGCAGCGCCACGAGGAAGCAGACCAGCAGGATGGGTAGTCGGATGAAGCACATCACCAGCGGCCACGTCCAGCCCAGCTTGCCAGCGTGAACGCGCTGAGCCAGCGACGCGAAACTGTTCGGGCGGGCATCGTCATCGGGCGCGGCGCTGCCGCCGAGACGCTGGATGGTGTGCAGGATGGGTGTTTTTGGCACAAAGACCTCCTATGGCTCTGGATTGCAGAGTCGAAAAGCAGAGAAGCGTATGACGTTGCGGGAGGTTCGCTTGGGCGCAGAAGCCCCGCCCCGCTGGCGTCGCTGTCACGACGCGCGGGAAAGAACACCTGACGCTATAGAGGGTTTCGCGGCGAGTGGGCTATGGGGTTGAACCGGGCGGCGCTGGCTGGTCAACAATTCGCCGCAGCACGCTGACATACTCCTCGAAGGCGGCGCGCCCCTCGACGGTGAGGGAGAGCCAGGTTTTCGCGCGTTTCCCCTCGAAGACTTTCTCGATGGTGATGTAGCCGAGGGTCTCCAGCGCGGTCAGGTGCTGCGACAGGTTCGAGTCCTTCAGGCCCAGGTAGTCGCGCAGGAAGGCGAAATCCACCGTATCAGCGTGGGCCAGCGCCGACAGAATGGAGAGTCGAACCGGCTGGTGGATGGCCTCGTTGAGCTGGAAGCGCGGATGCTCGAACGAC
>DATBTW010000228.1:0-3549 GCA_036559055.1 Ktedonobacterales bacterium
CATCTGACATCTGCGCGTGACTCCTCTCCCAACGCGCGGCGCGTGGCGTACCACGCGGCGGGCAACACAAGCGCGGCGGCCACCAACTTGAACGCATCGCCGACCAAGAATGGCGTGAGCCCGAAGGCGATGACCTGCTGCCAGCCGACGAAGCGCGCCAGCCAGAGCATGCCGCAGACGTAGATGGCGACCTCGCCCGCCAGCATGGCTGCGACAGATGTGGGCAGCGTGCGTGCCCAGCCGCGATCGGCCAGCCAGCCAACGACCACCGCCGCGAGCGCAAATCCAGCGAGATAGCCATAGGTGGCGATGCCCGGCACAGCGGCGAAGACCGGCAGCCCAGCGACGCCCGCCAGCAGGTAGAGCGCCACGCTGGCCAGACCGCGCCGCGCGCCATACGCCGCCGCGATCAGCAGCACGGCGAAGGTCTGCCCGGTGATCGGCACTGGCGTGAAAGGTAGCGGAATGATGACCTGCGCGCTGAGCGCCAGCGCGACGACGGCGATCAGCGCCAGCGCCGTCTCGCGCGCCGCCAGCGTCAGTGCCGCTGAGGCAAGCTGCGCGGAGCCGCCACGCGCGAGGATAACATCAACCAGCGCGCCGCGCTGGGAACCGTGCGAGAGCATGCGGTACGTCCTCCATGAACCCGATCAAAAGCGGCTCCAATGAGCCAGACCTGTCGTCCAGTATAGCGTATCCTGTGGCGCACGGGCGTTGCGTTCACGGCACTGGAGCGGCCGCTTGTCAGGCAGGCTCATTCTCATGCTGCGCTCATGGCGGCCACATAGCGCTTTTATCCCTCCTGTGTACAGCGTGCTATATGTCCCATTCCGCTTGCCGTAAGGATTGCCAGGGATTAGCATGCCTGTACAGAGGCATGACAGACAATCAGGCTTCTGCGCGCCCGCGCAAGGGTTGCGTGTCGGTGTCGTGAGCAGCCAGGGTAGAGCGCACTAGCACACCCCAGGCAGATAGTAGAGGGCAGTAGAGGAGGCGCACTCGATGGGCAGGGACTCGCGCGGTACCTACGACGACGAGCCATATAGCGGCAGCGGTCCGCGAGAGAATCTCCCTGGGCGACCGAGCCGCGCATCCGGTGAACGCTCGATACCCCCGAACTCCCCCAGTCGCTCTGGTGGCCCATCGCGCGGTCGCAGCGCGCCATCTGATCCGCGCTCTGGCCCGCGCTCGGATCCACGGTCGGATCCCAATGCCCGGCGCTCTGGCGCCAGTGGCGGGTTGATCCGTCCGGCTGGCCCGCCGCAAGATGACGGCTACAGCGCGTCGCGTCGCGCCAGCCGCCCGGATGACGGACGGCCAACCCGCGCGCCTCGCCGCGACGGCTACGGCGAGAACGACACGGGCGCCTATTCGACGCATGACCGCTCGATGGGCGACCGCGCGCGCGACTTCTCGCGCAGCATGTCGCGCCAGCTCAGTTCGATGATGGAATCGGCGCGTGGCGCGATGCGCGGGCGTCGCAGTGAAGGTCCCGACCAAGACGCATCGGGCTATGCGCCATCGGTGGCGATGGGCGCGATGGGCGGAGCTGCAGGAGCGCCCACAGAAGCTAGCTCGGCGGCCTATCGTCGCTCGCGGCTGCGGCTGCGCGCGCGCAAGTGGCGGATGGGGCGGCACAACCCGCACGCCATGTGGTATGCCATCGGGTTCGCGATGTCGGCGGCGCTCCTGGTGGCGCTGGTGGGCGCTGGCACGGGCGGCGCCTATTATGCCATCAGCTACTACAACCAGCATCTGAACGACATCGCCAGTGTCGCTTCGTCAGCGGAGCTGGGCAGCACGACGATCTATGACCGCAACGGCAACATCCTGTACACCGTGCCAAAGTCCACTGGCGTCAATATCTACCTGGCCTATGGTAGTGGGGGCTCTCAGGGCGACATCGGAACCAAGGTGGTCAATGCGACCGTCGCGACCGAGGATCACACGTTCTGGGACTCGACCAACATCGGCATCGACTGGACCAGCATACTGCGCGCGGCGTCGTCGAACGCCAGCAGCGGTGGCGCAGGGCAGGGCGGCTCGGGCATCACGCAGCAGCTCGTCAAGCGGCTCGTGCTGCACGACCCCTCGAAGAACCTGCAACGCAAAATCAACGAGGCGATTCTCTCCGTCGGCATCACCACCAGCGGGACCTACCCGAAGTGGAAGATCCTGGAGATGTACCTCAACACCATCGACTATTCCGATGGCAATCTGGGCATCGAGGCGGCGGCTGAGAATTACTTCGGCATCCAGCCGATCAAGGACGCCACCAAGTGTGGCGACATGACGTTTAGCACGCCGCGCACCTGCTGGGCGAATCAGCAGCTCGACTGGGCGCAGGTCTCGATGCTGGCGGGCATTCCAAACTCACCGACCGCCTACAACCCCGCGCGGTTCAGTTGCCAGGCGCCCAATGGGAAGACGCTGGCGCAGGCGTGCCCGGACAGCACCTGGGATAATCCCTGCATTGGTGACCCCAACAACCTGCTCAACGCCAACTGCTTCCCCGATGGCCTGGGGCCAGACAACTATCACTACTCGACCAGCGGCCACGAGTGGCTGTCGTACCGGCGCGCTTCGGTCGTGTTGAGCAGCCTGGAGTCGTATGGCTACATCAACGACACCACCTATCACAGTTCGTTGAATGAAGTCCACGACATCCTGGTGAACCACAAGGTCGGCTCGCACCTGGGTGGCACGGCGGCGTCCACGTTCGGCGTGACGAAGCTCGCGCCGCACTTCGTGGACTATATCCTCAACGAGGTGCTGCCAGCTGCGCCGTTCAACATCCAGGACCCGCAGGCTGATGGCCTGAAGGTCTACACCACGCTCGACCTGAACCTGGACGAGTATGCCATCAAGCGAGCGCAGTACTACATCTTGCAGCCGCACACCTTAGAGTGGCCAAACTACGCGCCTGGCCATTGTGGGAGCTGTATGGAGCCATCGCTGTCCGACTCCGCCAACATCCATAACACGGCAATCGTGGCGATGGATCCGCACAACGGTGACATCCTGGCGATGGTCGGCTCGGTGGACTATACCAGCCGCGATCCGAAGGTCAACGGCTTCTATAATGTCGCCACCTCCGGGAACCGCTCGATGGGTTCATCCACCAAGCCGCTGGTCTATGCGACGGCCTTCCAGATGGGCTGGAATCCTGGCACGATGCTCCAGGATTCGCCGGTCTGCTATCCAAACCCGGTGCCGCCTGTGAATGGCAAGCCAGATGTCGAGGCTGTGACACCTGGCTGCTCTGGCGTGTATGTGCCGCACAACTACGATCCAGCCAGCTTCTCGGGGCATCTCGCCATTCGCTATGCGCTGGCGAACTCGCTCAACGTCCCGGCGACTGAGACGATGGAATTCGTCGGCGCAACCCCTGCTACATCCGACGCCTTCATGGCGGAGGCGCAGCGCATGGGCGTCACGTCGCTGGACAAAAACGCGATTGGACCATCGACGGCGCTCGGCACGCAGAACATCTCGCTGTTGCAGCTCACCAACGCCTACGGGGTCTTCGCCGACCAGGGCAAACATGTT
>DATBTW010000229.1:0-1796 GCA_036559055.1 Ktedonobacterales bacterium
GAACAGCGAGAGGCGGGCGTTGGCGTATGGCGCTGGCGCCCGCTTCGTCGTGTTCCGCTCGCGCCTTCAGAGGAATTGGTGCATGATGAGCAGGCCGACGCGCCCATGACTGGGATGCTCGAAGGCTTCGGGGACGGCGCCAATGATGCGGAATCCGAGCGCCTGCCAAAGATGGATGGCAGCGGCGTTCGATTCCACGACGGCGTTGAACTGCATCGCGGCATAGCCCTCTCCGCGCGCCCAGTCGAGCGCGTACTCGCCCAGTGCGCCCGACGCCCAGGCCGCGCGCATCCTCCGCGACCATGAAGCTGGCGGTAGCGACATGCGAGCCGCGACCGGGGCGATTCGGCCCCATCTTGGCCGTGCCGAGGATGCGCGGGCCGTCGCAGGCCACCACAGTATGCGCGGGCAGCGCCTCGACCCACACGCCGCGCGCCTGCTCGGAGGGCCAGGCGGGGTCATAGGTATAGGTTTCTCCGGCATTGACGACGCTCTGGAAGATCGGCCAGATCGACAACCAATCGGCGTCGGTGTAGTCTCGAATCTGCATGCCCGCATCGTACCCACGCCCGGCCCGACGGCGCAAGCGCCACTCAGAGCGCGGGCAAAAGCGCATCAGGCGGGCTGGGCGGCGCGCTGGCGCACGAGCGCGACCGCGCCGGGGATGAGCGTCGCGCCGACGATCAGCGCGCCACCAGCCAGCGTGCGCGTCGAGGGTGACTCGGCCAGCAGCAACCAGGCGAACCCGACGCCCCACACTGGCTCCAGCGCGGCGATGACGCTGGCGAGCTGCGCGGTGATGTCGCGCAAGCTGGTGATGAAGAGCGTGTGCGCCAGCGCCGTGCAGACCAGTCCCAGCGCCGCCAGCAGCAGCAGCGTGCGCAGTGTCAGCGCGCCAGGCGCGGGCGTCGCCAGCAGCAGGGTCGGCAGCAGCACGATGGCCGCCACGCCGTCCTGATAGAAGCTGATGGTAGCGCCTTCATAGCGCATGGACAGGCTGCGGTTGACTACTGAGAGCAGCGCGAAGGTGGCGCCTGCCAGCAATCCCCATAGCACGCCCTGCGTGGCGGCGTTGGCCAGGCTGAAGCGCGGCACGAGCAGCGCGACACCCGGCACGATCAGCGCCGCCGCGACGATCTCCGGAATCTGTGGCCGCTGCCTGAGAAGCAGCGGTTCCAGCGCTGCGGTGAAGAGTGGGAAGCTTGAGAACGCCAGCAGCCCAATGGCGACATTCGAAACGACGATGGCCTGGAAGAACGCCGACCAGTGGATCGCCAGTAGCACGCCCTGCGCGATGAGGATGCCGAGGTCGCGCCCTGTGCGTGGGCGCAACGAGACACGCGCCAGCGACGCCCACAGCCCCAGCGCCAGCCCGGCGAAGGCCGCTCGCCCCAGCGTGATGATCGGCGCGGGCAGGCCAGTCAGGCTGCCCAGCACGCCCGCCAGCCCGAACAAGAGCGTGGCGACGTTGGCGGTGATGAGGCCGCGACGGGCGCGCTGCGCTGTCTTCATGTCGCCGCCCACTCCTGTCATGATGGCCTGCATTGCGCGACGCCTGGCCGACTTTTCCTGCATGATATGTCATGTCAGAAGTCATGGGCGCGTTGTGTCCTGTGGTACAGGTCAGTATAATGGTGTGAGTGTGCGGTGGGAGCGGCCTGTGGATGAGCGATGACGATCCGCATCTGTGGTGGACGGGTCGCTTGCCCCAATCGCTCAGCATCCAGGTTGTGAACGAGCTGCGCCAACCATCTCTCTGGGTTAGAAGTGAGGTAGACCGAACATCATGGAGCGTG
>DATBTW010000230.1:0-2698 GCA_036559055.1 Ktedonobacterales bacterium
CTTCTGGGGCACGAAGCCAACACTGCGTGAGATCGACATCACCTTCTACAAAGACACCACGACCGGCTATAACAGCTACCTGTCGGGTAAGGACGACATCGGCGCAGCGCCGACGGCGCAGTTGGCTGCGGCGAAGACCCATGCGGGCTTCCATCAGGTGGGTGTGCAGCAGATCGACTACAACGCCATGAACTGGAAGATCGCGCCGTTCAACGACGTGCGTGTCCGCCAGGCGTTCGAGGTCGCGCTGGATAAGACCTCGCTGGCCAATACCGTGCTCCACGGCGCGGTGCAGGCGACCAACCACATTGTGCCGGACGGCATGCCGGGGTACAACCCGAACCTGCAAGGTCCCGATGGCACACAGAGCCTGTCGGGCAACACGCAGCTGGCCAACCAGTTGGCCACCGCGTATGCCACCGACACCAAGTGCGGCACCGCGACTGATTTCAGCAAGTGCCCGGCTGTCACGTTCACAATCCCGTCCGGCAGTGTCGACGGCCAGAACGAGGCGGCGGCGGAGCAGCAGATGTGGTCCAAGGCCTTCCCGGGCTGGAAGATCAACATCTCGTCGATTGACTTCGACACGCTGCTGACCAACCTGAACGCCAAGACGGTGCAGTTCTGGGCGATTGCCTGGATCGAGGACTACCCCGATCCGCAGGACTGGCTGACGACCAACCTGTCGTGCGACAGCGCCTACAACAGTGGCAACGCTTGCGACCAGCAGGCCGACACCCTGATGAAGACCGCTGACGCGAACCCGAATCTGACCGAGCGCCTGACGCAGTACCAGCAGGCCGAGCAGATTCTGGTGACGAAGGTCGGCTGGCTGCCGCTGGATCAGGCGACGACGTGGTGGGAGATCCGCCCCTGGGTGGTCAACTTCAACGTGGCCGCTGGTGGCTTGACCCCGCTGCAGACCTGGCAGCAGGTCTACATCGCCAAGCACTAGTCCTCACCCGAGGACAACTCATCGGAGGGTGAGCGGCTGACTGGAGCCACACGCCAGCAGCGCGCTCACCCCTCCACGGCGGGGACGATGCTCTCACACGAGAGGATCGTCCCCGCTTTCGTCTGCGCCTGCGCATGTGGCTGGCGCTCTCGGCCTGGCATGGCGCTCTCGGCCTTGAAAGGCCGGAGCACGCGACGGGGCCATGAATGGCCCAATACGCCTGCCTTTGGCGGCGCCGCCGACAACGGGGCATTTATGCCCCATCTCGTGCCGTGCGCCGACCTTTTAAGGCCGCGACTCCTGACAAACCGTGCGTCGGCCATGCATGGCCGCGACTCCCCGCCTTCTCTACCGGAACAGGTCGTCGGCAGGGTTCATGAGGATCAGCGCGCCGGAGCCGTCCGCGCGCTGATAGGGATAGCCGCGCACGACCACGAATGGCGTGCGCTCGACTTTGCCCGTGGCCAGTTCGGCGGCGGACGCGATCTCATCGGCCACCGCCATCACGCTGGAGTTCATGATGCGCCCGAAGTCGTCGGGCTGGCCACGATAGTCCGCCAGTGGAGCGATGCCCGCGACGCCCAGCGCCACATTGACGATGCCCTGCCGCCACGGTCGTCCGAACGAGTCGCTGATGATGACGGCCAACTCGACGCCCGTGCGACGCTCCAGCTCGGCGCGTATCTGCGCCGCTGAGGCGTCTGGGTCGCGTGGGAGCAGGCAGACGACCTCTTCGCCTGGCACATTCGAGGCGTCCACTCCGGCGTTGGCGCAGACATAGCCATGGCGTGTCTGCGCGATGATGAGTCCGCGATCCATCCGCACGACGCGCACGCTCTCGCGCAGCACCACCTCCACCTGGCGCGGATCGCGTCCCCATTGTTGGGCATAGCGTAGCGCGATGTCCGATGGCTCGACCGTCTTCAGATCGACCAGCAGACCCTCTGCCTTGGAGACGACCTTCTGGGTGATGACCAGGATGTCACCTGCGCTCAGGCGCACGCCGCTGGCCGCCGCCGCATCCAGCGCCATCGCCGCGATGTCGTCGCCGGGCTGCGCCTCAGGCGCGCCGCGCAATGGCAGCAGACGAATGCCCGCTGGCTCGGCGTCGTTGGATCGCGCGTCATCTGCCATCAGTACATCTCCTTCGGGGCGCAGCCCACATCCAGGCCGCGTGGATTGAACGGCGTCGGCGGCCACAGCCCGCGCGCCACCAGCTCATCGAGATCATCGGGCGCATCCACATCGAAGGCTGCGCCAGGCGCGCGGAACTCGACCGTAGGCGCCCCCAGCCGCTGCGCCAGCCGACGATGCCGCGCGAAGCTGCCAGAGCCGTAAGCGATGGGCGCCAGCCCCGCCGGACGCGCCAGCAGGAGATTCGTTCCCTCGCCCGCGCGGTCGGGCGCCAGCGCCACCACGCGCTCATAGAGCCGCGTCATCGCCATGAAGCGCCGGATGTCCTCCGCTGTCAGCAGTGGCAGATCGCCTAGCGCGATCAGCAAGCCGCTGGCGCGCTGTTCGACGGCCCAGCCGCGCGCCTGTCGCAGCCCGGCATTGAGTCCTGGCCGCCGCATGGGGCCAGCGCCCCGCTGGAGCAGTGGAACGGCTCCGCGCGCCTCGGCCCACGCCAGCGCCGCCGGGTCCGGGCTGATCACCGCGACCTGCGCCAGCGCGCCCGATTCACGCAGCGCGCGCAGCGTGATCTCGGCCAGCGCCAGCGCCAGCGCCGCGCGCTCGGTGGGC
>DATBTW010000231.1:0-2923 GCA_036559055.1 Ktedonobacterales bacterium
GGGTTGGGGGGCGGCAGGCGCGATGGCCTGCGGGATGCGCGACTGGGCGAGCGCAGCGGCGGTCGGCGCCGGGGGATCCGTTCGTGGCGCGCGGCGGCGTGGCGCAGGAGTTGGCGCAGGAATGGCTGCCGCTTGCGCGCCCGTGGCTGCCGCTGCTGGCGTGGCGCGTCGGCGTGCCACAGGCGGTGTGGCTGGCTCGCCAGCGGGCGCGGACCGAGGGCGGGGAGCGCGGCGGGCAGGCGCAGGAGCGGCGCTGGTCTCCTTCGCCCCGCTCGCCCCGCTCGCCCCGCTCGTCCCGCTCGTCCCGTTCGTCCCGTTCGTCCCGTTCGCCATGCTTGGCGCTTCCTGCTGCTGGGGGGCATCGGTCTGCGGATCCTCGATAGGCATAGCTGCGTATAGTCCTCTCATCCACCGGAGTGTATGGCCATTCGACATTGGGATGATGGGCGCCAATCATGGGGCGGTCTGGCGTCGTCGCCATCGGAGCGCGTGGGGCGCTCATGTGGCGCGCGCCGTCTTGTGGAGTATCTTCGCTCCCTTAGACGGGCCTGGTCCCGCGCCAGTCACCAGCGTACACGTTCGGCGCGCCATCCGTCCAGGCTGGCCACAGATGTCGCGCCAGCGCGATGCTGCTATACTGGCGTGGCGAGGACGACTGACGACGGAGCGAGAATGGGCGAGACTTCCAACGATGATGGATGAGCAGACCTCCACAGCGACGCAGGCGCCAGATCAGCGTGTAGCGGCGCTCGCAAGCTGGAACCCCCAGCGCGCGGCGATGATCGCGCTGGGGGTGGCGCTGGTGGCGCTGTGCGTGTGGTTCCATGTGTTTCGGCTGGCACAGACGCCGGGATGGGATCCGCAGGAGGGCTACAACCTCGACCTCGCCTGGAACCTGATGCACGGTCGCCTGCGCCTCTTTGCCCTCACACAGGACTTCGCGCAGCATCCACCTTTGTTCTATCTCCAGCTCGCTCTCAGCATCCGCATCTTTGGCTACGGGATTGTCGCCGTGCGGGCGCTGGCAGGGCTGTATGCCGCGCTGACCTGCGTGGCGCTGCTGCTGGCCGGAGGGCGTCTGCTGGGCGCGGGCGCGGCGCTGTGGGGCGCGGCGGCGTATACCGTCGCGCCTGTCGTGCTGGCCAATACGCGCTGGGGCTACAGCTATAGCATGCTGGCGTTCGTGGGGCTGCTGTGTCTGTGGGCCACCTGGGAGGCGCTGGCGTCGACGGATGCGGCTCTAGCCCTGCGCTGGCTGCTGGTGGCCGCCGCGCTGGCCGGGCTGGCGGCCTTCAGCGACTACGTGGGCGTGGCGTGGATCGCCTTCGTGGCGCTGGCCGGGCTGAAGCTGGGCTGGCGGCGCGGGCTGCTGGCGCTGAGCGTGGGCGCAGGGCTGCTGGCGCTGGGGCTGCTGGTCTGCCTGCTGGCCTCTCCCGGCGTGTTCATCGCGGATGTCTTCAGCACGGGTGGGCGCGCGGCGGGCGGGAATCCCATCGTGGCGGGCATCCTGCTGCTTTTCAACTATCAGCGGCTCGCCACCTATGACGCCTGGCTGACGCTGGGGTTGGTCGGCCTATTCCTCGTGCGGCCAGCGCGGACGCGCAATCTGCTGCTGGGCGCGCTGGCGCTGCTGGGGCTGGCGATCCTGAAGGTACGCACGCTTGGGCCGAGCTTCCACACGGCCATGCCACTGCTGCCGCTGCTGGGCCTGGGCGCGGGGGTGGCGCTGGTGGCGGGCACAGGCAGGCTCTTTGCCTGGGCCGGGGAGTGGCTGGCGCCGCTGGATCGCTGGCTGGATGCGCTGGCGGCGCGGCGCGCGGGCGCAACCGCGGAAGCCGCCGCGCCTCACGATGGGCGGACGCTACTCTCACGCATCCTGATGGCGCTCCTGGTCTTCGTGGTGATCGGCTCGCCGGTGGCGCTGGCGGGTGCGAGCGACGCGGTGGGCCTGGCAGGCACGCTGACGACACCACAGGATAGCCTGCTGGCCACGCCCGCCGACGCGCAGGCGACCATCCAGTTCATGCTCGCGCATGCGCAACGCGGCGATCTGGTGCTGGCCTCGCCGCAGCTCGCGTGGGCGTTCGACCAACCGGTGGATGCACAGGGGCGGCCGCTGGGCGTGGCGGGGGCCGACATCGTGCAGACGGTGGCGTATGGCGGGCACGCGGCGGCTTTCTATCCCGCTGGGCTGCCACGCAACCGTTGGGCGTATGACATCGCTCCGTCGGCGGCGCGCTTCGTCATCGTGGATGATCTGGTGCGCCAGCTCGCGGCGCCCGACCAACTGCCCGCGCTGGCGCCCATCCTGAAGCAGGTGGAGCGGTGGCACGTCGTCTTCCGGCGCGGGCAGTACACGGTCTATGAGCGCCCGTGAGCGCGGTGTGCTATGCTGGCCGCTGTACACGGTAGTTGCCTGCCAGTCGGCGCTACTCCAGCGAAAGTGAGCGCATCCATGACTCGTCATCACCAGACGTTGATGCGCCGCGCGCCGACGTAAATCCTCGCCCCCTCACGAGACAACCTGTCCGCGCTCCTCTCCGGCGCCTCCATACGCGCTCCTCCCGCCCGGGTGATTGCATCCCTTTCTTGCGCATTCATCCGTTGTGTTGACCGGGAGATTGGCTTCGTATGATGACCTCGCTACGCGACCGCCGCGCCGGGCCGTGGCTCCAGACCTGGCTGCGGCTGCTCAGCCTGCCCAATGTGCGCCGCCTGGCTGAGTCGCGTGTTCTCACGAACATGTATTTCTACAGCGCCGTGCTGGTGAAGTTCGAGACAAGCCGCGGCTTGAACTTCACCGAGATCTTCCTGCTGGAGTCGGTGCTGTCGCTGAGTATCTGGCTGCTGGACATCCCCACGGGCGTCTTTGCCGACCGCCTCGGCTACCGCAACCTGCTGATCGTCAGCCGCCTGCTGAATG
>DATBTW010000232.1:0-6498 GCA_036559055.1 Ktedonobacterales bacterium
ATGATCGGGCTGGCCTTCCTGATCGCGACGGCGCTGCCGTCTCTGCCGCATCCGACGGGCGGCGCGGCTACCATGGGGAGCGGGCACACGATCAGTGGCCCTGCGGCGTCTGGTACGCAGGGATCTGCGGATGCGGCGACGACGTCCACGCCCAACTCCACCGCGCCGTCGGGAGTTCAATCCACTCACTCGGTCACGCCGGCGCCCAACCCGACCAACTCGACCTACTCGTCCGATAAGACGCCAACCAACGCGACGGCAGGCGCGACGGCAAGCGCGACGGCAAGCGCGACCACAAGCGGAGTGTTCGGCCCAGCGCAGGGCGGCGCATCTAGCGCTCGCTCTGGGCCAGTCGCGACGCCAGCGCAGCCTTTCCCGGTGGCGACGGTGGCGGGCGTCACGCTGCTGCTGGGCGGCGCAGCGGCGCTCGCGGTAGGCAGCCTGGCGCGTCGCCGATCGCGCGAGGATGAGCCAGATGAGCCGGACGACGATCCAGATAGCTGGTAGCGTCTACCGACTGGCGGTGGCAGAACCTCACCCCCTGCCCCTCTTCCGCGAGGAGAGGGGAATCCGGAAGGCGGCGCCGATGAACGCGCCTCACGGCGCCCCTCGCCAGCAAGGTGGGGCAGGCTACGGCCTGCCGAAGACGACGTCGGCGTCGCCTGTGGTGACACGCTCGCCCATCTGGTTGTTGATCCAGAGGTCGATGCGCTGCTGATCTGGCCCGCTGGCCGCCAGCGCGCCACCGCAGGTCAGCGTGTCGCCGGGGCGCACCATCGCCTGGAAGCGCACACGCAGGCGCCTGACCCAGCCCGCGCGACTGGGCTGCGCAGCCAGCCAGTCGGTGAGCGCCTGGCCCAGAAACGCCATGCTGAGCATGCCATGCGCGATGGTTCCCTCCAGCCCGACACTGCGCGCGACATCGGGATCGATATGGATGGGGTTGTGATCGCCGCTGACGTCGGCGTAGGTGTTGATCTGCTGCTGCGTCACGCGCTTGGTCGTGTCGGGGATGCGCTGGCCTTCGGGGTCGGGGATGCGCTTGCCAGCCGTCGTCTCGCCGCCGCCATCTGGACTCATGTCGCGCACGATGATGGTCGCCTTGCCGGTGGCGAGTCGCTGCCCGGCGCTGTCGTCGCACTGCTGCTCCAGCGTCAGGATGGCCATGCCATCGGCGCGACGTGTCTGACGCACGGAACTGACGACGTAGCGCACCGCCAGTTTGTCGCCCGCGACGATGGGCCGCTGATAGGTATACTCCTGCTCGCCATGCAACACCTGCGTGTGGACGGGGTCCAGACCCGCGTCGGCGAATTCGACGTGGAAGCGCGTGATGAATGTCGGCTGCGCGGGTATGCCGCTGAATCCGGTGGCGCGGGCGGCGACCTCGTCGCGGAACACGGGGTTCTCGTCGCCGACCGCCTCAGCGAAGTGGCGAATATCTTCAGCGGTGACGAGCGCGCTCTGGGACGGCGTCTGATGTCCTATCTCTGGCAGCGTTGGCGGCATGGTGTGGTATCCTCCTGCGTCGGATGTGTCGTGGGTCGTGCGGGCATCATGCTACACCAGCGGGCCGCCATGTCGCCAGCGCCTCGCCAGCCTATCGAACCGCATCGTGAAGGAGAACTCCCTATGCCTGTGCCCTATCCAGAGGACTATTTCGCCATCCAGCTCATCTTTGCGCACAGGATGGCGGCGCTGGCGCAGGTCTCTCCGCGCGCGGCGCTGCTGGAGCACACATCACTCTACAAGCTGCTTGGCGTCCCGGGCGACTTCGACGCCACGCAGCCCGTCTGGCGCGATCTGCTGGCCTGCGTGGATGAGCGCGCCGAGGCGGGCGAGCAGGCGCGCGCGATCTACCGCTTTTACCTCAACCACCTCCCATCCATCCCGAATGCTACTGAGGAGCGTCACTGGAGGTGTTTCGCCTACCAGTGGCGACCGGCGCTTGGAGCCATCCGCATCCACTTCTCGAATGAGGACGCGCCAGAGCCGGGGGCTTTGAGCCATCAGCGATTCGCGGCGCGGCTGGCAGAGCTGCGCGCCATGTTCGCGGTCGCACGCGCGGAGTGGCCCGACGCGGAGCAGGTGATCGGCAGGTCGTGGCTCTACAATCTGGCCTCCTATCGTCGCCTCTTTCCGCCCGCGTTTGGCGCATCGGCGATGCCCGTAGAGCCTGAGTTGCAGTATCGCGCGCTGTGGGACCAGTTTTTGCTCAGCGATGGGTCACTGCATCGGGCGCACGCAGACGACTTTCTGGCTCGGCTCGCCGCGCTGACCGATCCTGCTTGCTGCGCCGACTGCTTCCCGTTCCAGGTGATGCACGCGCACGCGGCGGTGGGCGCGTTCTACGCCTTCTACGATGTGTAGGCGACGGGAGAATCTCAGGCCACGCATTCCACGCCTGCAAAAAATATCCCCCTCTCCAGAAATGGAGAGGGGGACAGGAGCGAGGTCAAACCGTCGCTGGCTCGCGTTCGGGCGTCCAGCGCAGGTTGGGCTTGCGGGCGGCCAGCGTCTGATCGAGGCGACCGACGACCGTGTTGTGCGGCGCCTCCAGGATGACCGACGGATTCTCACGGGCTTCACGCGCGATCTGCTTCAGCAGCGCGACGAAGCTGTCGAGCGTTTCGCGAGTCTCCGTCTCGGTCGGCTCGATCATCATAGCCTCGTGTACGATCAGCGGGAAGTAAACGGTCGGCGGATGCATGCCAAAGTCGAGGATGCGCTTGGCGATGTCGAGCGCCGAGACGCCCAGCTTCTTCTGGCGATCCGCCGAGAAGACGAACTCATGCATGCACTCGCGCTTGAAGGGCAGGTCATACTCGTCCTCCAACGCGCGCATCATGTAGTTGGCGTTCAGCACGGCGGAGTCGCTGACCTGCCGCAGTCCCGTCGGCCCGTTGCTGCGCATGTAGGTGTAGGCGCGCACCAGCACCAGGAAGTTGCCATTGTTGGCGCGCACCCGCCCGATGGACTGTGGGCCGGCGTCCTCCCAGAAGTAGCCAGAGTCATCTTTGGCGGGCAGTGGGCCGGGCAGGAACGGCACGAGGTGCGGCGCGACGCCGATTGGCCCCGCTCCTGGGCCGCCACCGCCGTGCGGCGTGCTCATGGTCTTGTGCAGGTTGAGGTGTACCACGTCGAAGCCCATATCGCCTGGCCGTGTGATGCCCATGATGGCGTTGGCGTTGGCCCCGTCGTAGTAGAGTTGGGCGCCCGCGTCATGTACCTTCTGCGCGATCTCGACGATGTTCTCATCGAAGAGGCCCAGCGTGTTGGGGTTGGTCATCATCAGCGCCGCGATGTGGCCCTGGTGCTTGGCCAGCGTCTCCTCCAGGTGGGCGACGTCCACGCCGCCGCGCGCGTCGGACTTCAGCTCGACGGTGGTGTAGTCGGCCAGGGTGGCGCTGGCGGGATTGGTGCCGTGCGCGCCGTCGGGGATTAGCACGATGGTGCGCTCGGTGTCGCCACGGCTCTCGTGGTAGGCTTTGATGATCATCAGGCCGGTGATCTCGCCGTGCGCGCCCGCCGCTGGCTGCAGCGTCACGCGCGCCATGCCCGCCACCTCGGCGATATACTGCTCCAACTCGTAGAGCAGCTTGATGGCGCCCTGCGCGAGGCTATCATCCACCAGCGGATGCAAGCGCGCGAAGCCTGGCAGTGAGGCCATATCCTCGTTGATCTTGGGGTTGTACTTCATCGTGCACGACCCCAGCGGATAGAAGCCGAGGTCTACGCCAAAGTTGCGCTGCGAGAGGCGCGTGTAGTGGCGCACCACCTCGATCTCGCTCACTTGGGGCAGTGGCGCTGGCTCTGTGCGCAGATAGTCGGAGGGGATGAGATGGTCGAGCGGTCGCTCCGGCACATCCAGCTCGGGGAGCAGTGGAATCGAGCGCCCCGGAGCGCCCTTCTCGAAGATCAGAGATTCAACGCTCATTTGGCCGCTCCTACGATGTCTCCCAGCTCCGTGACCAGCTTGTCGATATCCTCGCGTGCGCGCGCTTCCGTCACGCAGAAGAGCGCCGCGTTCTTCAGCTCTGGATAGTCGCGGCTGAGGTCGTAGCCGCCGATGATGCTGCGGTCGCGAAGCTCGGCGTTCATCTGCTCGATGGGAATCGGGCAGGTGATGACAAACTCGTCGTAGAACGGTCGGTCGAACGCCAGCTTGAATCCGGGCAGCGCGCAGATGGCCTGCTGCGCGTAGTGCGCCTTGCGCAGGCACTGCGCGCCTAGCTCGGCGAAGCCCTGCTTGCCCAGCGCCGCCAGGTAGACGGTGGTGAAGATCGCCAGCAACTCCTGATTGGTGCAGATGTTGGAGGTGGCGCGCTCGCGGCGGATGTGCTGCTCGCGGGTCTGGAGGGTCAGCACGTAGCCGGTCTGGCCGCGGTCGTCTACCGTCTTGCCGACGATGCGCCCCGGCATGCGGCGCACCAGCTCATTGCGCACGGCGAAGAGGCCCAGCGCGGGGCCGCCGTAGCCAATCGGGCTGCCCAGTGACATGCCCTCAGCCGCCACGATGTCAGCGCCATAGGCGCCCGGCGGCTGGAGTGCGCCGAGCGAGGCTGGCTCGGTGATGGCCACGACGAAGAGCGCCTTGGTCTCATGCGTGGCCTGCTCGATGGCCTGTACGTCTTCCAGCGCGCCGAAGAAGTTGGGGTGCTGGATGATAACGGCTTTGGTCTCGGCATTGAGCGCGGCGCGTAGTTCTTTGGCCGAGGTGACGCCGCCCTCCAGGCCAATCTCGCGGACGATGAAGCCGCGGGTGTGGGCATAGGCGCGCAAGGTAGCGCGATACTGCGGATCGAGCGCGCGCGAGACGAGCACTTCGCCGCGTCCGCCTGGCCCCACCGCCATCAGCGCCGCTTCGACCACGGCGGTCGAGCCATCGTAGAGCGAGGCGTTCGCGACATCCATGCCTGTGATCTGGCAGACCATCGTCTGGAACTCGTAGGTTGCCTGGAGCATTCCCTGGCTGAATTCGGGCTGGTAGGGCGTGTAGGACGTGTAGAACTCGGCGCGCTTGACCAGATGCGGCACAATGCTCGGCTGGACATGGTCGTAGCTGCCCGCGCCCAGGAACGAGATGTAGTGGTCGAGGTCGGCGTTGTCCTCGGCCATCGCCATCAGCAGGCGGCGCACATCGGTCTCGCGCAGGGCCGCTGGCAGGTCCAGCGGGCGCTTCAGTCGCACCGCATCGGGGATGGGTTTCAACAGATCCTCGATGCTCGTAGCCCCAATCGCCCGGAGCATCTCGTGCTGCTCGGCGGGTGTGTTCGGGACGTAGCTCATGTCTTTCACTGCCCTTGCTAGTGCGCGACCCGACCAACGCGCTTGGCGTCTTCTTCGGCGTCATCCGCGCAACGCTGACCCGTCCGCCGATTCGCGGCCCTGGGTATCACCACCATTATATACAACTGTTGCGAACACCACTGGCGAGCACATGAGCAGAACGTCGCCGGCGCTCAAGACGCTCCCGTTGATTGCTTTCTTTTGTGATGGTATACTCCCTGCATACCGTAGGGCCTGCGGAAATCTACGCCTGCGGAGCGGGAGCGACAACCAAGCTTCCAATGACCGTGTCAGACTCGCCTGGTTTTCCTTACGAGCAGTGGTCAGCCCAGGAATCCCCTGGCTTGCGCCGTGGGGAGTGGTCAAATACAGGCATGAAATATGGGCGCGAATTGGCCAGTGAAAGACCCGCAGCGGCGCATCGCCGTTGCGGGTCTTTCGTCATACGGAGTCGCCCTTGCCTGCTACGATTCGTGGATGAACCGGGCGTAGGTGGCAGCGTCCATTAGCTTATCCAGCTCGGAGGGATCGCTGATGCGCAGCGTGAGCATCCAGCCAGCGCCGTATGGCTCGCGATTGATCAGTTCTGGCTGATCCTGCAGCGCGCCGTTGACGCTCTCCAGCACGCCGCTGATGGGAGCGAACAGCTCGGAGGTCGCCTTGACCGACTCGATGTCGCCAAAGTGGCCGCCAGCCGCGAATTTCCGCTCGCCTGCGTCGTCCCAGGGCAGGTCGAGAAACACGATGTCGCCTAGCTCTTCCTGGGCGTGCTGCGAGATGCCGATGGTGGCAACATCGCCATCGACGCGAACCCATTCATGGGTGGTAGCGAATTTCAGGTTGGCGGTCTGATCATCGGTCGGCATGACGTTCTCCCTCTCACCTCGGTTTGCTCGTCGTTGATGCGCTGGCATTCTGCGCATGCTGGCTCTGGGGGTCGAGCGGACGCCCGCTGGTCAGCGTGGCCGCTTGTAGAAGGGCAATGCCGCGATGACGGCGGCGACAGGCTTGCCGCGAATCTCGATGGCGATGGCCGTTCCCGGCGCCGTCCCGGCTCCGGAGACGTATCCCATGCCGATAGGCTTGTTCAGCGTCGGCGCCATCCCGCCGCTGGTGAGCGCGCCCACTGCCGCGCCGCCCTGCACGATGGCATACTCGGCGCGTGGCACGCCGCGCTCGGTCAACTCCACGCCGACGAGCTTGCGGCGC
>DATBTW010000233.1:0-1526 GCA_036559055.1 Ktedonobacterales bacterium
AGGCTGGGGATCTCGCCGCGCGCCGAGAGCGGCTTCAGCGCGCCTGTACGGTCAGGGTCGGGCGCCGCGTCGATCAGCAGTTGCGTGTAGGGGTGCTTCGGCTGCTCGATCACGGCGTCGCTGGGGCCCCCCTCCACCGTCTGACCAGCGTACATCACCAGCGTGTCGTCGGCGAAGTAGCGCGCGCTGGCGATGTCGTGGGTGATGTAGAGCACCGCCAGCCGATCTTCGTCCTTTAGCCGCAGCAGCAGATTCAGGATGTCCAGCCGGATCGAGACATCCAGCATCGAGACGGGTTCGTCGGCCAGCAAGACCTTCGGCTGCGCCGCCAGCGCCCGCGCGATGGCCACCCGCTGGCGCTGCCCGCCGCTGAGCTGATGCGGGAACTTGCGCAGGAACTGATCGGCGGGCGTCAGGCTGACGCGGTCGAGCAGCGCCAGCGCCTGCTCGGTCGCCTGGGCGGTGGTGGTGGCATGCCGATAGATGCGCAGCGGGCGTGACAGATGATAGCGCACGTCATGCGTCGGATTGAGCGACGAGAAGGGATCCTGAAAGACCATCTGCACGTTGCCGCGATAGGCGCGTAGCGCCGCCCTCCCCGACGTGACGGGCTGCCCGGCGTAGAGGATCTCGCCAGAAGTGGGCGCGTAGAGTCGCGCCAGCATGCGCGCTACGGTCGTCTTGCCGCTGCCGCTCTCGCCTACCAGCGCGATTGCCCTGCCCGCCGTCAGCGCCAGCGAAGCATCCTCCACGGCGTGTGCGGCGCGCGGCGCGGCGAAGGGGTTGCCGCCGTGCACGGGAAAGAGCTTGCGCAGATGCGACGCCTGGAGGATCGGCGCCTCCGGCGACAGGGTAGCTGACCGCTCAGATGGCCCAGGATGCGGCGCGTCGGACTTCGAGAGCATCATCGCGCGGCGCTCCTCTCTGCGGCGGCCTCGTAGGCGCTGGCGATGGCCGTCAGCGCGGGCGGGGTGGAACGGTACGCGCGGTCGTACAGGTGGCAGGCCACCGTCACGCCGTCATTGTCTGCCGCGCCTGCCGCGTCGCGCGGGGCCGGGAGCAGCAGCGGGATGACCTCGTGGCAGGCGTCGAAGGCCAGCGGGCAGCGCGGATGGAAGGCGCAGCCAGGCGGCGCGGAGCGCAGATCAGGCGGCGAGCCAGGGATGCCGATGGCGCGGCGGCGCGGTCCCCGCAGTGGCGGGAAGGCATGGATTAGCCCATAGCTGTACGGATGGCGTGGATGCGCGTAGAGCGCGCGGCTCGACCCGCGCTCGACGATGCGCCCGGCGTACATGATGGCGATGCTGTCGGCGAACTCCAGCAGCAGCGAGAGGTCGTGCGTGATGAAGATGACCGAGAAGCCAAAGGCGTCGCGCAGACGCAGTATCTCGGAGAGAATCTCGCGCTGCACCACCACATCCAGCGCGGTCGTCGGCTCATCCATGATGATGACGGCTGGCTCCAGCGCCAGCGCGATGGCGATGCTGGCGCGCTGGCGCATGCCGCCGCTCAACTCGTGCGGATAG
>DATBTW010000234.1:0-8325 GCA_036559055.1 Ktedonobacterales bacterium
GCCACGTTCGCCTCCGTCGAGCTGGATGAATCCTCGGAGGAGCGGCGGCCCGCTGTGCAGGTGGGCGACCCCTTCACCGAGAAGCTGCTGATGGAGGCCTGCCTGGAACTGCGCGACAAGGGCTGGATCGTCGGCATGCAGGACCTCGGCGCGGCGGGCATGACCAGCTCCACCATCGAGAGCGCGCACAAGGGTCACGCGGGCATCGATCTGGATGTGCTGGCCGCGCCGCGCCGCGAGGCGGGTATGACGCCCTACGACATCATGCTCTCGGAGTCGCAGGAGCGCATGCTGGTGATCGCGCATCAGGGGCATGCCGACGACGTGCGCGCGCTTTTCGCCAAATGGGGCCTGCGCTCGGAGGTGGTCGGGCATGTGGTGGCCGACGAGGTCATCCGCGTGCGCGAGGGCCAGCAGGTGGTGGCCGAGATTCCGACCGCGTATCTGACCGACTGCACGCCGAGCTACATCCGCGAGGGCGTGCGGCCCGCCGAGCTGCGCGATCTGTGGCGCTTCGACTACAACACGCTGCGCGCCACACTGCCCACCCCCGCCGATGCGCTGCTGCGACTGCTCGGCTCGCCCGACCTGTGCAGCCGCGAGGATGTCTATCGCACGTATGACACGATGGTCGGCACGAATACGGCGATTGGCCCCGGCAGCGATGCGGCGGTGCTGCGCGTGCCGCCCGCCGAGGATGAGCTGCTGGGGCATGGGGTCAGCGCGGGCGAGCAGCCGGGCGAGAAGTTGAAGCTGCTGGCGATGAGCACCGATGGCAATGGGCGCATGACCTATCTGCATCCCTTCACAGGCGGCGCGCTGGCGGTGGCCGAGGCGGCGCGCAACTGCGTGGTGACGGGCGCGCGGCCGCTGGCGCTGACCAACTGCCTCAACTTCGGCAATCCGGAGAAGCCAGGCGCCTACTATCAGATGGAGCGCGCCATTGATGGCATGGCCGAGGCGGCGCGCCTGCTGGAGACGCCCGTCATCTCTGGCAACGTGAGCCTCTACAACGAGAGCTTCGGACAGGGCATCTTCCCGACGCCCGTGGTGGGCATGGTCGGCCTGATCGAGGGACGCCTGCCGACGCCGAGCGCGTGGCGCGACGCGGGCGATGTGGTGGCGCTGCTGGGCGATTGGAGCGCGCACAGCGGCGACCTGGGCGGCAGCGCCTACCTGGCCACACTGCACGCGACGGTGGCGGGGCATCCTCCGCTGCTGGACCTCGACCGCGAGCGCGCTGTGCAGCAGGTGACGCTGGCGGGCATCGAGCGCGGGCTGATCCGCTCGGCCCACGATTGCTCCGATGGCGGGCTGGCGGTGGCGCTGGCGGAGTGCGCCATCTGGTCGGGGCTGGGGCTGCGCGGCGCCGAGACAGCGCTGCCCGTGGCGATCATCGCGGCGGCCGATGGCGCGGACGCGCTGGCGACCATCGCGGCGCTCTATGGCGAGGCGCCCTCGCGCATCGTCGTCTCGGTAGCCCCGGACGACTACGCGGCGCTGGCGGCGCTGGCGGCGGAACACGACACGCCGATCACGCGGCTGGGCGTGGTGGGCGGCGAGCGGCTCTCCTTCACTCCCGCGCTGGATGTGGCCATCGCCGATCTGCGCGTGACCTGGCGCGATGGTCTGCGCGTGGCGCTCGGCGCCGACGATGCGGAGCAGGTCGCCGAGACGTTCGCGGCGGACTAGCGTAGTAGACTAGGCGGCGGGCCAGCCGGGGCGGTGATGGAAAGGTTTGGCGTCCGTGTGCTATAATCACAAGAAGCGCAAAAAGTACAATATCAATTGCGCCGCAATTGAGCGAGTGAATGTGTATGGCGACGGATACCAACAAGTTGATGGAGCGGGCGCTGGATGCGCAGCGCCGCCTCGAAGCGCAGGGCTTGCGTGATGAGGCGCGCGTGATGCTCGACCTTATGGCCGAGGTGCAAGCGCTCCAGCCGAAGTCCGAGCGGCAATTCTACACGACAGCCGAGGCCGGGCGTCTCATTGGCGTGACACCGCAGACGATCAAGAACTGGGTCGCGCGGGGCCTGCTGGCAGGTTACCGTCTGGGAGGGCGCGTCGTCATTCCGCGCGCCGCACTGGACGACTATCGTGAGGTAAGCGCCGCGATGCAAGCCATCGAGCCACTGCCGCCTGTCGAAGAGATTGTGCGCGACATCCGCACCGTGCGGCGGCCTGTCATATGGCCGCCATCTGGAAACGAGCCACGGCAGCGGGAGCCACAGGAGTGAGGCCGCGCGCTGTGCTGGACACATCGGCGTTGCTCGGCCCACAGCGGCACGAGTTAGTCTTTCTGGCAAGTCAGCGGGCCTACAGTATGGTGTGGAGTTCGTTCCTCATCGCGGAGTTGACGCGCATTCGTACAGAGTGGGCGATCAAGCAGGGATTGCCGCGCGAGGTCTATCGCCAGCGCATCAATCAGTTGATCGAACTCCTTTCGCGGACTGCGGTTCTGGTCGATTACACCCGCCTGGAAGGTGGAAGCTACACTGAGTGGCTGAGTGATCCAGATGATGAGCCGCTGCTGGCGACAGCGCTCGTGGGACGCGCAACCTATGTCGTGTCTCACAATACCCGAGACTTTCCGCCAGATGGCGTCTTTGCTGGCGTTCGGTATTTGACACCACTGGACTTTCTTGACATGCTCTATCGTGACCATCCGATCCGGTCACGACGGGGAAATGGCGAGCCGCCTCAGCGATTACCATAAGACGCCGAATGGAGGCGCGGAGATGCCTTCAGACGATTTCAGCCAGCAGATGGACGATCAGACGCCGATGCAGGCGCCGCCACCGGAGGCGTCCGAGGCGCCGGAAGCATCGGATGGGTGGCGCGCGGCCTGGACGCCGCCCACCTTGCCCGATGACGTTGGCTCCGCTGACGATGGGGCTGCGGGGGAGGATGAGGAGGATGAGGCGACGCGCCTGCGCGAGCGGATGGTGGCGCGGCTGACGGCGTCGGGCGCGCTGCGCGATGAGGCGGTGGAGCGGGCGATGCTGCGCGTTCCACGCCACCACTTCCTGCCCGGTCATGCGCTGGCGGAGGCGTATGACAACGTGGCGATCACGACGACCTGGGAGCGCGGCGCGCCGGTCAGCTCTGTCTCGCAGCCAGAGATCATCGCGGTGATGCTGCAACAACTGCGCGTGCAGCCGGGGATGCGCGCGCTGGAGGTGGGCGCTGGCTCGGGCTACAACGCGGCGCTGCTGGCGGAGCTGACGGGGCCGACAGGCAGCGTTGTCTCGCTGGAGATCGACGCGGCGCTGGCGGCGGCGGCGAGCGAGCGGCTGCGTGCGGCGGGCTATCCGCTGGAGCGGGCGCGGGTGATCGCCGGGGATGGCTGGCGCGGCTGGCCGAGCGGCGCTCCCTTTGAGCGCATCGAGCTGACCGTCGGCGCGATGGACCTCAGCCCGGCATGGTTCGCGCAACTGGCGGAGGACGGACTACTGGTGGCGCCGCTCTGGCTGGGCGCGACGGATGTGAGCGTGGGGCTGCGCAAGCGGGCGGGCGCGCTGGTAAGCGAATCGTGGACGCTGTGCGGCTTCGTGCGGCTGCGCGGCGAGGGCGCGGGCGAGGCGGGCGTGGCGCGCCTCTCCGACCGCCTGACGTTGACCGGGCCGAACGCGCAGGCGCTGGCCGAGCCGATCAACGCGCTGCTGGCCACCCGCGCGCGGCGCATCTGGTGGGGGCAGCACAACGCCAGCTTCGTGCAATACCTGGCGCTGGCCTCCGGGCGCGTGCTCTCGCTCTGGCAGGGGAACGGACACCACAGGCGCAGGCTGCGCGGTCGCTTCCTGCTGTATCTGGACGACGCAGACGGCCCCTCGATGGTCATCTTTCCGCATCGCGCGCCTGCGCTGCTGGCCTTTGGCGGCGTGGCGGCTGAGCGCTTCGTGCGCGAGCAGGCCGAAACGTACCGCCAGCGCGGCGCGCCGCCCATCGAGCATTGGCGGATGGTAGCGCGCCCGCTGCCTGCCGAGCAGGCCGAGCCGCCAGCGACCGCCGCGCCTGGCGTCGCCCGGCTGACCACCACGCACTGGGTCTATGAGATCAGCGCAGGCGACGCCCTCACCCCCTAGCCCCCTCTCCCACAGGGAGAGGGGGAATCCGTATGGGTAGCGCTACGGGGTGGTCGCCTGGCGCTGCGCCTGCGCCACCGGGTCGCGCCTGCCGGTGAAGCCGTGGCGGTTGGGGCCATCGACGGCGTCCACCACCCTATCGGCGATGTTCAGCCCCTCATTGGCGACGACGGCGATGGCTTCGTCGACGTGATCCACTGCGTAGATCACCCCCTGGAAGGTCTCTTTGACGGCGACGGTGAAGCCGAAGAGATACGCCAGCGTCAGGGCAAACAGGATCGCCACGACATGCACGAAGGCGCTGGTCGGCGCCAGACTGACCGTTGGCGGCCAGCCCAGATGGATGGCGAAGCGCGACTCACCAACCGAATTGAGCAGGATGGCCAGCCCCTCGATCAGCAGGAAGCCGGCGACCAGCCCAATCAGCGCGGCGCGCGCTGTGCGCCCAAGTGCCTGCCTGAGCGCTTCCCATACTCGGGCGATGAAGGTCGTTTTCAGGTTCATGTGTCTTATTCCTCCACACCAGGCGCGCGATCCAAAACGAGCGCCCGCTCCTTTCAGCAGTATCCGACACGAGGATGAGAAGATTGTAAGAAATCGGGCAGAATTACGGCCTCAGGCTCAGCAAAAAGGCTGAATTTCGCCGCCCCCATCCCCAGCCCCTCCCCCGCTTTGCGGGAGAGGGGAGCTATGGCGCCGTAGCGTGGCAGGGAGGGGAGAGGGTGGTAGCCAGAAAAGGCGCGCAGAAGGGGCAGGCTCCGTGATGGAGCCTGCCCCTTCGCATCGCAAACGTGGCGGGTGGCCGGGAATTAGCTGGCCGCCAGCGCGCCGCCATAGCGGGCCAGCAGCTTCGGCCAGCCCCAGCAGGCCAGCGCCGCCGTGCCCGCCGCCACCACGCCGGCCACGGTGGCCGTGTTGGGCGTGAAGATGGGCGGATTGTGGCTGATGAAGCCCATGATGACCCGCTCGATGGCCAGCGTGGCGCCCGCGCCGATGATGAACGCGGCGACGATGGCGGGGAAGGTGGTCACCCACAGCCCGCGATTCTCTGGCAGGATGCGCCCTTCGAGCTGCTTCACGCTGGAGAACGCCAACCCCAGCGCGGCGATGGTGATCAGCGCCGTGGCGATCCACTGGCCCGCGACGGGGATCTGCGAGACGCCCAGGATGATGAGGAAGATGATGATCAGCACGATGGCCAGCATCACATAGGGGCCGCGCTCGCCAAACAGGCCCAGGGCGACCATATTCATGCCAGCCAGCGGCGGCGCCAGAAACTTCGGGCGGTTGGCGGCGAGCTGCGCCTCCAGATTGGTGCGATACGACTCGCGGAACTTGCGCTGCTTGAAGTAGATGCGCCCGCGCAGGCTCTGCGCCTGTGGCCCACCCAGCGTGGGGTTGGCGCGCTCGGCGCTGGAGAGCGAGGTGAGCGCTTCGTCATAGCGTTTGATCTCGACCAGCGCATTGGCGCGGATGTATTCGGCCTGCGGGAGCTGCTTGTCGCGGTCGAAGCGGATGGCCGAGTCGGCGGCGGCGACAGCGCCCTCGTAGTCTTTCTGCCGCATGAGGGCCAGCGCCTTCATGAAGTAGCCCGAGGAGCCGCGCGGCTCCAGCTTGATGGCCTCATCCGCCGCGAGCACGGCGCCGACGTTGTCGTTGTTGGCGATCAGCACCTCGGCGAGTTGCACGCGGGCGCGCGCCAGCTTCGGCTGGAGCTGCACGGCGCGCTTGGCGGCGGTCTCCGCATCGGCGGGCACCTTGAAGCGCCCCTTCTGCAGCAGCGCGGCGGAGAGCGTCATCTGGGCGTCCACGTTGGTGGGCGCGTCGCGGGTGGCGCGGCGCGCCTCGGCGATGGCTTCATCCACCTGACGTTGTTGCAGCAGCGCCTGGGACAACAGGGCGCGCGCGGCGGCGTCATCGGGCGTGCGCTCCAGGCGCTTGCGGGCGATGCGCTCGGCCTCGTCGGCGCGACCAATCGCCATCGCGTAGCGCGCCTTGCCGAGCGGCCCGCCAGGGATGATGCCCTGCTGGCCGCCGCGATTCATCATGCGGTTCATGAGTGATTTGATTCCTTCCCCCATGCCAGCGCCAGCCTGTGGCGCGCAGGGGATGAGTGCAGATGCGGTTCTTGAGTCAAGTCATTGGGATGCGCCTGAAGTCCAGGCGGATAATGCCATAGGGCTATTATACACCGCCGCACGGCGCCCACCCCGAATCTCTCCCCGTCTGTCGGCGCGACGCTACGCGAGTTGGCCGCAGGCGGTGGATAACCTGCCCGTGGACGTGGACAACTGGCCGCAATTGTGGAAATCTTGTTCTAGAACGTGCGGCGCGGGCGGCGCGGCGTCGAGGGCGCGGCGGTTGAAACCGCGCCTGAAGGGCCAGGCGGCCCACAACGTCCGCCTGCGCGGACGCACAGTCCGAATGTGGACCCGCGCAGGCGGGTCTGGTGGCGGCTCGCCGCCTTGAGGCGTGATTTCAACCGCCCACCGCATTTGTCTCTAGCTGGTGGTGGAGGCGAACGTGTGTGGCGTCGGCAGCGGCTTGCCATCTTCGCGCGCAAACTGGATGTAGTTCTCCAGCGCGTTGCGCCCGCGCGCCGCCGCCTCTTCATAGGTCTTGCCACTGGCGACGGGCATAGCATACTGCTCGGCCCACTCCGGCAGCGACACGACATAGGCATGGTCATCGTCACTCCATTCGATGACAATGGAGTAATGGGGGGCCAGATCGCTCATGAGTCTCGCTCCTGCTCTCTCCTCAACGCCTCACTTAGCTCGCGCCTGGCGTCCAGCAGATTCTTCTCGTCGTAGCGTTGCGCATCCAGGCCATCACGTCCGTCGACGGCAAAGTGCTTTGCCACCAGGGGATGTGAGAATACTGTGTGGTCACCCTTGCCGAGCCGTTCAGTGAATCCCATCTGGCGATAGTCGCGCCGTATATCTCGCTTCTTTCGAGGCATTATATCCGCTCACATCTCCCCGTTGAACGCCCGCCGCAGTAGCGCGGCGGGCAATGGATTACGCCTCAGCAGTGGTTGGTTCAGGCACATAGACTCGCTTCAGCGGAATCAGCCCCTTGTACCGGCTGTCGAACTGCTCGTAGTGCTCCAGGATCAGCGCAATCAGATCGCCGCCATCGATGAGGCGCAGATTCGACTTGCCCTTGGCGAAGTTGCGCGCGTTGGTGGTGAAGCCACCCAGCGTGACGAACAGGCCGTACTCGCTCGCGCCCAACTTGCCGTAGAGCGACGACACCTCTGGATCGCCCACATTGCTTTCACTGCTCTTCACCTGAACCTTGATGATGGGCGGCTCGAAGCCCAGCTCGTCACGGTGCGCGATGATGTCTACGCCGCCATCTGGCCCCGGCGGCGAGATGCGCGTGCGGTATCCCATCGTGCCGAGCAGATGTGCGACAAAGTGAGCGAGCGGATGCCCCTTGAGGTCCTGCGCAAGGCGTTTGAGGATGTAGTCCTCTGTATTTTCCTCAACGGCGGCCGTCACCTGGGGAACCGTTTCATCCTCGATGGCGGGCACGACTGGCGCTGATTGGCCGCTACCCAGGGCAGCGGCGTACTCGTCAGCGTAGTTCTTGACCTGGAAGAAGGTCATCGCCGACCCAACTTCATAGAGCGCGCCTTGCGAGAATTTCAAGCGCGACACGGCCTTGAGCCAGGTTGCGCGGCGCATGTGCGGATACTCGGCGTTGAGGCCAGGGTTGTACTGATAATCGCCCGTCACGCGCCCAATATGAATCTGGCGGTCTTGCTTGGAGGGATAGACGACCAGATCACCCACCTTCATCTCATAGGTGAAGCGGCGCAATTGCCCTGCGAAGTTGGGAACCGCGCCGGGTTTGATGTTGGGATATACCTGCGAGACGCGCGCCTTGAAGGCTTCCTGGTCATTCGGTATCTGGCTCAGGTCAGACACCTCATGCCAGCCAAGCGCCACATAGCCTTTCTCCAGAAAGAGCGCGTTTGCCTGCCCAAGCTCACCCGCATGGATGCCCCACATCGTGGGCGTCGCGTTGTTCACCGCCATGCTCACAGCTCCCCGTTGAACGCCTGCCGCAGCAGCGCGGCGGGCAGCACATTGATCGCGTCGAGCTGGGCCGCGATGCTCGCCCGCAGCCGCGCGATCTCGGCCATACGGGCTTCGAGCGCGGCGGCGATGCGCTGCTGATGAGCTAGAGAGGGTACAGGTATCAAGATATTACCTAGATCGTCCTGATT
>DATBTW010000235.1:0-7989 GCA_036559055.1 Ktedonobacterales bacterium
CTTCGCGGGCGGCGAGATCTATCGCGCCTGGACTGAGCTACCGTTTAGCGTGGCCACGGGCGAGACGGCGTTCGACCACCTGTTCGGCATGTCACACTTCGCCTGGCTCGCCGAGCATCCGGAGGAGAACGCGATCTTCAATCAGGTGATGTCCGCTGGCTCCGTGCAGGCCGCCGCCGGCATCGTGGCCGCCTATGACTTCGGCGAGCGCGGGACGGTCGTGGACATCGCAGGCGGGCAGGGGATGCTGCTGGCGGCCATCCTGCGGGCGAACTCGGGGCTGCGCGGCGTGCTGTTCGATCAGCCGCATGTCGTGGCGAGCGCGGAGTCGACCATGCGGACGGCAGGCGTGACCGAGCGCTGTGAGATCGTAAGCGGCGACTTCTTCGCGCGCGTGCCGCCCGGCGGCGACATCTACACGCTGCGGCAGATCATCCACGACTGGGACGACGAGCGCGCCATCGCCATCCTGCGCAACTGCGCACAGGCGCTCGCTCCCGGCGGGAAGGTCGCAGTGATCGAGCTGGTCATGCCGGATGGCCCCGGCGCCGGGCGCGCGGCCTCTCTGGACATGGCGATGATGATCATGACGGGTGGCCACGAGCGCACCGCCGATGAGTTTGCGAGGCTCTTCAATGCTGCGGGGCTGCGGCTGACGCGCATGATCTCCACGCAGGCGGGCGCCAGCGTCATCGAGGGCATGCGGGCATAGGAAGCCCCCACCCCAACCCCGGCCTCCGGCCTGCCGCCGCTCCGCGCGCTCTACGCGCGCTTCTCGCTGCGCTCGCGCGTCGGCCCCCCGCTGCGGCGGGAGAGGGGCTTTTCGGCGTACTCGACGCCCGACGCCGGGTCAGGGCGCGAGCGAGCGGCCCTTCCAGCGGACGGGCCAGCGCAGCAGGACATGGGCGAAGGAGGTCAGCGCGACACCTGTGAAGACCAGCGCCGCCAGCGGGGCCAGCGGCAGATAGCGACGCCGCACGCCGAAGCGCCGCGCCCACGGCGCCAGCGTCCAGCCTGCCGCCAGCCAGGCCGCCAGCGCGCCACTCGCGCCGAGCGCATCGCCTCTGGCCGCGCGCGAGAGCAGCGTGGGGATGGTCACAGCGCTGGCGGCAGTGGCGAGCGCCACCAGCGCGCCCGCGCCGCGTTGCGCTCGCACGAATTGCGCGGTGTTCTTGGTGAAACCCTGCGCCAGCGCGCCGAAGCTTTCATACATGCGCACGCTGACCAGCGTCTCGCCGCGCGCGACCAGCGTGGGATAGCCCGCGCGCTTGAGCGCGCCCGCCAGCGCCACATCGTCGATCACGCTGTGCGCGATGACGGCATGCCCGCCTGCCGCCGCATACGCCGCGCGGCTGATGAGGTAATATTGCCCGTTGGCGAGCGCAGGGGTAGCGGGGCGACGCAGGGCGTGGGTGTTGACTCCGACGAAATAGCTCTGGTAGGCGAAGGGCAGCAGCAGCCGCTCCCAGAATCCCTCGCAGCGCTGGCGGGGCAAGAGCGAGATGGCGCAGGCGTGCTCGCGCGCCGCCAGGGCCAGCGCCGAGCGCAGCGCGGCTGGCGCGTGGCAGGTATCGGCGTCGGTGAAGAGCAGCCAGTCGCCGCGCGCGGCCTGTGCGCCCTGCCAGCAGGCGGCGCTCTTGCCCGTCCACCCAGGCGGCGGCCCGGCGCAGCGAATGACGCGCAGGCGTGGATCGCGCGCGGCCCAGTGCGCCGCGATGGCGGCGGTGTCGTCGGTCGAGGCGTCATCCACGGCGATGACCTCCAGGCGCGGGTAGTCTTGCTGGAGCAGCGAGGGGAGCAGCGTCGACAGCGTGCGCGCCTCGTTGCGCGCGGGGACGATGATCGAGACGAGCGGCGCACCCAGCGCCACATCGAGTGGTGGTGTGTCGGCGGCCAGTGGGATTGGGAGGGCCTCGGGAAGCGCCTGATAGCGCGCCAGCGAGCGGGCGCCCGCCGCCGCGACGATCAGCGCAGCCGCCCACGGGCTGAGTGCGCGGGTGAGGTCGGCTGGCGACTGAAGTCGCGCCTGGGAGGCCCTTGCAGGGCCGCAAAGTCCGCCTGCGCGGACTGGAGAGTCCAGCTCTGGAAGCCTGCACAGGCAGGCTTCGCGGCGGCTTACGCCGCCACCCAGGCGCGGTTTCAACCGCCCGCCAGCCCGCTTGCCCATGTCTGCTGGCCTCACAGTGTCACCTCGATGGTGTCGTAGCCCAGCGCGCCAGCGGGGAAGATGTGGCCGTCGCCCGGCGGCTGGATGCGCCCGGCGCGGTCGATGACGCGCGCGGCGATGGCGTGCTTGCCCGGCGCGAGCGGCAGGCTGGCGCGCCACTGCGCCCAGGCCATCGGCGCGAGCGGCGGATCGATCTGCGCCAGCGTGGGGGCGCTCCATGTGCCAGCGTCCACCTGTAGCTCGACCGCACCGACGCCCTGCGCGCCGGCGTAGGCGACGCCCGCCAGCAGCGCGGCTCCCGCCGCCTCAGCGCGGCAGACGTCGATGCGCGCGACGCTGTGAACCAGCGCTGCCGTCCAGCCGCGCTCAGCCCAGTAGCCTTGCGCGTTGGCGGCTAGCTCGATCTCCGTCACCCATTTGACATTCTTGAAGCCGAAGAAGCCAGGGGCCAGCAGGCGCGCCGGGCCGCCATGCCGCCGCAGTAGCGTCTCGCCGTTCATGCCATAGGCCAGCAATGCAGTGGGATCGAGCGCGCTGGTCAGCGGCAGCGTCTCGGCGTAACCATCGGGCGCGTGGATCAGCGCGATGTCGGCGCCCGCGCGTGGCCCGGCCCGCCGCAGCAGCGCCGCCAGCGAGACGCCCGACCATAGCGCGTTGCTCATCAGATGGCTGCCGGGCAGGCTATCCACGCAGCGCAGCGTCACATATTCGTCGATGCGCGGCCTCTGCGCCAGGAGTTGGCCGTAGGTCAGCGTGAGGGGCGTGTCCACCAGCCCGGTCACCCGCAGCAGCCAGTCATCGGAAGCGATGATGGGGTCAGCGGCGTTCTTGCTGACGACATAGAAGCTGGCGGCAGGCGTCACCTCTGGCTCGACGCCAGCGATAGGGAAGCCGGTCGCGCGAGCGGCGGGCGGGGTGTAGGGGAAGAGACGACGCAGCGCCTCCGGATGCCCCAGCGCGTCGCCGATCACCTGCGCCCAGGAGTTGAAGGAGCCGAGCAGAGCGAAGCTGGCCAGCGTGACGCCGCTATCCACCAGTCGACGCAGCGCGGCGCGGCGCGAGACGGTCGGCCCTGCGCTGGCTGAGGATGCGGAGGATGCGGAGGGGCGTGGCTGCGTCAGGCGCACATACCACGGGCGAATCAGCCAGAGCGCGGGGGCGAAGAGCGCACCGACCAGCCATGCCGCCAGCGCCTCCTGCGGGTAGGCAGCGAAGATGGCCAGCGGCGCGACCAACGCCAGCGCCAGCGCGGCCACCAGCGCCCAGCGCAGCAGCCAGGCCCGCCGCGTTTCGGCTGGCTGGATCGCAGATTGAGCGCCGGGCGCGGCCAGCGCGACCAGCCCCGCCAGTGGCAGGCAGAGCGCCGCCGCGCCGATCAGCGCGAGCGGGCTGGCCAGCGCGCCCAGTGAGCTCAGCAGGGCATTGGCTAGCGTGACGGGCGTCACCTGCATGATGGCCTCGCTCAGCGGCTCCAGCGGCGGTGGAACCTGCGCCAGCGCCGCCAGCGCGAATCCGCCGCCCAGCGCTAGCAGGCAGGCCCACGCGCCAGAGCCGAAGCGCCAGCCGCGCGGATAGTGCGAGGGACGCCAGCGACCATGCGCGTCATCCGTGTCATCCGCGTCATGCGCGCGCGTCGGTTCAGCGTCCATCGTGCGGCTCCGCAACATCTGGCGCTCGCTGAGCAGAGCCGAGCAGCCCGCCACGCAGCCACGCCAGGCGCAGACGGGCGCGCCGCGCGAGCGCCTGGCGGTCGGCGTAGCCCTCCCACAGCGCGATGAAGCCCTGTGTCACCATCAAGGAGGTCAGCAGGTAGAAGATGATCTCCTCGAGCGGAACCGGGCCGAGCGCCGGGCCGAGCAGCGCGCGTGGGTCGAAGCGCCAGACGCCAGCGGAGATGGCGACGGCGTCGGCGAGCGTGAACCAGGCGCAGAGGGCCAGGCTCACCGGCGCCCAGACGCTGCGCGCACGCCAGAGGTAGCGCCCGCCCAGCGCCCATTGGATGATGATGATCGGCAACGCCCACACCAGCAGGAAGGGCAGATAGGTCCAGCGCGCCGCCACTCCCATTGCCAGCAGGCCCGCCAGCGGCAGCGCGGCGGCGTTCACGCGGGGCGGCGGCCATGCAGGGAATGACGCTGGGAGCGAGGCGCGCGTGTGGCGCTGGCGCCAGAGCAGCGCGGCGTAGACCACCGTAGCAGCGAGCAGCGCTTCGAGCGCGCAGAAGAGATACTCCTCTGGCGGGACGCCCCACCAGCGCGTCCCCCAGGTGCGGCCCGGCGCCCACGACCAGAGGCCCCAGACGGCGGCGGTGTGATCCCACGGAGCCATATAGAGCAGCGCGACCAGCGCCAGCACGCCCGCCAGCGCCACAAAGCGGCGGTCGAGCAGGCGTCGCCGCAGGGTGACGCCCAGAGCGACCAGCAAGGCGACCAGCGGGGCGATCAGGAAGATCAGCAGGAAGTCGGCGTAGGTCATGCGCGCTCGCTCTCCATCCGGCGACGCAGCCGCGCCGCACTGTGAATGCTACCGTGGGCAAGCGCGCACGCGCAACGGAAGGCGCAGGCTATCGTGGGCGGATGGGACTAGTATTTGAACGTGTCCGCTCAGGGCTATTGCGCACATGTGTGCAATGAGCGCGTATGGAGTAGAGGCGGTAGGAGAGCACAGAGAGGCTTGATCCTATGACACGTGACGAGCTATTTCGAGACGACAAACTGAATGCACCCGCCACGGAGCCGCCCACTCAGCCCGCCACCCCGAGCAAGGCGGCCAGGCATAGCCAGCGCACGCCGACCATTGAGCTTCTGTATTTTTCGGGCTGTCCGAATTACCAGCGGGCGTTGGCTCTGTTGCAGGAGGCCGTCACGATGGCAAAGGTAGATGCCTCGATTGACCTGGTGGCCGTAGAAACGCAGGAAGAAGCGGAGCGCCAACAGTTCTACGGTTCACCCACCATCCGCATCAACGGGGTAGACATCGTGCCGCCCGACCCGTCCGCAAGTCCCGCGCTTGCCTGTCGAGTTTACTGCGCTGCCAAAGGGACACTGTCTCCGATTCCCCCTGTTGAAGCGATCAACGCCGCGCTCCATCGCAGCTAGCCACACAGCTCGGTAGTCTGACGTGCGTTTTTTCTCCGCCGCTTTGCTATGGGGACGTCAATCGCACAAAAAATTGGAGCGCCGTCGGCTGTCCCACCCGACGACGCCCCAAGATTTGCGTCCTTGCCCGCCAACGACCTGCGCTGTTGGCGTGTGCGAAGGTTGTGTTCCTTCGTGACAATCAGGAGTATACCGTCGGACGGCGCAAATTTCCCCACGGTTTACCGTGGTTTTTTGACGAGATTTGACGAAGTTTGGGTGTTCCGGATTCCCCCTCTCCCACAGGAGAGGGGGTTAGGGGGTGAGGTTCACACGCCTGCGATGGGCGCGTCGGCGCCTTCGAGCATAAAGGCGTAGGCCATCCCCTGCGTGTTGCGCGCGAAGCCGGGGCGGCCCTGGGCGTCGAGCAGGATGAGGCCGCCATCGCCGCCGACACGCGCCCCTAGCAGCCGGATCGCCTCATCCGCCGCCTGCTGCGCCGACATGCCACCGGCGATCAGGTCGAGCGCACGGCGCGCCAGCGTCAGGCGGATGAAGTCTTCGCCGTGGCCTGTGCAGGAGACGCCGCCCAGTCCGCCCTCCGCCGCGAAGCCGCAGCCCGCCAGCGGCGTGTCGCCCACCCGCCCGGGATGCTTCGCCGCGATGCCGCCAGTGGAGGCGCCAGCGGCGATGCGCCCAGCCGCGTCTACCGCGACGGCGCCGACCGTGCCATGCTTCGTGTCGTCGGCGTGGATGTTCTCCGCCGCCACCGCGCCGACATCCAGACCGCTGAGCGCCGGGCCGATGTTGACCGCGTCGCCCTCGCGATAGCCGCGCTGCCAGCGCTCACGCTGCGCCGCCGTCACCAGCTCCGCCGGATCGCAGAGCGGCAGGCCCGCCTCCACGGCGAACTGCTCGGCGCCAGCGCTCAGCAGGAGGACATGCGGGCTAGCGAGCACAGCCCGCGCCAGCCGAATGGGATTCTTGATGCGCTGCACGCCCGCCACGGCGCCCACCTGCATCGTCTCGCCATCCATCAGCCCGGCGTCCAGCTCGGCGCGGCCATCCTCGGTCAGCACGGCCCCGGTTCCGGCGTTGAAGCCGGGGTTATCTTCCAGCGCCATGATCGCCGTCTGCACAGCGTCGAGCGCGGAGCCGCCCGCCAGCAGCACGTGCCATCCGGCCTCCACTGCCGCCCGGCAGCCAGCGCTGGCCGCCGCATGGCGATCAGCGGGGATGAGGCCAGCGCCTCCGTGGACGATCAAAGCAAGCGTCATGCGGGTGATACCTCCATCGCGCAGCAGCAGAGCGCCCTCCGTTGGGCGCGGATACGCTGTTTGCCCGCAGCGGGCCGCCAGATGGGCGCGCTACATCTGCGCGCCCTCGGTCTGATCGGCGTGCGCCTCCGGTTCGGCGGCCGCGTCAGCGATGAGCGCACGCGCTGCGGGGTCGCTGGCGCTGCCAGGCGCGTCGCCGTGCAGCTCGGGCGCGTTGTACTGGGGAAGGCGCATCTCGGCGCGAATCCGCCGGATGCCCTGATAGACCGTGCGCGGATCGAGCTGCAGTTCGTCGGCCAGCGTCTTGTGGATGCCGACATCTGGCACCGGCAGATGGGGCAGATAGGCCATGCGGATGCGCTCCAGGTCGGTCTCGGCGCCGGTGTAGGATTGCAGATCCCACCAACTGGGTAGCTGCATGTGGGAGCGCAGCGCGGCTACCACCTGCTTGACATGCGATTTTGGCACGCTCAGCTCGGTGGCGATGCGCGTGCGGATGCCGTCGAACTCGACCGGCTGGGCCAGCTCCAGATAGCGCGCCTCGATCTGGCTGCGCAGCTCATCGGTCATGACGAATTGCGGGACGGCGGAGCGCGGCGGCCTGGGCGGACGTGGCGCGGACGCTGGACGCTCGGCGCGTGGTGGCCGCGCCACACGCTGCTGGCCGTGGCGCTCGTGGCGTCCGTCGTGCGGGCGGGCCTCGGCGTAACGCTGGGCGCGTTCCTGGGCGCGCTGCTCGTCGCGGGCGCGCTCTTCGGCGTGGCGCTGCTCCTCGCGGCGCTGCTGCTCGCGGCGCTGCTCCTCGCGGATGGCGGCTGAGCCGTAGAGGCCCGTCTCGGGTGGGGGCGCGTTGGTCGAGGCGACGGCGTGGGGGTCGAGCAGGTTGGCGGCCGGGCCAACGATGCGGACGGGCTGCGCGCTGGTGGCGGTTGCGTGGGAAGCAGTCGCGCCGCTGCTGCGGGCCAGCGCGCGGGCCGCGCGCTCCTGCTTTTCGCACTGGTCGCACAGGGTCTGATTCGATCTGGCGGGCTTGAATGTCTTGCCGCAACGAGCGCAGCGCATTTTGTTGCTCATACCTCGCCCCTCTTCTCCGAAGTAAGAAAACACACGACGCCATCGCCCGTCGTGATGGTCTGCATCGCATGCGTTTGAAGTATAGGGCGCGAGCGAAGTTGCGTCAATTCGGGAGCACGGCCACTATCCCCAGCCCCTCCCTCGCTGTGCGGGAGAGGGGAGCTATAGGGCGCTGTAGCATTTTGGCGCCGCGCTCGCTCAGCGGCGCAGGCCGAGGTCTACCAGCCACGGCGCGAACCGCTCCAGCGCGATGGGGATGCGATACCACCAGGGCGCCACCACCTCGCGGCGCGGGCGCTCGATCAGCCCGGCGATGGCGCTGGCGATCAGCGTGGGGCCGGGCATGCGGCTGCGGCGATAGCTGGTGAGGGGTGTATTGATGTAGCCTGGAGAG
>DATBTW010000236.1:0-3035 GCA_036559055.1 Ktedonobacterales bacterium
CTGACCTCTGGCCCGGTCATCTTCCTGCTGGCGCTGGCGCACGGCGCGAGTTTCGCCGCCGCCGCCGCCACGGGGACGCTGGCGGGAACGCTCTCAGAGTGCGTCTTTTGCCTCGCCTATGGCTGGATCGCCTGGCGCGGCGGCGGCTGGTGGGCCGTCGCGGGCGGCTGCCTCGCCTTCCTCGGCGGCGCCTTCGCCCTGAGCGCCGTGCGGCTGGCGCTGGCTCCGCTGTGTGGCGTAATCGTGCTGGCGCTGCTGGCCTCGCTCTGGCTCATGCCGCATACCCGCGCGCCGGATGCGGTCGCGGCGGCGGATGCGGCGGCGGCGCCCTGGTGGGATCTGCCTGCGCGCATGCTGATGGCCACCGGCTTCGTCGTGCTGCTGACGGGCGCTGCGCCCACGCTTGGCCCGCAGATGACCGGCCTGCTGGCGCCATTCCCCCTCTACGCGACCATCCTGGCGGTCTTCGCGCAGCGGCAGCAGGGGCCAGCGGCGGCAGTGCGAGTCTTGCGCGGGCTGCTGCTAGGCCTCTTCTCCTTCGCCACCTTCTTCGTCACGCTGGCGCTGCTGCTGGGGCGCGTGGGCGTCGCGGTCGCCTTCGCCTGCGCAGTGGTGTGCGCGCTGGTGGCGCAAGGCTGCTCGCTCTGGGTCATGCGTCGCCGCGACAGCGTGACCTCGGCGCCGCACACGGCGACGCCGCTGGATGAGCTTACACGCTAGCGCGATTTGCGCGGGCGCGACGAGTTGTGCGGCTGAGCGCGCGCCTGGTCGTCGGCTGCATTGCTCCAGCGCCAGTCGCGCACCTCCGGCAGATCGGCGTCGTGCTCGCGGATATAGACCTGATGCGCCGCCAGCCGCTCCTGATAGGCGTCGATCAGCGCGCCCGCCTGCGAGCGCACACGCCCGGCGTGATGCAGCGCCAGCATTGCCAGATGGTAGCGGCTCATCTGGTTCGCCACGACCATATCGAATGGCGTTGTGGTCGTGCCTTCCTCGTTGTAGCCGCGCACATGGAAGCGCTGCGGGTTGGGCCGATGGTAGATCAGCTCGTGGATGGCGCGCGCATAGCCATGGAAGGCGAAGACGACTGGCGCATCCTCCGTAAAGATGGCATTGAACGCCTGCTCATCCAGCCCGTGCGGGTGATCGCGATGCGACTCCAGCGTCAGCAGATCGACGACGTTGACCACGCGCACGCGCAAGCCGGGGAGGTCGCGCCGCAGCAGCCAGGCCGCCGCCAACGTCTCCATCGTCGGCACATCGCCCGCCGCCGCCAGCACGACATCGGGCGCGCCCGCATCGTTGCTCGCCCACTCCCAGACGCCGACACCGCGCGCGCAGTGCTCCTGCGCGGCGCGCATGTCCAGCCATTGCGGCTGCGGCTGCTTGCCGATCAGGATCAGGTTGATGTAGTTGCGGCTGCGCAGGCAATGGTCAGCCACCGAGAGCAGGCAATTGGTGTCGGGTGGCAGGTAGATGCGCGCGACCGAGCTTTTCTTCGACATGATGGTGTTGATAAAGCCTGGCCCCTGGTGGCTGTAGCCATTGTGATCCTGTCGCCAGGCGTGCGAGGTGAGCAGGTAGTTGAGCGAGGCGATGGGCTTGCGCCAGGGTACTTCCTGGGAGAGCTTGAGCCACTTGCCATACTGATTGACCATCGAATCCACGATGGTGATGAACGCTTCGTAGCAGGCGAAGATGCCGTGGCGGCCCGTCAGCAGGTAGCCTTCGAGCCAACCCTCGCAGGTATGCTCGCTCAGAATCTCCATCACCCGCCCATTGCGCGAGAGGAACTCATCGGTCGCGACCAGCGGCCACTCGAACGGGCGCTCGGTCTGCTCGAAGACGGCGTCCAGGCGGTTCGAGGTCGTCTCGTCGGGGCAGACGATGCGGAAGTTGCGGGCGTCGCTGTTGCGCGCGAAGACATCGCGCAGGTAGACGCCCAGCGTGCGCGTCGCCTCGCCATCGGTCGCGCCGGGGGACGACACGGCGACGGCGTACTCGGTATAGTCGGGCAGCTTGAGCGGGCGCAACTCGTTGCCGCCCTGGGCATGCGGATTCGTCCCCAGGCGGCTGGCGCCGCTGGGCATGATGGCCATGACATCCGACGCTGGGCGCCCGGCCTCGTCGAAGAGGCGCTCCGGGTGATAGCTGCGCATCCACTCCTCCAGCGCGGCCAGGTGGCCGGGGTTGTGCGCCGGATCGGGAATCGGAATCTGGTGGGCGTGGAAGGTATTCTCGACAGGTTTGCCATCCAGCGCCTTTGGCCCCGTCCAGCCTTTCGGCGTGCGCAGCAAGAGCATCGGCCACGCTGGCCGCAGGATCTCCTCGCCGCCACGGGCGCGCTCCTGCAGCGCGTGAATCGCATCGCTGGCCCAGTCGAGCGCGCGCCACATGGCCACATGCGCCTCCGCAGGATCATCTTCCGCAACGATGGCGACGCGATAGCCCAGCCCCTCGAAGTAGCTGGTCAGCTCCTCGTCGCTCATGCGGGCGTAGATGGTAGGGCCGGAGAGCTTGTAGCCATTGAGGTGCAGGATGGGCAGCACCGCGCCATCGCTGGCGGGATCGAGAAACTTGTTGGAGTGCCACGCCGCCGCCAACGGGCCTGTCTCGGCCTCGCCGTCACCCACCACACACGCCACGATCAGATCGGGATTATCCAGCGCGGCGCCGTAGGCATGCGACAGGCTGTAGCCCAACTCGCCGCCCTCGTTGATCGTGCCAGGGGTGGTCGCCCCGACATGGCTGGGGAAGCCGCCCGGCCACGAAAACTCGCGCGTCAGGCGGGTCAGCCCGGAGAGATCGCGGGTCAGTTGCGGATAGAACTCGCTCAGGCTGCCATCCAGAAAGAGTTCGGAGAGGATGGCGGGCGCGCCATGCCCTGGGCCGACCACCAGCAGCACATTGGCATCGGTCTGCTGGATCAGGCGGTTGAGGTGGGTATAGACCAGCGTCAGCCCCGGCACCGTTCCCCAGTGGCCCAGCAGTCGCGGCTTGATGTCATCCGCGCGCAGCGGCTCGCGTAGCAGTGG
>DATBTW010000237.1:0-1526 GCA_036559055.1 Ktedonobacterales bacterium
CTCCTGCTGAGCTGGGCGGCTACCAGCCCCGCTAACCAGATCATGTTCGCCACCTCAGGCGATGGCGCGCATTGGAGCGCCGCGCAGACCTTCGGCGCGAGCAGCTCGGCCAGCCCGCAGGGGTATGCGCTGGCGGCCAACGACATCCCCGCCTACTGGATGACCTGGGCCAGCGCCGACCCGGCGCGCGCTATCTACGTGCGCTTCACACAGAGCTTCCCGCAGTGGCCGCTCACCAGCGACGAGACACGCACGGGCGAGACGGCGTTCGGCGCGCCCGCGCTGGGCTATGTGGGCATTGGCGGGCAGACGCTGCTGGCGTGGACGGGAACCGACGCGCTGCATCACATCAACATCGCCACCTTCACCACCGCGACCCTTCCCACGCTCGATCAGCGCATCGATAGCTACATCGCGGGCCTCTCCACCGCGCAACTGATCGGGCAGACGCTGATGCTGGCGGTCTACGCGAGCGGCTACAACGCCAACCTCGATCAGGCCATCACGCAGTGGCAGATCGGCAACGCCATCGTCTTCACCAATTACAATGGCGGGGCGCTCCAGCCGACCACGCTGGCGGGGCTGCGACAGCTCACGCAGGCGCTGCAAGGCCACGCCCAGCGCCCCCTGCTGCTGGCGCTCGATGAGGAGGGCGGCATTGTGGATCGCCTGGCGCCCTACTACGGCGGGACGCCCTCGGCGCGGCAACTCGCCGCCGCAGGGAATCCGCTGATCGCCTATCAGCAGGCGCAGACCGACGCCGCTCGCATGCGCGCCGCCGGGTTCAATGTGGATTTCGCCCCAGTGGCGGATGTGGATCAGGGCGGCGGCATCGGCTCCAGCCGCACCTTCGGGACATCGCCCTTCGTCGTCACGACCTACGCGGGCGCCTTCCTCGACGGCTTGCAACAGCACGGTGTCGCGGGAACGCTGAAGCACTGGCCGGGGCTGGGCGCCGCCACCGGCAATCCGGACTTCACCCTGCCAACCATCACGCAGAGCCAGGCGCAGATGAACGCGCTCGACTTCGCGCCATTCAGCGCGCTGCTAAGCCATCAGCCGGGGATGGTGATGGTCACGACGGTGCTGGCGCCTGCCTACGACGCGCACAACCCCGCCATGCTCTCGCCCACGCTGGTGAATGGCGTGCTACGCGGGCGCCTCGGCTATCAGGGGGTCATCGTCACCGATGCGCTCGACGCCCAGGGGTTGATCCTGTACATGCAGGGGCAGGGATACGCGAACCCGGCGCAGGGGCTGGCTGAGGCGAGCGTGCGCGCCTTCCTGGCGGGCGATGATCTGATCGAGGCGCCCATCGAGCAGGATCGGCTGGCGGCGGTCGTCACGGCGATGACGCAGGCCGTGCAATCGGGCCGCATCTCGCAGGCGAGGCTGCGGGCATCCGTCCACCGCATCATCCGCCTGAAGGTGGAGCTAGGGCTGATTGCGCTGCCGTAGGAGATGGCGCCTCTCCCCCTGTCCCCCTCCCCTTGCGAGGGGAGGGGGAACCCAGTTCATGAGATTCA
>DATBTW010000238.1:0-4390 GCA_036559055.1 Ktedonobacterales bacterium
GCGCCGCGAACACCGACATCTGATCACCGCCGATTATGGCGATGGACAGTGCAGTGAGTCCGAACAACCAGAAACATGCTCGCGTCCATGCCGTATGCATAGACCATCCTTTCCTGACGCTGCACGGCTTGATCAGTCTAGGACTGCCCACCCGCCTACATCATCGCACAGAAGAAGCCAACATCAAACACTGCCCATCTACTATAGCATACTTTGCAAGCAGGCTATGCTGAGGCGATCTCAGTGCAGACCAGGTGCTATTGTTGAGGCGAGAAAGGGGACGACATGACGAGCCTTGTCTAGAGCCTGTTGTGAACCTGTCTAGGAATACCGGATACATAGCCACAATCGTGGTTTCGAGTCATCCCAGCGGCCAAAGCAGATGGCGAGATCGCTATGAGTCCATCGTCAGTCTGGCTGTCCTACGGCATTTGGGAACAGAGTGCGCGCTCAAGCGCTCACACGCTGCCGGGCAGTGAGATGGGCTGAATCTGCTCGGTGATGATCTCGTCGAGCAGTTCAGGCGCTTGCCGCGCGAACCACTGCTGCACATCGAACAGCTGCTCACCCTTGGGCGGCTTGGCGTGTTTGTAGGCGCCATCGGGCAGCAGACGGCGCGCATTGGCGGTGTCGCGCATGTAGGCTGGTAGCGTGAACCGCTCGATCTGCGCTCGCAGCGTCGCATCCTCCACCGGAAACAGCGCCTCCACGCGATGATCGAGGTTGCGCGGCATCAGATCGGCGCTGCCCATCAATATCTCATCTTCCCCCTCGGCGCCGCCATTGGCGAAGTAGTAGATGCGGCTATGCTCCAGGAAGCGTCCCACCAGGCTCGTCACGCGGATATGATCGCTGACGCCGGGGATGCCGGGGCGCAGGCAGCACATGCCGCGCACCAGCAGATCGATCTGCACTCCAGCCTGCGACGCGCGATAGAGTGCGTGGATGAACTCTTTATCCACCAGCGCATTGAGCTTGAAGATCAGCCGTCCCTCGCCGCCCAGGCGCGTGCGCTCGATCTCGCGCTCGATGCGCTGGAGCACGCCAGCGCGCAGGGTGGTCGGCGCCACCAGCAGCTTCTGGTAGTGGACGCCCCGCGCGAAGCCAGTCAGCATATTGAAGAGATGTGAGACGTCTTCGGCGATGTCCGGGCGACAGGTCAGCAGCCCGAAGTCTTCGTAGACGCGCGCGGTGGTGGCGTTATAGTTGCCAGTGCCGAGATGGACGTAGCGGCGCATCCCGCCTGACTCGCGCCGCACCACCAGCGCCACCTTGGCGTGTGTCTTCATCTCCACCTGGCCATAGACCACATGCACGCCCGCGCGCTCCAGCATGCGCGCCCACTCGATGTTGTTCTCCTCATCGAAGCGCGCTTTCAGCTCCACCATTACCGCGACCTGCTTACCTGCCTCCACGGCTTCCAGCAGCGCGGCGACGATGGGCGAATTGCTACCCACGCGGTAGAGCGTCTGCTTGATGGCCAGCACCTGTGGGTCGCGCGCCGCCGTCTGGATGAACTCCACGACCGTACTGAAGGAGTCGTAGGGGTGGTGCAGCAGTATATCGCCGCGCTGGATGGCCGCGAAGATGCCCGGAGCGCGGCGCAGCTCGCTGGGCGTGCGCGCCAGAATAGGACGATCTTTCAGGTCGGGGCGGTCGAGGTCGAGCAGCTCGGCCAGCTCGCTCATCCCCAGCGGGCTTTCCAGATCGTAGACATCCTCGAGATTCATCTCCAGGTTGTCCACCAGAGTCGCACGCACCGACGCTGGCGTGTCAGCCTGCGCCAGCAGCGCCACCACCGAGCCAAAGCGCCGCTGCCGCAGCCCTTGCTCCACGGTGGCCAGCAGGTCGCCTGCCTCATCGACCTGAATCTCGAAATCGGCGTCACGCAGCACGCGGAAGGGATAGGCGGCGATGATCTCCATACCGGGGAAGAGCTGATCGAGGTGCGCCGCGATGAGCTGCTCCAGCCAGACGTAGGCGGCGCGCTTCGGGCCGTTGCGCCGCCGCTCGCGCCCTGCCGGGGTGACGGGGACGAGCCGCCGCAGCGTGGGCGGCGCCTTCAGCCGCGCGAAGAGCTCGCCCGCCAGCGGATCCCGCAGCGTCACCGCCAGATTCAGGCTGCGGCTGGAGATCAGCGGAAAAGGGTGCGCGCTATCGACGCCCAGCGGGGTCAGCACCGGGAAGACCTCGCTGTGGAAGTGGCTGGCGGCTTCCTCGCGCTGCGCCTCATTCAACTCGGCGTAATCGAGGATCTGGATGCCCGCGTCGGCCAGTCGCGGCTGCACATCGTCGTGATAGACACGCCACTGATCGATCAGCAGCTCGCGGATGAGCGGACGCAGCGCGTGAATCTGCTCCTCTGGCGTCAGGCCGTCGGGGCCGTGCGTGTGGACACTGGCGGAGAGCTGGTCGTGCAGGCCCGCCATGCGCACCATCAGGAATTCATCGAGCTGCACGCTGACGAAGCTGAGAAACTTGACACGCTCCAGCAGGGGATGACGATGCGATTGCGCCTCTTCCAGTACCCGCCGGATGAAGCCTATCGCCGCGACCTCGCGGTTGATAAATAGCTCGCTGCGGTGCAGTTCCTGCTCGCTCTCGACCGCGACCATAGCGTTCCCGCCTGTTCTGTGGGATGGTGGGGATGTGATATGTGCGCCAGCGTTAAGGCAGCGTCAATAGTTTAGACGCGCGTGGTATGCTGATTGTCGCACCATCTGGCCTCTGCTTGCGAGAGGACGCCTCGATGCGGTAGAAGCAAGATAGTCGCCATACTGTGGCCAACAGCGAACGAGAGGAGCGACGCCGATGCGGCGAGAGACGGACAATCGCATGCCGCCGCGAAGCTGGTGGCTCCTGGCGTTCATGACATTGCTCGCGTTCAGCGTCTTCTGCCTCGTCACGCACAGTTGGACGCCGCTGGCCGCTGGCTGGCCCATCGTCGCGCTCATCTTCGCGCTGGCGATCATCCGCCAGGGCGCCGACCGCTACGAGCGCCGACAGTCACAGCATCATCTGGGAAGGCGACACGCGCCGCATGCCTGACCGTCCATTCGATACGCCGATGCCGCCCAACGCCGGGCAGTCGGCGCCCGCGCCCGTGGTCAGGCATGCCAATGACTGGCGCACGCTGCTCATCATCTTCACGCTGGCGGGCGTCGTCGAGTCGCAGGCATTCGGCCATCTGAACGCTTTCCGCCCGCTCTTTTTGCAGCAGCTTGGCGTGCCTGCGGGCCAGGTCCCCGGCTGGACGGGCATCCTCGCCGCGCTTGGCTTCGTGATTGGCCTGCCGCTGCTCCCATTCTGGGGCGTGTGGGCCGACCGCTACAATCGCAAGCTGATCATCGTGCGCAGCGCCTACGTCGAGGGCGTGATCTTCTCGCTGGCGGCGTTCAGCCCGAACGTCTGGTTTCTGGCGGTGGCACAATTGCTGGGCGGCTTCGTCTTCGGCAATACGGGCGTGATGCTGGCGATGCTGGCCGATGGCACACCACGCAAGCGGCTGGGGATGGTCGTCGGCATCGTCAGCGCCGGCTTTCCCATCGGCTCCTCGGTCGGACCACTGGTGGGCGGCTACGTGGCGCAGACCTGGGGCATCCGCCCGCTGCTCTTTGGCGACGGGGTAGCCTCCGCGCTGATGGGCCTGGCGCTGACGCTGATCGTGCATGAGGAGAAGCGGCTGCACGCCACACAGGAGCGCGTCGGACGCCTGCTGCGCCATGCGCTCGATGACATCATCTCGTCGCGAGTGGTGGTCAGTCTGTTCGGGCTGTATTTCCTCGCTATGTTCGGCATCACGCTGTATCAGCAGTTTCTGCCGATCCTCTTGCAGCGGCTCGATACTGGCCCGGTGCGCCTGCTGCCCTCCATGATCGGCGCCACGCTGACGGCCTCTGGCGTGGCGATGGCGATTGCCACGCCGCTGTGGGGTCGCCTGGGCGATGTCATCGGGCGCTGGCGCGTGCTGCCCATCATCCTGACGGCGGCGACGGCGGGCATCGTGGCGGAGGGGCTGGCGCCACGTCTCTTTCCGCTACAGGTGACAATCGTGTGGGTCAGCCTCTTCTACGCCGGGCTGGGCGCGACGGTGGTGGCGCTGCTCGCGCTGCTCGCGCCAGAGGAGCGGCGGGCCAGCATCCTCAACTTCTCGCTGCTGCCCTCGCAGCTCTCATGGTTTGTGGGGCCGCTGGTGGGTGGCGCGCTGGCCAGCCTGACCCTGCGGCTACCGTTCTTCGCTGGCGCGGCGATGGAGAGCGCGGCGCTGGTGGTGGCCATCCTCCTCTGGCGTCGCAGCGCTCGCAGCGGCCCACCGGAGGGACAGCCAGCCGAGCAGCCCCGCGAGCAGGCGGCGGTGTAGGAGGATGGGTTAACAACCGTTCTGGAGCAG
>DATBTW010000239.1:0-3656 GCA_036559055.1 Ktedonobacterales bacterium
GGCCACACTCGGCCTGAACGCGCTGGAAAGCTACGATACGCGCGAATCCATCGGGGCCAATCTGGTGATGGTGGGCGTGGGGCTTGGCTCGGTGGCGCTGGCGCAGTTTCCGGCCACCATCGGCGCGGCGGGCCTCTTCTACTTCGTCATCGCGCTGACGCAGACCGCGTATGGGTTCATCTATGGTCGCCGTCGTCGCAAGCTCATGCGGGCCGCGAAGGCGCCGCCATCCAGTGCGCCTGAGAATACCGCATCGTCATGATGGAGTCTGCTATGCGCGCTCGCTATGCTATCCGCCCACTCGGATTGTTGATTCTGCCCATGCTGCTTGCGCTCAGCGGCTGTGCGCTGCCTTCTGTGGGCGCCACGACCACGCCGCCGCCCGCCGCAACGACGACCGTACCCGGCACGCCGCCGGGATGGAGCATCTATCACGGCGCCCACTTTACCATCGCCTATCCGCCGCAGTGGAGCGCCTCGAATCCCACCACAGGCGCTGGCCAGGGCGTTGTACTCGTGCTCACTGGTCCGCAGCCGCGTGACCAGATCGAGGTGATCGAGGATGATGGCGTCACGTCCGATCAGGTCGCCAACTATTGCGCGCCGACGGGCGGGACGCCGCGACCACTGGCGGGCTTAGCGATGAGCTACTCGACGGCGGAGGGGGTGCATCGCGTCTGGGTTTTCGTGGACAATGCGCACTCTGGCTATTTCCTCAGCACGCTCGATCTCGATCAATCCAGCGCGATGCAGATGCAGCACGACGCCATCCTGGCGACCTTCCGGCCCGATGATCGCACGTCGGGTTGCGCATGAGCGGCGCGGCGATGTGGCGTCAGTCGGTGACGCCTGGGCGGTCGTGGATGGTCATGATGGTGGCCAGCATGGTCGCCACCAGCTTCTCGCGCCCTTCTCGCTCGGCGAAGACATCGCCCGCGCAGACGTTGACGGTGCGGCCGGGCCGGGTGACGCGCCCCCGCGCGATCATGCGCTCGCCAGCGGCAGGGGCCATCAGGTTCAGCTTGAACTCGATGGTCAGCACGCCCGCGCCTGCGGGCATCAGGCTGAGCGCGGCGTAGCCACAGGCGCTATCGACGATGGTCGTGATGACGCCCGCATGCAGAAAGCCGTGCTGCTGCGTCAGCGCATCGCTGAAGGGCAGCGCGACCTCGACCTCGCCCGGCGCGACTCGCAGCAGCGTGGCGCCCATCGTCTCCATGACCCGCTGGCGGGCGAAGCTCTCGCGCACGCGCCGCTCGAAATCGGGGTCCTGCGGATCGAACTGCGTCATGCGCGCCCCCAAATCTGCTGCCACTCCGACGCCGCGCGGCTACTGGCCGACGTAGAGCGCGGCGTGCGTGAAGATGGCCTCGTCCCCGATGGGCGCGCCCAGCGCGATGGCGGGCTGCGGGCCAAACTGCGGATCGACTGTCGCGACCTCCTGATCGTTGACGTAGATCGTCAGCGCGCTGTGGTCGGGCGAGACCTTGATGGCGACGGTATTGGCGACCAGCGCGTCGCCATGCCAGGCCGCCAGACCACCAGACTGGTAGATGTTGCTATTGAGTTGCGAGCAGGCGCTATCGCAGAGCACATACGAGCCATCCTGTCCGACGATGAAGCTGATGACGTTGCTCGCGGACGGATCGGACGTGTTGAGGTCGCCAACGCTGATGATGGCGCGGGCGAAGGACGGCACCTGCGCGGCGGGCGCCAGCGTGGTGACGAAATAGAAGCCGTTGCTCGTCACGCTCTGCTTGACGCTTGGCGTGAAGCCGCAGATGGCGTCATCGGATGTGGTGGGGGTGGCGTCGAGGCCCAGCGCGGTCATGCTGCAGCCCTGCGTCTCGTCCCAGGCGCCCGTATCGGAGCCGGTCAGGTTGGCGCTGTAGAACTGCGTCCAGCTCGTCGGTAGCGCATTGGATGCGCGCGGCCTGAAGTTGGATGAGAGGAAGGCCACCACCAGCGCGAGCAGCGTCACCACCGTCAGCGCGACGCCAAAGATCAGGCTATAGCGCGAGGCGCCCGGTCGGGGCGTGATCGGCTGCGTCGCGCTGGCGCCAGTCGTGGCAGGCGCGGACGGCGGATTGGTCGTCTCAGCGGGCATCATTGGGCGCCTCCCATCGGCTGCTGGGTCGTCGTGATGGGAGCAGGCGCGCGCCATCCTCCCGGAGCGGCCGGCGCGTAGGCCGGATAGGAGCCATAGGAGCCATAGGGCGCGGGCGGCCACGCGGGCCAGTATGGCGCCTGTGGAGCGGGCGGCATGCGCTCTGGCATGCCCTTCGCGCCCAGCAGTCGGCGCGTCATGAAGATCAGCACGCCCAGGATCAACCCATAGACCGCCAGATAGATGATGTCGGCGCGCTGGAGGGGCAGATTGCCCAGGAAGTATGACTGATTCAACCAGGCGCTCACACTGGTGGGCAGAATCTGATCGGAGAAGGTCAGCGCATTGAACAGGCTATGCTGCAAGATCGCGTAGAGGCCGCAGCCGATGGCCCGCAGCCAGCGATAGTGCACGCCCGCGCCATTGACGAAGTAGTACCAGGCCAGCGCGCCCATGCCCGCGCCCACGCCGTGCAGCAACCCCGCGCCGATGCGATCAATGGCGACAGAGACCCAGTCGGCCTGCGCCTGGCCAATGTAGCCGATGGTTTCGAGCATGTCGAAGCCGACTCCGGCGGCCAGCCCGACCAGAAAGGCCTCTCCCGGTGTGCGCAGGCGGCGGATGGCGAGCAGCGCGGCCAGCGGCTTGACGCCCTCCTCGACCAGCGGCGCCACCACCGAGAGCACCAGCAGCTCGGCGATAATCAGTTGTGGCGAGGCATTGCCGGTCGTGGGCTGCCCCAGCACGCTCTGCGCGTCTTGCGCGCTGAGGTGGAAGATCACCACGATGATGAAGCTGGCGATGAGTTCCAGGACGACGGCCAGCAGCGGCGCGAGCGTCATGCCGTAGAAGAGCGACATCCAGACATGGCGACGTGTGGAAGGATTGCGCAGGCGCTGCGTGGTGAAAGCCAGGATGGCCAGCGCGGGCAGCGCGCCCGTCAGCGTGGCCAGCGGCAGCACGCCAAACGCCGTCCCCGGCGCGCGCGCCTCCACGTAGTTGAACTGCCACAGCGCCACGCCGCCGCCGATGGCCAGCACAGTCAGCCCCAGGATGATCCACGCGGTCGGCAGATTGAAGCGTGGCGAGGGTTTGCGCCGGATGCCGAGAATGCCATACCACAGGCCAAAGCCGCCGCCGATGATCGGCGCGAGCGAGAAGCCGATGATGCCGCCAAGGAACGAGAGGTCGTCGCTGGAGCCAGAGACGGCGCTCAGGCTGGCGATTGCCGTCACGAGCAAGCCGCCGAGGACGGCAATGCCCGATGCGACCGTCACGATCCAGGCGATGACCAGCGCGTACGTCTCGCCGGGCGCGCGGCGCGGCGCTGGCTGCGCCATGGGATAGGGCGCGTAGCCAGGCCACGGATAGCCGCCATAATAGGGATAGGCTGCCCCCGGCTGGCCGGGCTGGCCCGCCGCCGGATACCCCGCGCCATAGGCGCCGGGTGCGGATGGATAGGCGGGATAGGCGGCGTACTGCGGATACGCGGACGGCGCCCACACGCCTGGCGTTCCGGGGTAGGGCGCGTACTGCGCGGGAGCAGGCG
>DATBTW010000240.1:0-34775 GCA_036559055.1 Ktedonobacterales bacterium
GCTCGGCGACCTGCGCGATGTCTGGGAGCAGCAGCGCATCGGCCCGCGCCTGGGCGAGCTGGGCGCGCCGAAGCTGATGCTGGGCGGCTCATCCGACGCCACCTTCGCGCGCGTCGCGCGCTACGCCGATGGCTACATGCACGGCGGCGGCCCGCCACGCGCCTTCGCCCGCGCGGCGGATAAGGCGCGCGCCGCCTGGCTCGATCTGGGCCGCCCCGGCCTGCCGACGCTCTGGGGACAGGGCTACTTCGCGCTGGGCGATGCCGCAACCATCAAGGCGGGCGCCCGCTACCTGCGCGACTACTACGCTTTCACTGGCCCCTTCGTCGAGCGCATCGTCGAGGGGCTGCTGACCACGCCGCAGGCCATCGCGCAGCTTGCGCGTGGCTACGCCGATGCGGGCTGCGATGAGGTCGCGCTCTTTCCCACCCTCGCCAGCCTCGATCAGCTTGACCGCCTCGCCGACGCTCTCGCCGGATTGAGCGGCGTCGAGGTTGCGCCGGAGCCACGGCCATGAAGATCACCGTGCTTGGCGGCGGCCCGGCGGGCCTCTATTGCAGCCTGCTGCTGAAGAAGGCCAATCCCGCGCATCAGGTGCGGCTGGTGGAGCGCAACCCCCCCGACGCCACGTATGGCTGGGGCGTCGTCTTCTCTGATCGCACCCTCGCGGCCTTCCAGGAGGCTGATTATCCGTCGTACAAGGCCATCACCAGCCACTTCACGCTGTGGGACGCCATCGACACCATCTACCAGGGCCAGTTGATCCGCTGCGGTGGGCATGTCTTCGCCGGGCTGGAGCGCAAGACGCTGCTGGCGCTGCTCCAGCGGCGCTGCCGCGAGTTGGGCGTCGCGCTGGAGTTCTCGACCGAGGCGCCGAGCCTCGAATGGCTGGGCGAACCCGATCTGCTGATCGCAGCCGACGGCGTGAATAGCCTGGCGCGCCGCACGCATGAGGCCGCCTTCCAGCCAACTATCAAGCAGGGTAAGGCGCGCTACATCTGGCTGGGGGCCGAGAAAACGCTCGACGCCTTCACCTTCATCTTCAAGCAGAGCGAGTACGGGCTGTTCCAGGTACATTCGTATCCGTTCAGCGGCGCCGCCAGCACCTTCATCGTCGAGTGCGCCGAGGATGTCTGGCAGCGCGCCGGGCTGGATCAGGCCGATGAGGCCGTCAGCGTCGCCTTCTGCGAGCGGCTCTTCGCCGAGGAGCTGCGCGGCCATCGCCTGCTCTCGAATAACTCCAAATGGATCAGCTTCGCGACGCTCAAGTGCGCACACTGGCACACGGGCAAGCTCGTCCTGCTGGGCGACTCCGCCCATACCGCGCACTTCTCCATCGGCTCTGGAACCAAGCTGGCGATGGAGGACGCCATCGCGCTGGCCAACGCCATCGAGCAGTATGCTGACCTGGGACACGCGCTCACCGAGTACGAGCAGGCGCGTCGCCCCGTCGTGGAACTCTTCCAGGCGGCGGCGGTCGAGAGTCAGAGCTATTTCGAGCATACTAGCCGCTTCACCTCGCTGCCGCCTGTGCAGTTCACCTTCAACCTGCTGACGCGCAGCAAACGCATCACCTACGACGATCTGCGGCTGCGAGACCCTCGCTTCGGCGACTGGGTAGATCGCGAGCTGGCCAGCGCACCCGATGCGACTTGCGCACCGCCAGCCTACGCTCCGCCGCCGCTCTTCACCGCGCTCCAGGTGGGCGGGCTGCGGCTGCCCAACCGCATCACCACGCAGGCCATCGGCGACGCAGAGGATCAGCAGAGCGCAAGCGGCGTCGGGCTGCGGCTGGCGGGCGTGATCGCCATCGCCCCCGATGCGCGCATCCACCCGCAGAGCGCGGGGCTGTATACCGATGAGCAGGCTGAGGCGTGGGCGCAGTTCGCGCGGCGCTGCCACGCGGCGGGAATGGCGCTTGGCGTCACGCTCAACCACGCGGGCAGGCGCGGCGCCACGCTGGCTCCATCCGCTGCGGCGGGCGCCACGCTGCCCGACCGTCCGCTACGCGCAGGAGGGTGGCCGCTCGTCTCCGCCTCGGCCATCCCCTACGCGCCTGCCAGCCAGACGCCGCATGCGCTGACCCGCGCCCAGATGCGCGCCATCAGCGAGCAGTTCGTGGCGGCGGCGCGGCGCGCGCTGGCCTGCGGCTTCGACCTCCTGACCCTGCACATGGCGCATGGCTATCTGCTGGCCAGCTTCCTCTCGCCGCTCACCAACCAGCGCACGGACGACTACGGCGGCGCGCTGGAGCGCCGCATGCGCTACCCGCTGGAGGTCTTCGAGGCGGTCCGGCATGTCTGGCCAGAGGAGAAGCCGCTGGCTGTCGCGCTGAATTGCCACGATGGCGCGGCGGGCGGCTTCACGCTGGATGACGCCATCGTGGTGGCTCAGGCGCTGAAGGCGCGCGGCTGCCAGCTCATCCAGCCGCTGGCCGGGCAGACTACGCCGCACGCGACGCTGCCTTATGGCAAGGGCTTCCTCACGCCGCTCTGCGAGCGCATCCGCGCCGAGGTGGGCGTGGCGACGCTGGCCGATGGCTACCTGACGACTACGAACGAGGCCAACACGATTCTGGCGGGAGGACGCGCCGATCTGGTCGTGCTGACGCCGCTCCAGACGACGACGAAAGGATAGCGTGGGCATGGCAGATTCTGAATCGCTGATGGGCAAGCGCGCTGTGGTGACGGGCGCGACCAGGGGCATCGGGCGCAGCATCGCGCTGAAGCTGGCCGAGGCGGGCGCCGATGTGGCCGTCAGCGCCCGCGGCGAGGCCGATCTGGTGGCGCTGCGGGGGGAGATCGAGTCGCGCGGCAGACGCGCGCTGGCCGTCACCTGCGACGTGACCGACGCGCAGCAGGTCAACGAGCGGCTGGCGAAGGGCGCACTGGACGCCTGGGGCGGTGTCGATATTCTGGTCAACAATGCGGGCAATGCGGGCAGCGCCAAGTTTCTGGGGCATCCCGATGAGCTGTGGCAGCGTATGCTGGCGATCAACCTCACCAGCGTCTACTACGTCACCAAAGCCTTCGCGCCTGCCATGGTGGCGCAGGGTTCCGGGCGCATCATCACCATCGCCAGCATCGCGGGCAAGGTCGGCGGCAAATACATCACCGCGTATACCGCGTCGAAGCACGGCGTCATTGGGCTGACCCGCGCGCTGGCCGTCGAGCTGAACCAACACGGCATCACCGTCAACGCCATCTGCCCCGGCTACGTGGATACGCCGATGACCGACGCCAGCGTCTCCAATATGGTCGCGCGCACCGGCATGTCGGCGGCCGAGGCACGCCAGGCGCTAGAGCGCATGAGCCCGCAGCGACGCCTGATCGAGCCGGATGAGGTGGCGTCGGTGGCGCTCTTCTTGGCGCTGGACTCCAGCAAAGGCATCACCGGCCAGGCCATCAACGTGGATGGCGGCGAGGTCAACTACTAATGCGCGCATCTGAAGGAAGGAGATGACTCGTGGCATACGACTTTCTCTACGAGGTGAGCGATGGCATCGCGACCGTCACCTTCAACCGGCCCGAGAAGCTGAATGCGCTGACCTTCGAGGTCTACGCCCAGCTCCGCCAGCTCTTCGATGACCTGCGCTATGATGATGCGGTCAAGGTGGTCGTCCTGACGGGCGCGGGCGACGCCTTCTGCTCGGGCGGCGACGTCTACGATATCATCGGCAAGCTGCTGGAGCAGGACACGAAGGGCCACATCGAGTTCACGCGCATGACAGGCGCTGTCGTGCAGCACATGCGCCTGCTGGAGAAGCCCATCATCGCGGCGCTCAACGGCATGACCGCCGGGGCTGGCTCGGTGCTGGCGCTGGCCTCTGACCTGCGCATCGCCTCGGAGAAGGCGCGCTTCGCGTTCCTCTTCACCAAGGTCGGGCTGACGGGAGCCGACATGGGCGCAGGCTATCTGTTGCCGCGCATCGTTGGGCTGGGTCGCGCCACCGAGCTGCTCCTCCTCGGTGACACCCTCGACGCGCAGCGCGCCGAGCAGATCGGGCTGGTCAATCGTGTCGTCCCGCACGACGAGCTGCTGAGCGCGACGCACGAGTGGGCGAAGCGGCTGGCGCAGGGGCCGTCGCTGGCCATCGGCATGACCAAGCGCATGCTCACCAATGAGTTGAGCATGGACCTCGTCTCGGCCATCGAGGCAGAGGCGCAGGCGCAGGCGTTGCTGCTGATGGCCAACGACCATCGCGTCTTCTTCGAGGCGTTCCAGGCCAAGCGCAGGCCCGAATGGACAGGGCGGTGAGCCATATGGACGATATGCCTGAACAGGTGGGAAAGCGCATCATCGCGCCAGCGGGCCTGGCGCAGCCGCGCGGCTTCAATCATGGTGTCATCACCCGCGGCGGGCGCATCCTGTGGCTGGCCGGGCAAGACGCCAGCGACGCCGAGGGGCGCATCGTCTCGCCCGGCGATCTGGTGGCGCAGCTCGATCAGGCGCTGCACAACCTGCACACGGTCGTGCATGAGGCGGGTGGCCAGATGACCGACATCGTCAAGCTGACCATCTTCGTCGCCGACCGCGACGACTACCTCGCCAAGCGCCGCGAGCTGGGCCTCGTCTGGCGACGCTACTTCGACGACTACTATCCCGCGCTGGCGCTCTTCGAGGTCGCGGCCTTCTTTCAGCCGGACGCGCTGGTCGAGGTTGAGGGCGTCGCCGTGCTGCCAGACGACGCCTAGCCCGCCAGCGACCACAGATGGGGAGAGATTGGAAGGCGACCCGCATGGACTTCGAGTTATCCGCAGAGCAGCAGGGCTGGCAGACGGTGGCGCGCCAGTTCGCGCAGCACGAGGTGGCGCCGCTGGCGCGCACATCGGACGAGCAGCGCATCTTCTCGCGCGAGCTGGTGCATCGCATGGGCGCGCTCGGCCTGCTGGGCGGCCCGCTGGAGCGCGCGTATGGCGGCTCCGGCATGGATTACGTCAGCTTCGCGCTGGTTGCCGAGGAGCTGGGGCGCGTAGACTCTTCCGTGCGCGGCTTCCTGACGGTGCAGGCGGGGCTGGTCGCGCTCTGCCTGCGCCAATGGGGCAGCGAGGAGCAGCGCAAACGCTACCTGCCGGGGCTGGCAGGTGGTCAGCTCATCGGCTGCTACTGCCTGACCGAGCCAGAGGCAGGCTCCGACGCCGCCAGCATCCAGACCACCGCACGCGAGGATGGCGGCGACTACGTCTTGAACGGCGAGAAAGTCTGGATCACCAACGGCGGCGTCGCCGACATCGCCATCGTGATGGCCACCCGCGACCCCGCCGAGCGCCATCGCGGCGTTTGCGCCTTCCTCGTGCCCACCGACACGCCCGGCTTTGCGCGCGAGCCGATGCCAGGGCAGGAGCTAGGACATCGCGGCTCCAACCATGCGCGCCTGCGTTTCGCGGATTGCCGTGTGCCAGCCAGCGCGCTGCTGGGACAGCCGGGCGAGGGCTTCAAGGTGGCCATGTCGGGGCTGGATCGCGGTCGGCTGGGTGTGGCGGCGGGCGCGGTCGGCGTGGGGCAGGCCTGCCTGGACGCCTGCGTCGCCTTCGCGCGCGAGCGGCGGCAGTTTGGCAAGCGGCTGGGCGATTTCCAGATGACCCAGGCGACCATCGCTGATATGGCGGCGGAGGTGGATGCGGCGCGCCTGCTGACCTACTCCGCCGCCTGGCTGCAAGATCGCGGCCAGCCCGCCACGCAGGCCACCTCCATCGCCAAGCTCTACGCCACGGAAATCGCGGCGCGCGCGGCCAACGAAGCGGTGACGCTACACGGCAGCCGAGGCTACTCCAACGAGTATCCCGTCGAGCGCTACCTGCGCGACATCAAGGGCATGCAGATCTATGAAGGGGCAAGCAACATCCAGCGCATCATCATTGCTCGCGAGCTAATCGGGCGCGACGGCGCCCCCTAGCCCCCTCTCCCACAGGGAGAGGGGAACCAGAACTCTGCTTCACAGGGAGTCGGGAGAGCCGGGTAGCTCCCCTCTCCCACAAAGCGGGGGAGGGGCTGGGGGTGGGGGCGCGCCCAAAGACCGTCGGAATCGGTATTCGTCACACGGGGGTAGAAGCATGGCTGACTCTGCGTACTGGAATCCCAAGAATGAGACCCTGCCGCGCGCCGACCTGGAGCGACTGCAACTCGCCAAGCTGCAACGGCTGGCCGGGTGGGCCTACACCAACAGCTCATTTCACCGCAGCCACTGGGACGCCGCCGGATTCCATCCCGAGCAGCTCACCTCGCTGGACGACCTGCGGCGCATTCCCTTCATGACGCGCGAAGACTGGATGGCCTCCATCGCCGCGACGCCGCTCTTTGGCGACCTGCCCGCGACCTCCGCCGAGAACGCCATCCGCTATCACCTGACCTCCGGCACCAGCGGGCGCACCCCCATCCGCGTGCTCGACGGCATGAAAGACTGGGAGTGGATCGCCGAGATGTGGTGCTATGGCATGTGGGCGTTTGGCGTGCGGCCAACGGATACCGTCTACATCGCCTTTGGCTACGGGCAATTCATCGGCTTCTGGGGGCTGCACTACGCCAGCGAGAAGATCGGCGCGCTGGTCATCCCCGGCGGCGGGCAGACGACCGAGGGCCGCGTCAAAATGATCATGGAGATGGGCGTCACCACAGTCGCCTCCACGCCCACCTACGCCCTGCGGCTCTGGCAGCAGGCGACGGAGATGGGCATCGATCTGGCCAAAGACAGCAAGGTCAACAAGCTGATTCTCTCCGGCGAGCCTGCTGGCTCGATCCCGGCGGTGAAGCGCCAGCTCGAGGAAGCCTGGGGCGCCAGATGCGGCGACACGGCGGGCATGACCGAGGTCGGCACCATCATGCTCTTCGAGTGCGACAAACAGCCTGGCGGCACACATATCATCGAAGACCACTTCATCGAAGAGGTCATCAATCCCGCGACTGGCGAGCCGGTGGGCTATGGCGAGCTGGGCGAGCGCGTCGTAACGTCGTTTGGACGCGGAATCATCCCCGTGCTGCGCTACCGCACCAAGGATATGGTTCTGCGCGTGCCGCACACCACCTGTACGTGTGGCCGCACTGGCGACCTCTACGATGGCGGCATCCGTGGACGTTGGGACGATATGAAGCTGATTCGCGGCACGAATGTGTATCCGCGCGCGGTCGAGGCCATCGTCCGCGAGTACGACGCCATCGACGAGTTCCAGATTTACCTCTGGCACAGTGGCATCCGCGACGAGATCACCATCAAAGTCGAGCTGAAGCCAGGGCGCGAGGCGGAGTGGCCGGCGGTCGAACAGGAGCTGACGCACGCGCTGGCCCAGGCGCACGAGAATCTGCGCTTCATCGTCGAGCGCATGGAGCCGGGCGCGCTCCCGCGTTTCGAGTTGAAGGCGAAGCGACTGGTCGATGCGCGGCCCGTGGCGACGTACAACTCATAGTCCCCAGACACCGAGAACCGAGACAGGAGCCAACCATGACCGATACTGACCTGCTGGGCAAGCCACTAACACAGCCTGAGCGCGATGCGCTGGCGGCCTACGAGGCGCTCAAGGCGCTGGCGCGGCGCGATGATCTGGCGCCGTGCGCGGCTCGCAATGTGCGCAAGGCGCTGGCGGCCATGTGGCAGGTGACGAACGACCTTGACCTGCAGTTCGAGCAGCTCTACGACCTCGGCGTCTAGCGCCGGGCAGAGCCTCATCCCTACCCCTTCTCCCGCGTGTATGAACCGGAGAGGGGGTATTTTCATGGCTCCTTGCGTCGCTCGGCGGGAAGCCGTGTGTGCGATTGCGCGTAGAACATTCGTGCCTGGCTGCGGGCGAGCGACGCCGCCTACGCCCGCCTCCAGAGCCAAAGATGCGCGCGATGAGCCGATTGTAGGCTACCCTGATAGGCACGATGGGCCAGCCCAAATATCCGCCAATTCACCTCTGCTTGACGATAACAAGCGCACCTTGCGGTGGCTCATGGTATACTCGCCATGTTACGGACAACACTTCCTGGGTCGGATACTCATCCCTACAGTACGCCTCGCTGAACGTATTTCCCTTCCTTCGTACTGATTCGTGCTGAATTGGCGCTCCCAGAATGTGCGTTGGGTAGGTGTGTGGAGGAAAGCATGTCGCAACGTCGTGCGTCGAATTTCCCGGAGTTCGATTCGCAGCGTCCACGTGGAGGGTCGCAGTATATGGAACCACCAATCTTATCGCACTTCTCCGATCAGCCCGTCTATGATGCGACGACGATGGTTCAAATGCTGCGTGTGCGGCCACTGGCGCTGTGGACCTGGGAGCAGCACCTTGGCATCTCGGAGGGCGAGGCAGGCGGCGACGCGAATCGCCACAAGCGCCGCTACTCCGAGCGCGATCTGATGGCTCTGCTGTGGCTGCGCGACCGCGTGATCGCCGGGGAGACGCCGCAGGACGCGACCGCGCGCTTGCTGGGCGCGCAACGGGGTATGTCTGGGCTGGCGCAGGGTGTCTCGCATGTGATGAACAGCGGCGGGCTGACGCTCGATCCGCCAGAGCGCCCCGGCGGCGCGATGCAGAGCGGCGCGCTGAACAGTGGCGCGCTCTACCCCCCGCCTCCGCCGCCTCGCAAGCCTACTGGCTTCGATCTGCCACCCTATCGCGGGCCAGACGAATATGCGCAGCCGGGGCCCACCGGCGCGCTCGGCTCGGCCATGTACCCTGGCGTCTCTGGCGCGCGCCCGACCGGCTTCGGTCACAATGGCCAGCCAGAGCCGTGGATGAACGAGACCTGGGGGCCAACGCCGCCGACCGGCGGCGCGGCCTTCGGAGGCTCGTATGCCACGCATGGATTGCAGCAGGGCGGCGCCTCTGGCCAGCTCGGCGGCGTGTATTCCAGCGCGCTCGAGCCGCCCGCCTTCAACGTGCGCAACTACTCGATGTCGCAGTCGCTGGCCAAGCAGCGCGAATTGCGCCCGTATATTCCGCAATTGCTCAGTGCCTATGCGCGCTTCGACACGGCGCGCGCACAGGTGATCCTGAATGAGGCGCTGAGCAGGTATGGCGTGGAGAACGTCTGCACCGGGTTGGTGCAGCCGACCGTCAATCGCATCAGTGAGTTGTGGTCCAAGAGCGAGTTGAGCAATCCTGAAGAGCGGTTTGGCCTGAACAACCTGCGCGGCTTCATGTTCTCGGTCTTCCAGACGACGCAAGAGCCGCTCGGCGCGCCATTCGCGGTGGTGGCGTGCGCGCCCAACGAGACCAGCGATTTTGGCGCGATGCTGCTGGCGGTGCTCTGGCGGCGCGCTGGGCTGCGTGTGGCGTATCTGGGTCGCGGCGTGGATGGCGACCAACTGGTTCAGGAGCCGTGGCCCGTGACGCCTGCAATCATCGCGCTGACAGCGACCTCGTCGCAGCGACTGCGGGCGCTGGCGCGCATCGGCAAGCGCCTGGCCGAGATGCCATCGCCGCAGCCCATCTTCGCGTACTGGGGGCCGATGTTCGTGCGCAACCCTGAGCTAATGCGTAAGCTGCCCGGCGTCTACCTCGGCGACGACGCCGCCACGGCCACCCACCACGCCTGTCAGCTCGTCAATCTGGACGGTTTCTCCGACTAGCCGATCTCACCCCCTGTCTCCCTTTCCCACGGGGGAGAGGGAGGATCACAGGGCAGGCATGTCGCGCGGAGCCACGGTGGCGCATAGCGGGCATTGATGTCCCATCCGTCTCGTACGTCGGCCTTTTAGGGCCGCGACTCTCGTGTGCTACTTATCGTCCCCTTCCGGCTCCACGGCGCCGTCGCCGTTGGCTTCGTTCGCGCTGGCTGGCGACTCGTCGTAACGCACAAGATCCTCGCCGTTCCAGTACCAGTCCTCGTCATCGGCCTCAATGGACGTCGGCTCGCTCATGCGCTGCGCAGTGGAGCGTGGAGCGGGCGTCGGCGGCGCGGCGGAGCGCGGCGGCTGGCGAGGCGCTTCGGTCACGCCAGACTGCGACGGCAGCAGGCTATGGACGATCTTCACCGGATGCCGCGGCGCGGTGTCGCCGACGTGATCGTGATCTGGGCGTGGCTCCTCGCCAAACTGGCGCTCATCGCCTTGCGCCGAGCGGCCTGCGACACGGCCATTTTGACCGCTCTGGAGCGGGCCACTGCGCCCACGCTGGCTGGAACCTCCCGTCAGCGGTCTGCTGCGCGCGCTGGAATAGCCTTCCTCCAGATCGCGATAGGCTTCGACGTCGCTCCAGGTCTCGTCGTGGAATGATCCGGCGTCGTCGTCATCATAGGTGGTGGGCGGGCGGGCGTCATTGGGCAGCATGCGCGGTGGAGGCGTCTGCCGGGATGACCCAAAGAGCTGGGCGCCTGGCGCGCCTGGAGGTGTAGCCGCCGCCTTCGGGCGGATGACCAGATGCGCCACCGTGGCGCTATGCTCCCCACTGGCGTCGCCGACGCGCCGATAGCGAATGTAGGTTGGCGCGACACTCGCCGCGAAGGCGCGCGCCGTCTCCACATCCGTCACGACCTCCATCGAGCGCGCCACCCGCCAGAGCGACGCCGCCGAGTTCACCGCGCCGATGCGATAGAAGACCTGCGTCGGTGTGTGGGTCGCGGCGGAGAGCCGTTCGGCCAGGCGGAAGGCGTCCTGTGCCTCGTCATCGCGCAAGGCGGGATCATTGATCTGCATGATGCGTGCGCTGGTGGGCATGTGGCTGGAGAGGAACAGCACCAGCACCTTGCGTCCGTGCGCCGCGCGGAACGCCGATTCGATAATCTGCGCGTTCTGCTCCAGCCCTGAACGCACAATGGCGAAGACGGAGTCGGGCGCCAAGGAGACTGCCCACGATGGCTGCACCGTGTTGACACCGCGCTCCTTACTCCAGCGATAGTGCAGAATGGCGATAGCCATGCCCACCACCGTCAGGCTGCTGCCGAAGATCGTCGCGTCGCGCTTGGCGATCAGGTTCGTGATCCAGGCGGTCAGCACCATGACCGTGGTGAGCAAGCCGAGCCAGAAGTTGAGCTGCGGCCAGTAGCGCTTCCAGACTTCGCGCCCCAGTTCCAGTGCGCGCTGCTGGAATGTCTGCTCCACGGCCGCTTGCGCCGCCGCATACTCGCCAGTGTCGTCCAGCTCGTCGTCGTCCTCGTCACCGGCGCTTTCCGTCGCCACTGGCAGCGGCGCAATGCCGCCCGTCAACCGTGCGTTCTCCGCTGCTTCGGCCTCCATCTCTTCTTCGTGCAGCGAGAACTGCCTGCCGCCACCGCGCTCGCGGATGCGCAGCGCATCGAGCGAGACGCAGGTCAGCGAGAAGGCGCCCAACAGGCCGAAAGCATACAGCTCGCCCAGCGTATTGATCTGGCCGTTAGCCGCGATCAGGATGGCAATCGGGATGAAGGTCGCCAGCGCAATCGAGACGATAGGCGTATCGCGGAACTTGTCGCGCTTCTCGACCACCGCCGGGAAGAAGCTCATACGTGAGAGCGCCAGGAAGACGTGGTAGGAGCCGATGATGGCGGTATTGCTGGCGAAGATCAGCAAGGCCGACGCGATGATCGCCGTCGCCACGCCGACCACTGGCCCGGCAAACGCGCCCGCCAACTGCGATATGAACTGGTTGGGGTCGATGGCGGATGGAGCGATGGGATGCGTCAGCAGATTGGTATGCTGGCCGTCGAGCAGCGTGGTAGAGAGGATGGTCAGCAGCGGGCTGGTGACGCCCACCGTGATGACCACCAGACTCAGCGCAATCGTCACGGTCTTGCTGCGCGGGCGCCGCATCACGGGTGAGAGCTGCGAGATAGATTCGAGGCCAGAGAACGCCAGGAACGCGCCCGCAAATCCCGTCACCAGCAAGACTGGCGTGAAATGGGTTCCGTGAAAGATGCTGCCAATCAGCGCAAAGATCGTATGCAGCGGCACATTGACCAGTACGGCGATCAGCACGACGATGTCGCTGATGAATGCGGCGATGGCGATATAGAGGCTCACCATCGCGCTCTCTTTGATGCCCCACCAGTTGAGAATGCCCAGCAGGACGATCACGAGGATCGTGGCGGGCAGCACAAACGGCGCGATGCCTGGGAGGACATTCTGAAAGTATTGCAGCCCAGAGATCGAACTGATCGCCGCTGTCAGAAAATAGTCTACCAGGATGAACATGCCACCCAGCGCGCCCATCCACGGACTCAGCGCGCGCGCCGAAACCGTGACGACGCCGCCGCCCTCCGGGAAGCGCACACTGACTTCGGCGTATTTGAGGGCCAGCAAGAGGAATGCGAGCATCGTCATGGTGACGAACAGGCCAGCTAACTGCCCTTGTGGCTTGAACTGGTTGAAGAGGATTCCAGGAGTATAGTAGACCGAGGTGCCGATGTCAGCGAAGACGACCGCCCAGCAGAGCAGCGCGCCCAGCTTATTTAGCCCGTGCTCACCGCCGCCAGACGCCCCATGCGCCTCGCCTGCCTCGGCGGATACTGATTGTTGACTCACGATCCTCGTGGCCTCCACTTCGCGTCACACCACGGGCGATGCGACACATCTCGAAGCGCCAGCCTGTCGGCGCCTGCGGTAAACACAGCGAATTATAGCACTATCAGCGCCAGCGTCTTCGCTGTGCGCGCGGCCCCACGGCGGCGCCACTCCAGCAGGCGTCGCGCGACAGACGGTATGTCCACGGCGCCAATTGTGCGGACATGGATGTAGACTCCAAGGCGAGCGTCGCTGGGAGCGACGATGGCCGTCGCGTTCCCGAAACCCCACTGGCGCACGCCACGTACATGCGGTGTGTTTGCATATCTGAGGAGGCCAATGAGCATGGACACCCCGAACCAGCAGACGCCAGAGGACTATCCACAGCCAAACGACACACCAGCAGTGCCCGCGCCAGATGAGGAAAGCGCGCAGCCCGCGCCCGATCCGTGGGCCGGGGAGTCGCGGGCCGAGACGCAGGCCGAGACGCAGGCCGAGAGCGCCTGGCCACCGCCCACGCCCCCACTCGACACCTCGCCGCACGCCGACCAGCCACCGCAACCACCCCCGCCAGTAGTCCTGGAGGCCACTCCGCCTCCACCCGGCGGATTCGCCGCGCCCGGACCGGGGGCCGCGCCGCCTCCGCCGCAGGGCTACATGCCGCCGCCACCCTCCGGTGCGATGCCGCCACTCTCGCAGCCCTACCAGCAGCCCGCGCCAGGCCAGGGGCCGGGCTATCCGATGGTCGCGCCGCCTCGCGACTGGCTGACGGCGCTGCTGCTATGCATCTTCCTGGGATGGCTGGGCATCCACCGCTTCTATGTCGGCAAGATCGGCACCGGCGTCCTGATGGTGCTGACCTTCGGTGGCTGTGGCATCTGGACGATCATCGACCTCATCATGATCGCCACCGGCGCCTTCACCGACGCCGAGGGGCGCCCGCTGATGCGGATCTCGGCTTGAGTGCCGACCAGGCTCGCAGCGCCGCCAGCATCCAGCGCGCGGCTCGAATCGCGTGGCTAGTGGCGCCGCTGGCGCTGGCGGCGCTGCCGACAGGTTGGCTGGCCTCCATGCCCAGCATGTGCGTCATCCGCCGCGCGACGGGGCGGCCCTGCCCCGGTTGCGGCATGACACGCGCGCTCTCGCGCCTGGCGCACGGCGACCTGCGCGGCGCGTGGCGACACAATCCACGAGTCGTCGTCGTCGCGCCGCTGCTCATCGGCGCCTGGCTCAGCGCCATGCGCGAAGACGCCCCACTCCGGTGAGGAGTGAGGCGCCTTCGCGCTCCTCTCCTCATGGAAGAGGGGCCGGGGGTGAGGTTCGTCTAGTGTTTGCTCTCCGTCGCTAGCCGCCGCAGCACGGTCTGCAAGATGCCACCGTTGCGGTAGTAGCGGATGTCGATGGGGCTGTCGAGTCGCGCGATGGTCTGGAACTCTTTGGTAGAGCCGTCGTCGGCAGTGGCGCGCACCGTCACCGTCTGTCGTGGCTTCAGCTCACCATCGATCCCCAGGAAGTCATACGTCTCGCGCCCCGTCAGGCCGAGGCTCTCGCGGCTCTCGCCCGGCTGGAACTGCAACGGCAGGATGCCCATGCCGACCAGATTGCTGCGGTGGATGCGCTCGTAGCTCTCGGCGATGACCGCATTGATGCCCAGCAGCAGCGGGCCTTTGGCTGCCCAGTCGCGCGAACTGCCCGATCCATACTCTTTGCCCGCCAGGATGATGAGCGGCGTGCCATCCTGCTGATAGCGCATCGAGGCATCGAAGATGGTCATCTCCTCGCCATCGGGCAGGTGTGTCGTCCAGTATCCCTCCTTGCCCGGCACTAGCAGGTTGCGCAGGCGGATATTGGCAAACGTGCCGCGCATCAGCACCTCATGATTGCCGCGCCGCGAGCCATAGCTGTTGAAGTCGCGCTGCTGCACGCCATGCTCGATGAGATATTGCCCCGCCGGGCTGGCCGCCGGGAATGAGCCGGCAGGCGAGATGTGGTCAGTGGTGATGGAATCGCCCACCGAGACTAGCGTGCGCGCACCCGTGATGGCGCCGCGTGGCTCTGGCTCCAGCTTCATACCGTCGAAGAAGGGCGGCTTGCGCACGTAGGTCGAAGCGTCGTCCCAGGTGTAGAGACTGTCGCCCGCCTCCGGCACGGGGAGCGCCCGCCAGCGATCGTCGCCGTCGAAGACGTGCGCGTACTCCGCGTTGAAGACCTCCGGCTTGACGACCTTCTCAAGCGTCTCCTGCACCTCCTGCGGCGTCGGCCAGATGTCGCGCAGGTAGACGGGCTGGCCATTGGGATCAATCCCGATGGGGTCGTGGGTCAGATCGATATCCACGCTGCCCGCCAGCGCATAGGCCACCACCAGCGGCGGCGAGGCCAGATAGCTGGCGCGCACCTGCGGATGGATGCGCCCCTCGAAGTTGCGGTTGCCGCTCAGCACCGCCGCCACCACGAGGTCGTTATCGTTGACCGCTGTGCTCACTTCTGGCGGCAAGGGGCCGCTATTTCCGATGCAGTTGTGTACCGCAACGCCGCCTGCTACGAAGGCATGCACAGCATCCACAGACAGGTCAAACACCTGTCGAGCGCCCACCGACCGGCGATCCTCGACCTGTAAGGCGAAGGTCGGCAGCGTCAGCGCCTCCTTCTCGACCGCATAGCGCCGCGCGAGGGAGCCATCGGCGCGTGAACGTAGTGGCGCGAACCACTCGCGCACACCCAGCTCAGTGAAGAGCGCCACCGGAGACGGGAATCCGGCGCTCTCGTGGTGCAGCGGCTGGAATCGCCGCGTCGTCGCGCTGGGCAGCCGCGAAAAGCGGTCGTGACCTTCGAGCAGGGAATAGTGGGGAGCGATTACGGTTCCGCGCGTAGCCAGCTCGGCAGCCGCCAGCGCGCGCGCCCGTGAGAACGACAACTCGATCTGCTGCTCGTGAAGTTCTTCAAGGCGGCCAGACATCCAGAGGCGATTCTGGTGAATCTCGCCGACCATGCGCCAGTAGACCGCTGCGGCGCTGGCGCGCATCGCCTTGTCCACGCAGTACCGATAGCCAACCCGCTCGATGAATGAGAGGCCATCGGGCAACTCCAGCCGCACCTCGAAGCGCGGCGCGCCATCCTGCGCCGCCGGATACGTCGAGGCTGATCGGCGCGTAGGATAGGTGTAGGTACGAGCGCCCTCAGGCTCCACTCCACAACGGGTGAGCAACCGTAGCACGTCCGCCATGACCGCCTGAAGCGCCTCCACATGCTCCGCGATGGCGCTCTGCGAATAGGCGGGAGTATCCAGACTGGCGTCCTCGTCACGCTTGCCCCAGCGATGCAGCGAGGGGGCGTGTCCATCCGCGCCGAACATGGCCGCCAAGTACTCCCGCGCCAGCGCCACCGGGCAACGCGCATCCAGTACAAAGGCTGGCAGCGTCGGCGCCTGCTGGATGCGCCGACCGACCCGCACGCCTGGCAGCGTGATGATCGCATCGGTCAGCGGCTTGGGTAGCACGATCGTCCACTTGCGCTCATCGTAGCGGCTCGCTGCCGGACGCATCCCCGTCACCAGCTCGATGTCGTTCAGGACGATCTCGCGATCCACTGCCTGGCCGACGTGCATACGACCCTGCCCCAGCGCGCTGATCGACCCATCGCTGAGCAGATGGCCCAGCAGGCGCGCGAAGGCCAGCGTTCGCTGGCGCTCTTGCGGCGTCTCCAGCGTGAAGGTGAATGCTCCGACATGCAGCGCGTAGCCTGCCTCATCGGCTCCTGGCTCGTCCAGCGGGGTATCCAGCCCGACCACGATGCGATCCTCGTTCAGCTTCAGCTCGTCGGCGCGCACCCAGCGGCCGTCAGCGCAGAGAATCTTGTGATCGGGGGTGCAGACCAGCGTGCGGCCATCCTGCAGCGTGAGCGCGATGCACTGACGCACACCCTGATCCATCGTCTCCGTCTGTTTGGCGATCGCCAGCCTGCCCTCCGCTGTGGGGCCGAAGAGCGCCGCGCCGCCCGCCTTCGGCATGCGTTCGATACGAGCCGCCGTGCCATTGGCCAGCGAGACGGGCGTACCCTCGGCGATGCAAGTCGTACATCCGTAGCCCACCGTCTGGAAGCGCAGTGCCTCTAGAAATGGGGTCAGGCCAGCGGCGTCGAGGTAGTCGGTGACGGCGCGCGAGCCTGGCGCCAGGCTGGTCTTGACGGCGGGCGAGACGCGCAGCCCACGCTCCACGGCGTGCTTGGCCAGCAAACCCGCGCCGACCATCACGGAGGGATTAGAGGTGTTGGTGCAACTGGTGATGGCGGCGATGGCCACTGCGCCATGCGTCAGCTCCACCTCTTCGTTCTCCATCGTCACCGTCACGCTCGGCGCCTTGACGGCCACCGCCGCGCCACCACCATCGCCGCCCTCGTAGCGATCCTTATACGCGGCGCGGAAGTTCTCGCGCACGCCGCTCAGCGCCACGCGATCCTGCGGGCGACGCGGGCCAGCCATGCTCGGCTCGATCGAGCCGAGGTCCAGCTCCAGCAGTTCGTTGTACTCCGGGGAGACTGTCTCGTCGGTGCGGAACATGCCCTGCTCTTTGGTGTAGCGTTCCACCAGATCGACCAGCGCGGCATCGCGGCCCGTCAGGCGCATGTAGCGCAGCGTCTCGGCGTCCACCGGGAAGAAGGTGGCCGTCGCGCCAAACTCCGGCGACATATTCGAGATGGTCGCGCGGTCGGCCAGCGCCAGCGAACTGAGACCTGCGCCAGCGAACTCCACGAAGCGCCCCACTACGCCATGCTTGCGCAGCATCTGCGTCACCGTCAGCACCAGATCGGTCGCCGTCGCGCCCTCAGGCAGCTTGCCAGAGAGATGGATGCCCACCACCTCAGGTGTCAGCAGATAGAGCGGCTGCCCCAGCAGCACCGCCTCGGCCTCGATGCCGCCGACGCCCCAGCCCAGCACGCCCAGGCCGTTGATCATCGTCGTGTGCGAGTCGGTGCCGACCAGCGTATCGGGGAAGGCCACCCCATCGCGCGTCTGCACGACTTTGGCCAGATACTCCAGGTTGACCTGATGCACGATGCCCGTCCCCGGCGGCACCACGCTGAAATCCTTGAACGCCTGCTGCGCCCAGCGCAGTAGCGCATAGCGCTCGCCGTTACGCTCGTACTCGCGCGCGACATTGATGCCGAAGGCCAGATTCGTGCCGAAGGCGTCTACCTGCACGGAGTGGTCGATCACCAGATCGGCTGGCACGAGCGGATTGATGCCATTCGGATCACCGCCCAGCTCCTTCACCGCGTCGCGCATGGCCGCCAGATCGACCACTGCAGGCACGCCGGTGAAGTCCTGCATGAGGACGCGCGCGGGCAGAAATGGCAACTCCTCCGGCTCGCCGGGGGCAGGCTGCGCGCCGGGACGCCACTTCGCCAGCGCCTGTACATCGGCCTCGCTGACCAGATCAGGCAGCAGGTCGTGCTGGCGCAGCGCATTCTCGATCAGCACGCGCAGCGTGAATGGCTGCTTGGCGAGGTTGACGCCGAGTTTCTGCGCCAGCGTCTCGATCCGGTAGAGCGCGACCGAGCCACTCTGCGTGGCCAGCGTCGCCCGCGCGCCATACGTATCGCGCCGCGACTGTGGGGTTGACATGACGCAAGCTCCTTCGATTGACGTGAGATGAAACGCCCAACTGACCCGTCGCGCGCTAGCGTGGCGCTGTCGCGCCGGATGCGCCGGATGCGGTGGCCTGGCCAAAGAGAAAGTAGGTTGGCGTCGCGGTGAGGTCGGCTTGCCAGCCAAGCGCGGCCAGCCGCTCGCCCAGACGCTGCGGGGTGTAGAACACCTTATAGATATGGTACTCGCGACCATCATTGAGGAGGCGCGTCATCTGCGTAGCGTCTGCGCCCGCGCGCTGGTGATCGCGCGCTGAGGAGTGGAGCGCGTAGAGCGAATCGATCAGGAAGACGCGGCCATCGGGCGCCAGGCAGTCGCGCACGAGCGCCCAGAAGGCGTCGAAGCGCTCAGGCGGCACATGCGAGAGCCAGAAGCTGAAGAAGACCAGATCGTAGCGCCGCTGTGGTCGCCAGGCGAAGAGATCGGCAACCTCGAACTCGACCCGCGCCGCCGCCGCGCCTAGCCTTTCATCCAGCCGCGCGCGATTGATCGCCAGCGTCTCGGGCGCCGCATCCAGCGCCGTCAGTTGCGCGCACTGCGGGGCCAGCCGCTGGGTCCACAGGCCGGTGCCAGCCGCGAACTCCAGCGCGTCGCCGATGGGCCGCTCCGCCAGGAAGCGCTCCAGCGCGTCGCCAAGCTGCGCGGCCTCGGCTCGCCAGCGCGCGTTCTCCTCATCGCCGTGATCGTAGCGTCCCTGGCGCAGGAACCACTCGTCGTATTCGTCGGCGCGGGCGCGATAATACGCGATCTGCTCGCGTAGCGTGTCGTCCTGGGAAGCCGCCATGGCTTGCTCCTCCTGCGAATGCGCTCGGATACGCTCGGATGCGCTCGGATGTGCTCGGATGCGTTGCGACTTACCTCGAAGCGGCTGGACGTTGGGGCGCCTGCGCCATGCCCCAAGGGCAGTATAACCCACAGTCGCCCCCTACCCCCAGCCCCTCCCCCGCGCTGCGGGAGAGGGGAGCCATAAGGATCAACTCCAACGAATGGTGGGGGCGCTGGCAGTATAGCAAACACGCTATCCGATGGGATGATGCATGTTATCGGGATTACTGATACTGATGGAGTATCACATCGTGTTAGTTAGGACACTTGACAAACTAACAGCAGCATGCTACCTTGTGTGCCAGCGGAGGGCAACGGCCTATGACTCCATCAGGCGCTGGCGTCCCGCCCAGCGCTCGCTGGCGCGACGCTCTAGTCCGACCAAACGTTGTGGGCCACCGCGCTTCGGACCTCCACGACATGCGCGAGGCGAACATTGCGCTCGTCTTGCGCCTGATCCGCCAGCATGGACCCCTGGCGCGTGTCGCCATCGCCCGGCGCACGGGCCTCTCTCGAACGACGGTTAGTAGTATCGTAGATGGTCTCCTCGCCGAGGAGATCGTGCGGGAAGGCGAAACGCTCAACGCAGCGCCCAGTGGTGGTCGTCGGCCCACCCTCGTACACTTCAACGAGTCGGCTGGCATCATCTTCGGGGTTGACTTTGGGCGCACGCACTTTACCCTGCTCGCCACGGACCTGCATGCGCACATCATCGCGCGCAAGTCAGGCCCGTGTGACACTGACCTTGGCCCGGATGTTCTGCTCCAACGACTCATCAGCGAGATTCGCCAGCTCGTGAGCGAGCACCGCCTCGACTGGGATCGCGTGGTGGGTGTTGGGATGGGCATTCCAGGCCCTGTGGACGCCACCCTCAACATGCTGGTCACGCCTCCGCGCATGGCTGGCTGGGACATGGTGGATGTCACCGGAATCCTTCGGTCGGCGCTCGGTGTTCCCGTCCTGCTCAACAATGACGCGAACCTGGGCGCGCTGGCTGAGGGCCGCTACGGCGAAGCGATCGGCGCCTCTAACTACATCTATGTGAAGGTAGGGACAGGCATCGGTTGCGGCCTGGTGATTGACGGCAAGATCTATCGGGGAAGCAGTGGTGTGGCGGGCGAGTTCGGCCACTTCACCATTGACAAAGATGGGCCGCTGTGCGCATGCGGCAATCACGGTTGTCTGGAAGCGGTCGCCGGCGCGCCTCAAATTGTACGCATGGCGCTGGGCGCTGGCTATGGCCAGGGCGAGGCCACAGCGCGCGCGCCAGGAGACGATGAGGACGCAGAGGTTGATGTCGCAGATGTCATCCAGGCGGCGCTACACGGTGATATGGCCTGCCGAGCCGCCGTGGGGCGAGCGGCGGAGTTAATTGGCGTGGCGATGTCGGGCCTGGTGAATCTGGTCAATCCGTCGGTGATCTTACTGTATGGCAGCGTGGCGCGGGCCGACGAGCTGCTGCTCGAACCGATCCGTGAGGCCATCCGCGAGCGCAGCCTTCTGGCAGCCTCGCGAACCGTGCGGGTCCAGACCAGCGCGCTGGGCGACAGCGCTATTGCGCTGGGCGCGGCGACCATGGTGCTGGATGCCATCTTTGGTTCTCCCGTCTACATCGAACATGGTGCTGGCGACGTTGATGCGGCTGAAGCGCTCGCGCTTGGCGCCGCCAGTGGAGTGACTGACGCCTGAGCAGGCGGATGTTCCGGCGCCGGGCGCTCTGGGAGGTTGGAGCGTTCTGGCTCATGCGAAGCTGTCAGCGTTTGACAGCGCACGCGTCCAGGTTTCTTCGCGATTTGTCCGACCGATGCGGCGCGCTCGTGCGTCGCCATAAGTCACCCGTCGGCGCCACTCAGCGCGCAAATGAGGGCGCTCGACGGACGGTCTGGTCTGTTTTCACGTCTGTTGACACGCCGCAGTTGGCATGTCGCAACCCGAACGAACGGAGACCGCACGATGAAGTTTACCCCGCTGACTCCACGCCGTGGGGCCCTTACCGCGCTTGTCGGTATCGGCCTGCTGGCCACCGCGCTTGCCGGCTGCACCTCTGGTACAGGTGGCTCCTCCAGCGCAACTGGCCCCTACAGCGCCGCGAAGGGCTGCCAGAAGGTTGGCTTCCTGCTTCCCGAGAGCGCTTCGTCCGCTCGCTGGGAGGCCAATGACCACCCTGATATGGTCGCCGCCATCAAGGCATCCATGCCCAATGCCTCGCTCGAAGTGACCAATGCCAACGGCTCCGACACCACGCAGCTCTCCCAGGCCGAGGCTGATCTTGCCAAGGGTGACTGCATCTTGATCGTCGCGCCACACGACAGCACGGCGGCGGCCACCATCGTCGAGAAAGCGCTGGCGCAGCATGTGCCGGTCATCGCCTATGACCGCCTGATCCAGGACAAGAACACTGCCTTCTACGTGTCGTTCGACAACGTGAAGGTCGGTCAACTCCAGGGTCAGTACATCTCCGACAACTACCAGAGCTATGTGACCGCCAACGGCAACAACAATCTGGTCATGATCAATGGCTCGCAAACCGACAACAACGCCGTGCTGTTCAAGCAAGGCGCTCACAGCGCCCTCGATCCGCTGATCAGCGGTGGCAAGCTCACCAAGGTCTACGAGCAGTTCACCCCCAACTGGGACAACCCAACCGCTGAGACCGAGATGCAGGCCGCGCTGACCCAGACGGGCGGCAAGCTCGCCATCGCCTACGTTGCCAACGACGGCATGGCCGGCACGGTGATCGCGGCTTTGCAGCAGGCGCATCTGGCGGGTAAGGTACTGGTGACGGGTCAGGACGCGACGGTGGCTGGCATCCAGAACATCCTGCTTGGCAACCAGTCGATGACGGTCTATAAGGCCATCTCGAAGGAAGCCAATGCCGCCGCGCAGTTGGCCGCCGCGCTCAGCGCTGGCACCAGCACCGACTCGCTAACCAATGGCGCCAAAACGGCTACCCAGGATGGCGGCAATCTGGCGTCCGTGCTGGAGACGCCAGTCGCCGTTGACAAGACGAACATCGCGTCGACGGTGCTGGCCGACGGTTTCGTAACCAAGGCTGACATCTGCGCCAATGTGCCAGCGGGTACTGACGGCATCTGCTAATCGTCAGCAGAACCTGTTAGTATTCAGGTAAGCCTGAGTAATGGCAGTGCAGGCTGCGGGGTGTCGACCTTCTGGCGTCGCCCCGTGGCCTGCGTTTCCCTCGCCAGACGCTGTGGCCAGCCGCGATCATCGCTGACGATTATCGCCGGATGCAGACAACGCGATGATGTGGACGATGATCCCCGCGCTCGGTGGCGTTGTGGCCACGAGATGGAGATTCTCCTATGTCTTCCACGACGCCTGGAGCCTCGGCAGGCGACGCCGCCCGCGTCCCGGCGCTCCAGATGACCAACATCAGCAAAGCCTTTGGCGCCGTCCAGGCGCTCCGCGACGTGGACTTCGAGGTGTATTCCGGAGAGGTCGTCGGGCTGGTGGGCGACAACGGCGCCGGAAAATCGACACTCGTCAAGACCATCGCGGGCGTGAATGTCCCCGACACGGGCGAGATATTCGTCAATGGGCAGCGCGCCCATATCAGCGGCCCTTCGGATGCGACCCATCTGGGGATCGAGACGGTCTATCAGGATCTGGCGCTCTGCGACAACCTGGATGTCGTCAACAACCTCTATCTGGGCCGCGAGGCCGTCACGGCGCGTGTCGGGCCGATCTCTCCCCTCAATGAACTGGAGATGGAGCGCCGCACGGTCGAAGTGCTGCGGCAGCTCGAGGTCAAGCTCCCCTCGGTGCGTTCGGTGGTGGCGTCGCTCTCCGGCGGCCAGCGGCAATCCATCGCTGTCGCCAAGACCATCCTGCGCAATGCGAAGGTGGTGCTGCTCGACGAGCCAACCGCCGCGCTCGGTGTCGCCCAGACACGCCAGGTGCTCAACCTCATCAAACGCTTGCGCGAGCAAGGGCTGGCGGTCGTCGTCATCTCGCACAACCTGGCGGACGTCTTTGAGGTGGTGGATCGCGTCATCGTCATGCGACTGGGTCGCCGCATCGCGACCTATGACATCCACAACACGACGCCAGAGCAAGTGGTCGCGGCGATCACGGGCGCGGAGTTTGGTGAAGTGGCCGAGAATGGCGACGCAGACGATGTGGCCCAGCCAGCCTGATGGCCTAGACGAGAGCGAGCACGAACATGCAGAGCAATGTGACGAACGCCTCGACCACGGCGCCCGAGGCCACGCAGCCCCCGCCATCAACCCCGCCCAGTGACTCATTTACCGAGGTGGTGAAGACGCGGCTACGGCGCGGCGACATCGGCCAGCTTCCAGCGGTGCTGATGCTGGTCGTGATTATCGTTGTGTTCGAGATCTTTTCCGGTGGGGTCTTTCTCCACCCGATCAACCTCAGCAACCTGATCTTGCAGGAAGCTGACGTGGCGGTGATCGCGTTGGCCGCCGTGCTGACCCTCCTGCTGGCGGAGATCGACCTGTCGCTGGCGGCGGTGGCCTATCTCTGCGGAGCGGTGACAGTCATCACCTCCACCTATAACCACTGGCCAGCGGCGTTGGCGCTCATTGCTGGCCTGGTAGCGGGCCTGATTGTCGGTCTGATCAATGGCGTGCTGGTCGCAGTGCTGCGCATCCCCTCCTTCATTGTGACGCTGGCCGGATACATCTTCTATTCTGGCCTGCTGCTGCACCTCGAACTGCCGAATACGACGATCACGCTCTTCGACCCCGCCCTCAAGGGCATCATGGCGAACTATGTGATCTTCCCCTGGGATGTCCTCTCACCTATCCCCATCGTGCTAATCTATGCGGGTTTACTGCTGATGGAGCGTCGCCGTCGGGAACGCGCCGGGCTGGCGGTTGGCCCGCTGTGGGCGATCTGGCTCAAGGTGGGCGTGCTCATCGCCTTCGTGGTGATTGCGCTGCTGGTCTTCGAGAGCGCGCTGGGCGTCCCCTATGCCATGTACATCGTCTTCGGCGTCCTCATCCTGACGTGGCTGCTGCTGCGATTCACCACGTATGGGCGCCACGTCTACGCGGTGGGCGGCAATCCTGAAGCGGCGCGCCGCGCTGGCATCAACGTCACCTGGATTCGCATCAGCATCTTCGGACTGGGTTCGATGCTCGCCGGACTCGGCGGCATCCTCGTCACCTCACGCACCACCTCGGCCCCGACGGCGGTTGATCCCCGCCTGCTGCTGCTGGCCATCGCGGTCGCGGTCATCGGCGGCGTGAGCCTCTTTGGTGGGCGTGGCTCGGTCTGGGGTGTCGTGCTCGGCATCCTCATCATCGGCTGTCTGGAGAACGGGCTGACGCTGTTCAGCTCGGCTAGCAGCGACTTCGAGCAGATGTTAGAGGGCGCCGTGCTGATGGCCGCCGTCATCCTCGACGCCATCACTCGCCGCCGCAACGCCGTCAGCGGACGGTGAGGAACCTCACCCCCCAGCCCCCTCTCCTCGCGGGAGAGGGAGAGCCGGAGGTTGCTCTTTCGCCGAAATGGTTGAGAGAGGCATCCGGAAAGCCCCTCTTCCGCCGCAGCGGGGGAGGGGTTGGGGTGGGGGCGCTCGTACTCGTGTATAGAAGGAGTCTGCCATGAGCGATGCGTCTGATCTGCGCGTGGGTGTCATCGGCTATGGGCTGGCAGGTTCGGTCTTTCACGCGCCGCTGGTGGCCTCTACGCCAGGGATGCGGGTGGCGGCGATCAGCGTGGGCGACGCGGCGCGCTTGGCCCAGGCGCGGCGCGACTTCCCCCAGGCCACCATCTACCCCACGGCGCAGGCGTTGCTGGCCGCCGCCGATACGCTCGATCTGGTGGTCGTGGCGGCGCCCAATGACGCGCACGTCTCGCTGGGCGTGGCCGTGCTGGAGGCCGGGCTGCCCGTCGTCATCGACAAGCCGCTGGCGGCGAGCGTGGCTGAGGGGCAGCGCGCGCTGGATGCGGCGGCGCGCACAGGTAAGCCGCTCAGCGTTTTCCAGAACCGCCGCTGGGACAACGACTTCCTGACCCTGCGCCGACTCATGGCGGGCGACTCGCTGGGCCAGATCGCGCAGTTCGAGAGCCACTTCGAGCGCTTCCGCCCGGAGCCGAAGGCGGGCGCATGGCGCGAGAGCGCGGATCCGGCGCTGGCGGGCGGGCTACTCTTCGATCTAGGCGCCCACCTGATCGACCAGGCGCTGCAGCTCTTTGGCTGGCCCGAGACGGTCTATGCCGAGCAGGCGCGGCGCCGTGCGGGCGTGGCGGTGGATGACGATAGCTTCGTGGCGCTGCGGTTTGCGGGCGGCGAAGTGGCGCATCTGTGGATGAGCGTCATCCCACGGGTGGCTGGGCCACGCCTGCGCGTGGTCGGGGCGCGCGGCGTCTATGAGAAATACGGCCTGGACCCGCAAGAAGCGCAGCTCGTCAGCGGGCTGCGTCCGGGCGATGCGGAGTATGGCCGCGAGCCGCCCGATCAGCGCGGAACGCTATCCACGGAGGTCAATGGCGTGGCGGTTGAAGCCACAGTGGAGAGCCTGCCCGGTCGCTATCAGGACTTCTACGCGGGCGTGCGCGATGCGCTGCGCAACGGCAAGCCGATGCCAGTCGATCCGCGCGACTCACTGGATGTCATCCGCGTCATCGAAGCGGCGCACGCCAGCGCCGAGCGCGGCGAAGTCGTGCGCCCGACGCGCTGAGCGGGCCGATTAGCGCGCGGCGACCGGGCCGACCGAGTCCGAGGGGTCAGCCGCGCCATCAGCTATGCCATCAGCTACGCCATGGGCCGGACCATCAGACGCGCTGGCGGGCGCGTCGGCTGGGGCGCCCAGTCGGCGCAGGTGCAGATCGCAGAGCGGCAGCAGCAGGTACAGTGCGGCGCTCTCGGGAGCGCGCTCGATGCGAGCACGGTGGGTCACCTGCGCGCAGCCGCTGATACCGCATGGCAAAAGGATGCTGATCTCGATCAGTTGCAACGTGTCGCCACCTGGCCCCACATCATCCTCTGCCATATGTTTCCTACGCACTTTCTTTTCACCGGGCAGCCCGCCTGTGTCCTGATGCTGGTCTCACATAGACCTGTACGCGCAGGGTTACATGTGTGTTCGAGCAGCATCAGGCGCGCGGCGGCAGCAGAGCCAGCAGGTCGTTCAGCAGACGCCCGGTGAAGCCCCAGATGCGGTAGGGACCGAAGTCGTAGAAGTGTACGGCGTGCGCTACACCGCCGCGTGTCCACTGCTCGGTGTGATAGATGAGGTGGTCGTCGAGCGCGCTGAGGGGCGCTTCGATGATCTCCGCGACCTCGGCGGTCTGTGGGCGTAGAGCGGGCAGCCCTTCACCCAGCCAGCCTACATACGGCGTGACGAGGAAGTTGCTGACGACGGTGTACGCTGGTGGCATAACGCCCAGCAGTGTCACACGCGCTGGCTCCAGCCCAAGCTCCTCCTGCGATTCGCGCAACGCAGTCTGCGCCAGCGAGCGGTCAGCGGGATCGCGCGAGCCACCGGGAAACGAGATTTCGCCGCTGTGCGTGGAGAGGTCAGCGGATCGCTGAGTGAAGAGCAGATATGGCTGCCCATCGCGGGCATAGAGGGGCGCCAGAACAGCAGCCTGCCGTGGAACTCTGCCCAGCAGACGCGGGTCATTGAACAGCGCGGTGTCTTTGATGGGATCGGGGGGAGGCGCATCGGGGGCGAGCAGCCGTGCGCGTAGCCAGGCGGTCAGCGCCTCGGCGTCCGCCAGCAGCAGCTCGCGCGGGGGGATGCTGTCCGCGTCGTCTGCAGATCGCGCGCTGGCGCCGCTCATCACCGCAGTCCATCCCTTCCGCGCTGCCCGCATTGCTCCGCATCGCTCCGCATCGCTCGCCGCAGGTCGGACATTTCGACCCCCGCGCATCCGCATGTTCAGCCGTGTGATCAGCCTGGCGCGATGTGACCGCGCTTGCCTTGCGCGTTTGCGGGCGCATCTGTTATACTACCCCCTGTAGCGGGGGCTTGCAACGCACTGGTCGGTGGAGAGCAAGTCGCGCTCGCGTGACATTCGACGGGATTGGCGCGTCTGGATGTAGCGTGGAGCTAGCGACGCTCGTGAGTCTGTCTGAATGGAAGCTGGCGCGCTGAACGGCGTCATCCTGCGGGGTGATGGGGTTCAGCCCAGCGTTTTCGTGTAGTTTGTCTTTCGCGCCACTGGACGAAAACGGTGATACGCCGGGCGCCATTCATCCCTCTCTCCGATCCACTCCCCAGGACTCCAGTGGACGCTTCCCCCACACTGCTCATGGCTTTGCCGCCTATGCGCGCGTCCACGGCGCTGCCCGCTCGACCTGACCGTGCGCCGCACCAGATACGCCGCGCGCCCCGCGACCACCCGGAAGCCAGAAGCAGCATCTTACGCGATAAAGGGGGACCCAGACGGAAGGACGCGACGCCAGCGACGACCTGCGGCGAATGGTCTGCATCCGGCCCTACACCGATGTGGCGCCGGAGCGCATGACTGAGAGCGCCGACCGCCGCCCGCGCACGAAGCGCCAGCCGCGTCAGAGCCAGTCGCGCGTAAGGGATGTCGCGCGCGACACGCGCCCGCCGAACAGCAGCAGCCAGCGCGCTGCGCTCACGCGCTCCCACGGAGCGCACACAGCGATCGGCCAGGTAGCGAGCGAACGAAACGAACGAAACGAACGAAACGGACGATGCCTCGCGTGGATGGCGCGGGCATCGCTGAATCCTGCGGATTCGCATCCGCACGATGCCCCCTACGGCCAGGCACGATGCCTGCGCGGGCGGGCGCACATATTTCGACATGAGGAAAGGGGCGGCGCAGTGGTGTTGCGTCTCCAGCGGACGCAGGCCCACAGCGCCGGAAGTTGAATGACATTGAACAACGACGACATGACTTCACGAGACGAACAGCAGGCAGAAACCCTGTCTGAGACCGCCAAGACCGAGGCTCAGACGACCACTGCCACTGAGGAAGTCGCCCAGGTTCCCGCGAGCGCCGAGGCCAGCAAGCCGTCTGGCGACGCGGTTGAGGCCAGCGCCGAGCCAGCGGTTGAGGCCAGCGCCGAGCCAGCCGCCGAGGAGCCGGTCAAGGCGCCAGAGCCTGTGGAGGGGGACACGGTTGCTCCAGAGGAGACAACTGCGCCAACCGCCGCTGCCGCCGACCATGCGCCTGCCGCAGCAGAGGACGATTTTGGCGTCGGCGACTACTCGTCGGACAACGACGACATGTACGCTACCGACAACATTCCCGACATGAGCGCCATGCAGCGCCTGCTCGATGAGCAGGATGCGCAGTTCCGCACCATCAAGCGCGGTGATGTGGTCGAAGGGCAGATCGTCCGCATGGATCCCGATGAGATTCTGGTGGACATCGGGCTGAAGAGCGAGGGTGTGCTCTCCACCAAGGAGCTGCCGTCGAGCGGCTATGGCTCGCTGCCAGAGCTGAGCGTCGGCGCCACTGTGCTCGTCTACATCATGCAGCCCGAAACGCCTGAGGGTCACGCGGTCGTCTCGATCAAACGCGCCCGCCAGGAGCGCCAGTGGCGCATCGCGCAGGAGCAGTTCGACCGGGGCGAGCTGCTCGAAGCTGAGGTCATCGACCACAACAAGGGCGGCCTGATCGTCAACCTGGATGGCATCCGGGGCTTCGTGCCGATCAGCCAGATCCTCAACCTGCGGCGGGAAGACTCGTCTGATAACGCTGAGACGCAGACCAAGCTCCAGTCGATGGTGGGGCGCAAGCTGCAACTCAAGATTATCGAGATCAATCGCAACCGCAACCGCTTGATCCTCTCCGAGCGCATCGCCGTGCAGGAATGGCGCGCACGTCGGCGCGAGGAGCTGCTCAACGAGCTGCAGGTGGGCGAAGTGCGCACAGGTGTGGTCAGCAATCTGGCCAACTTCGGCGCCTTCGTGGACCTCGGCGGCGCCGACGGTCTGGTGCACATCAGCCAGCTCGCCTGGAGCCGCGTGAACCACCCCAGCGAGGTGCTGAAGGTCGGCCAGAAGGTCGAGGTGCAGGTGCTCTCGGTGGACAAGGAGAAGAAGAAGATCGCCCTGTCCATCAAGCGTGCCGAGGTGGATCCGTGGACGACAGTGGAGCAGCGCTACCATGTTGGCCAACTCGTCACCGGCACGATCACCAAGATTGCGCCATTCGGCGCCTTCGCGCGGATCGAGGACGGTGTTGAGGGGTTGATTCACCTCTCTGAGCTGCCCGCAGGCCAGCAGGACCCGAAGGCCGTGCTGCATGAGGGCGAAGAGGTGACAGTGCGTATCCTGCGCATCGATCCGGAGCGCCGCCGCCTGGGCCTCTCGATCAAAGCGGTGGATGAGACGGGCGCTGGCGCCGTGAGCGAGACGGCTCCGACCGCAACCGCCCAGGGTGAGGCGCCCGCCGCCGCAACCGATGGGGCTGTGGCGCCCGCCGCCAACGTAGCCGAGCAGCCTGCGCGTCCGGCGCCACGCCAGCCCGCGCAGCCACAGCAGCCCGAGGAGCCATCCACGGCGATGGCTCAGGCGTTCCGCCAGGCGCGGCAGGCGCAGAGCCGCGACCAGGCCGACGCCAACGAGGTGGCTCCAGACGCCGCCCCGGAAGCCGAGGCTGAAGAGGTAAAGGCTGAGGCGACGACGGCTGAAGTCACGCCAGCCGCCGAGGCTGAGGAGGCGACGGCTGAAGTCACGCCAGCCGCCGAGGCGACCCCAGCGGTCGAGAGCGCGCCTGCTCCCGCCGCCGAGGAGGCCCCGGCCAGCAATGGCGCGACTGAGCCAGCCACGCCTGAGCCAGCCACGCCTGAGCCAGCCGCGACCAACGGCGCGACGGAGGCCATCGCGAAGGCCGCTGAGACGACGGAGGCCGCTGAGGCCACCGCCGCCAGCGACGAGAGCAAGGCATAGCCGTGGCCGGTCTCGGCCCGCCTCGACGATGATGCAAGCGCAGATAGACCCCTGCCACTCCGATCTCAGGAGCAGGCAGGGGTCTATTGCGTCGCGTGACGGTGGATTGCGACCGCTTGCGGAAGGCCCGCCAGCGCGCATCTGGCGCGCTACATGCGGTAAAGTGGCAGGAGGGCAACGCAGGCCGTTCGGCGGGCGCTTGCGTCGCTGATACCGCTCTCATCTTTCTGGAGCGTTGATTGTCGGGAGAAGCGCTGGGTATGGGAATCTCAAAACGTCAGAACGTGAGCCAGACCGCTGTCGAGGCGCAGACGCCCTCGCTCACCACCTCTGGATTCCTGAATGTCGCCGGACATGAGCTGCGTGCGCCCGTGACGGCGCTCAAGGGACAGATTCAGCTCATGCAGCGGCGCATCCGCAAGGAAGGCGACCGCGAACGTGATGATCTCGCGCTCACCAAGATGCTCTATCAGATCGAGCGCATGCAGCAATTAGTGGGAGTCTATCTGGACGCCTCTTATGAGGAGCGCGGCGAGCTCAGCCTGATGCGGCAATCCAATAATCTCGCCGCGCTGATCGAGCGGGTCGCCAACCTCTACGCCATCGCCAGCGCCAAGCATCCGATACGGCTGGAGACGCATGAAAGCATCTTGTCCGGCGAATTCGATAGCGGCAGGGTCGATCTCGTGCTGCGCGAGCTGCTGAGCAACGCCATGAAATATGCCCAGGAGGGCGAGCTGGTCGTGCGGCTGCGGCGCGATGGCGCGGTGGCGCACGTCGAGGTGGAGGACGCCGGGCCGCACATCCCCGACGAGCAGGCGGCCACCATCTTCGATGCCTTCGTGATCGACCCGCAGCGGCAGAACACTGGCCTGGGGCTGGGGCTGTTCGTCGCACGCAAGGTCGTCGAGCTGCATGGCGGCGAGATGGGCTTGCAACCGGGCGAGCACGGCAATGTCTTCTGGTTCACGCTGCCGCTCGACGACAGCCGCAACTGAGCGTCCCTCACCCCAACCCCTCCCCCGCTGCGGCAGGAGAGGGGCTTGCGCTGTCCATCAGCGCAGAAGCTTCTCCATCAGCAGCACATCGACCCAGCGGCCATCGAGCAGGCCCTGCTCATGGTAGACGCCGACCGCGCTGAATCCGTGGCGGGTGTAGAGCCGCACGGCTGCCGGGTTGGACGGAAAGCCCGCCAGGACGAGCTTGTGATAGCCGAGCGCTCGCGCCCGTTCCTCCAGCCCCGTCAGCAGCCGTGCGCCGATGCCGTGCCCGCGCCACTCGCGCGCGACATAGACCGAGATGTCGGCGACGTGATCGTAGGCGACGCGCGGATTGAACGCATTCAGCGAGGCCCAGCCAACCATCTCGCCATCGGCCAGCGCCACCAGCACGGGATGTCGCTCTCCACGCGCCGCCAGCCATGCCGCACGCTCCTCGGGCGTACGCGGATGCGTCTCCAGCGTGGCCTGCCGCTCCTCGATCCCCTGATTGTAGATGCGCGCGATGGCTGCCGCATCCTCAGCCGTCGCATCGCGCAGGGTGATGGCTCGCTCGTCTGGCATGGTCGGCTCCTCTCGCTCGTCTGATTCAGCCGCCAGTGTTTGCTACAATGCGAGGGATGTCAAGCGTTCAGGCGCACGGAGGAAGGCGAGCCAGATGGCGCAGCGCACGGAAGCCGATGGCGAGCGACGCGCCTGGACGCTGGTAGTGACGTTGGGCCTCACCGAGACGACCTCCTATGGTGTGCTGTACTACGCCTTCACCGTCTTCCTGACGCCGATGCAGACGGAACTGGGCTGGTCGCGCTCGGCGCTGACGGGCGCCTTCTCGCTGGCGTTGCTGCTCTCCGGGGTGGTTGGTCTGCTCGTGGGGCGCTGGCTCGACCGTCACGGCCCGCACGCGTTGATGACGATTGGCTCGTGCCTGGCGGTGGCGCTGGTTCTGGCATGGTCGCAGGCGCGCAATCTGATCGTCTTCTATCTGATCTGGGCGGGCATCGGCGTGGTGATGGCCGCTGTGCTGTACGAGCCAGCCTTCTGGGTGGTGGCGCGCCACTTCACCAGTCAGCGGGGTCGCGCGCTGACCGTCCTCACTTTCATCGCCGGATTCGCCAGCGTCATCTTCGTGCCGCTGGCGGGCGCGCTGGTGCTGGCGCAGGGCTGGCGGGCGGCGCTGGTGACGCTGGCCGTCATCTTCGCCATCGGCACGATTCCGGCGCATTCGCTGGTTCTGCGCGAGCGCCGGAATGGCGCCCCCTCTCTCCGGAGGAGAGGGGAGATGGAGCCGCTCACCCCCGACCTCTCCCCCAGAGAGCGAGGGGAGATAGGGGCATCGCTGCGGTCGATGGCTTTCTGGGGCATCGCAGCGGCGTTCTTCCTCATCACGCTCAGCACGTCGGCGCTGGCGGTGCACCTCGTGCCACTCTTGCAGGGGCGCGGCTACAGCCAGACCTTCGCCACCACCACGGTCGGCGTCTACGCGCTGATGGCGCTGCCAGGGCGGCTGATCTTCACGCCGCTGGGCGACCGTGTCCACCGCAACTGGGTCGTTGCCAGCATCTTCTTCGTCCACGCGCTGGGGATACTGGCGCTGCTGCTCGCGCCGGGGATGCTCGGCATCGTGGGCTATGTCGTCCTCTCTGGCGCGGGCTTCGGCGCGATCATGCCCGCGCGGGCCAGCCTTGTCGCGGAGGTCTATGGCGCCGCGCACTTCGGGCAGATCAACAGTGTGGTGGCGTTCGTCTCGCTGGTGGCGCGGTCAATCGGCCCCATCGGCATGAGCCTGATCTATGAGTTTGCGGGCGGCTATCCCGTGGCCCTGGCGGGGCTGGTCGCCACGGCGCTGCTGGCGATGGTCGCGCTGCTGCTGGCCGACCGCTGCGGAGCGGTGGGCGCCGATCTCCCGCTGCGCGCTCAGCCCAGCGTGGCGATGTGGATGGTGCGCTGGCGAGGGCCGTCCAGCTCGACCAGCACGACGCGCTGCCACGTCCCCAGCAGCAGGCGGCGGTTGGCGAAGGGCAGCGCCACGGATGGGCCGATCAGCGAGGAGAGGATGTGATCGGGCGCGTGCGGCGGGTTGTGCGGATGGCGGTAGCTCTGCCTGGGGAGCGCACTGCGCAGCGCCTGGAGCAGATCGAGGTCGGTTCCGGGGTCGAGGTCGGCGGTGGTCAGCGCGCAGGTGGTGTGCGCTGCGAAGACCACGCAGACCCCCTCGGCGCGCTCAGCCTCGCGCAGCGCATCCTCCACCAGCGCGGTGATGTCCACCACCTGCTCTTTGCCCTGCGTCGCCACCTGCGTCGTCCGCATCTGCGCGCCCCCTGTCGGCTATGGCTGCGCCACGCCGATATAGTTCGGCGTGCCATCGGCGGTGAACCACAGCGCGCCATCACCGCCGACCGCCAGCCCAAATGGCACGCTCGACGGCGTGGCAAGCCGATAGAACTGGAACTGCCCCGAAGTCGGCGTGTAGCGCACCAGCGCATTGGCGCCCGTGCTGGTGAACCACAGCGCGTCGCCGCGTGTGACCACATCGTACAGTGTCGCTGGATCGCCCAGCGTATGTGGGACGTTCACCGTGGTGATCTGGTCAGTCTGCGGGTCGATGCGCCCGATGGTATCGGACAGCAACTCAGTGAACCAGACGCCGCCATCTGGCCCGACCGTCATCGAGTAGATCTGCACTTTCGGGTTGTTGACGCTATAGGTGGTCACAGCGCCCGTCGCGGGGTCGAGCCTGCCGACCTGGCCGCCGCTCAGCGCGCCATACCAGACCGCGCCATCAGCGGTGATGGCCAGCGCGTAGGGATAGGTGGGCGCGGCGCCGCCGGCGGCTGGCAGCGGGAAGGTGGTGATGGCGCCAGTCGTCGGGTCGAGCCGCCCCAGCGCGCCGCCCGTCACCTCGGTGAACCACAGATTACCCTGGCGATCCATCGTCAGCGCCTCTGGCCCGGCGACGGCGCCGTTCACCTTCCCCAGCGGAAAGGTCTGGAAGGTCTGCGTCGCGGGATCGAAGCGCCCGATGTAATTGGCCGCCTCCTCTGTGAACCAGATGTTCCCCTGCTGATCCACGACCTCTTCCATGATGTTGTACTGGCCACCCGGCGGTGTCCAGCTCTGGACTTTGCCAGTGGTGGGATCGAGCATGGCCAGCTTGTTCTGGCCCATCTCGCCCACCCAGACGCGCCCCTGCTGATCGATGGTCGGATTCATCAGCGCGGGATTCGGCCCCGGCAGATGGTAGACCTTCTCATGCGCGGCGACGGCGCCCTGCGGCAGGTTGGCCTGCTGGGCGGGCTGCTGCTGCTGCGTGGTCGCGCGTGGGGGCGCGCTCATGGCGTTGGCGACGCCTTGCAGGCCCGCGACCGAGATCAGGCCGATAATCAGCACGATCAGCATGAACCAGGCGTCACCCTCGCGTCCCTGCAGCCAGCCGGGCAGTCGCGCGCGGCCCGCTAGAATCGAATCCCGTACTCGGCCCATCGCTGTGTCACCTGTGCCTTGATCTCGTCGCTCATCTCGATGTCGGGCGGCCATGCGCGCGGATGCCCTTCTTCCGGCAGCTTGCGCGTGGCGTCCAGGCCCATCTTCCAGCCAAACTTCTCATATGGCGAGGAGTGATCCAGCGCATCCAATGGGCCATCCACCAGCAGCGTATCGCGCTTGGGGTCTACGTTATTGCCGACGCGGAACAGCACCTCATGCAGGTTCTGCACGTTGACGTCTTCATCCACCACGATGATGAACTTCGAGAGCATCATCAGCATCATGCCCCAGATGCCCGCCATCACCTTCTTGGCGTGGCCGGGGAAGCGCTTGCGGATCGAGACGATCACGACATTGTGGAACCCACCCTCAACGGGCATATTCATATCGACGACTTCGGGCATCACCACGCGCAGGAGCTGGAGGAAGAAGCGCTCGGTCGCCTTGCCGAGATAGGCATCCTCCATCGGCGGCTTGCCAACAATCGTGGTGGCGTAGATGGGGTTGCGGCGATGGGTGATGGCGGTGATGTGCATGACGGGATACGGCTCGACGGGCGTGTAGTGGCC
>DATBTW010000241.1:0-37825 GCA_036559055.1 Ktedonobacterales bacterium
GTACCAGCATTGGAACGCATCCTCGGTCTGGATGGCCTGCCCGCCAGCGAGCAGATCGAGAATCGTCTCAGGCAGGGCTTGCCCATACTCGCTGAGGAGACGGCATGCCGTGCGGTAAACGGGTAGACGATCGAGGTCATCCTGGGTGGCGACGCCGCTCAGCGCGTCCGCTAGTGGCGCAGGATCCTCCCCCAGCGCGGCCTCGACCCAGCCCCGCAGCGCCTGCCGTCGGGTTTCGTGCGGCTCCTGCTCCGCCAGGCTGCGGAGCAGGCTGGCGGAGCGTTCCGCCGCAGATCGATCGTCACGCGCCAGCGCGATGAGCATCGCGTACACGGCGTCTCCCTGCCACAGTCGCACCAGGCGTGGCTCCTCCAGGCGCTCATCGGCCTCCTGCCAGATTTCCTCGACTGCGGCGCCGAAGCGCGCGAACTCATCCCATGCGCCAGATATGAAAGCGTCTTCGCGCGCTGAGAAGATGGGCGAGGCGAAACCTGTCACCAGCTCGCTCGGCCTGCGCTGCGCCAGCAGATCGTGCACGGTGGCGATTGCGCTGGCGTATTCGCCGCGAGCCGTTTGCGCCCAGATGATCACATTGAGCGCGTCATTGCGCTCGAAGCGGGAGAGCGCGGGCGTGGCCAGGCGACGTTGCGCGGCGCTGAAGAGGGCGTCCCATTCGCCGACCCACAGGGCGAGTGAACCGCAGGCGTCGAGCGCCTCGCTGAACGCCTCCCACTCCTCCAAACCCTCGAAATGATCCGCCGCTTCACGGCCTGAGGCCAGCAGCTCAGCGACATTGGCAGGGCGTTCATCTGTCCACCAGTACCAGAAGAGATCGGCGGCGCGCAGGCGCCAGGTTTCCTCTGTGGCGTTCGCCTGATCCGCCAGGCGCCACGCCTCGGCCCGCAGGTCCGCGATTTCGGCGCGCTCGGCGTCATCGGGTGTCATGCCGCCCTGCCAGCGCATCGTGTGGATGACCAGCTTGCGGATGATGCGCGCGCCTGCCTGCGGCGCGGGCTGCGACTCTGCCCGCCAGCGCGCCAGGGCAGCGCGATACGCCGGAATCGCCACATGACTCAGTACGCCGCTACGGTCGCCGAGTTCCTCTTGCAGCCGAAGCTGCTCACTCTCTGGCGCCAGCGACAGGGCGCGCTCCATGGAGCCACGCGCTTCGATCAGCGCGCCCGCCTGGAACGCCACTACCGCCGCCCGCTCCAAATATTCGACGGCGCGCGCGGTGTCGAAGGGCGTCTCCAGCAGCACCGCCGACTGACGCGCTAACTGCGCCGCCTGGCTGTAGTGATAGGCGATCAGCTCGACGAACTCGTCGATGCGGCCAGCGGCGAAGTTCTCCAGCCAGCGCGCCACCACCAGATGCAGGCGCATCCGCTCGGCGCGGGCGAGGGCATTGTAGGCGACATCGCGAACCAGGATGTGACGGAAGGTGAAGGCGCCGCCATCGGTGGCCATGATCAGGTCACGCTCCATCAGGCCATCCAGCGCGGCCTCGACCTCGGTCGTCGGGTGCGCGGAGGGGGCGTCATCGCGGGCCAGTGCCGCCTGCACGGTGGCCGTGCGGAAGGCGCGCCCCGCCACCGCCGCCGCCTGCAAGACCGCACGCTCGCGTGTGGGTAGGGCGTCCAGTCGCTCCTGTACGGCCTCCTGCACGGTATCGGGCAGATTGTCCGGGGTCGCCTGGCGTCGCAGCCCGCGCGCCAGCTCGATCGCGAAGTACGGATTGCCGCCGGAGCGCTCGGCGATGCGGGCGCGTGTCGTCTCCGGCGCGCCCTCGACCAACTCCCCGATCAGGGTGCGCGTTTCCTGCTCGGTGAGCGGCTCCAGCGTGAGCGCGGTGAAGTTGCGGCGACCACCGCCCCAGGTGGGGCGGCGCTCCAGCAGATCGGGGCGGCTGGTGGCCACTGTCAGCAGGGCCGCCTGCGTGCGCGGCTGCATGATGTGCTCGACCAGATCGAGCAGACTCTCGCTGGCCCAGTGCAGATCCTCGAAGACGATGATGCGTGGCGATTGGCGGGCCAGCGCCTGGATCAGCAGCCGCCAGGCGTTATACAGCGCCTCGCTCTCGACCTGCTCGGCGGATTCGACGCCCAGCGCGGCGAGCGCCTGGCGCGCCAGGCTCCGCGCGTCGTCGTCGGCATAGGCTGCGCTGGTGAAAGCGCCGACGACCGCATCGTGGGTGATGTCGCTGCCGAGCAGGTCTTCCAGCAGACCGCGCAGTGGCCAGTAGGTGAGCGTCTGGCCATAAGGCAGGCAGTGCGCAGTCGCGACCCTGATGCCGTCCTCCTCGAAGAGGTGCGAGAGGAACTCCTCCAGCAGACGGGTCTTGCCCGTGCCCGCCGGGGCGATGATCGAGACGAGCTGTGGCTGGTGATCGCGCAGGGTACGATCTCGCAGCAGCGTCAGTTGCATGAGGTCGCGCGCGCGCCCGACCAGCGGCGGGCGGCCAAGCTGGCGCGTGGCGCGCTGCTCCACCAGCGGAAAGACGCGCAGTGGCTCACTCTTGCCCTTCGCCTCGATGCTGCGCGCCTCCCCAAAGATGAAGCTGGCCTCGGCGTTGGAGGCGGTGCGCTCAGTGATCAGTATTTCGCCTGGCTGGGCATTCTGCTCCACGCGGGCGGCGACATTGACGGCGTCACCCGTCACGAGGAAATCACCCAGGCTCATGTCACTGGTGGCCACGACCGATCCGGTGTTGGCGCCCATGCGCAAGACGAGATGCTGGTGGAGCAGCGTATCGCTGGCGACGGCGTCGCGCAGGGCCAGCGCGGTGGCCAGCGCGCGTTCGGCGTCGTCGGAGTGGGCGTGTGGCAGGCCGAAGATGGCCATCACGGCGTCGCCGATGAATTTCTCCAGCGTGCCGCCGTGCTCGGCGACGATGCGACGGGCGTGGTCGTAGTAGCGCGCCATCAGCGCGCGCAGATCCTCGGGGTCAAGCCCCTCGCCCAGCGCGGTCGAACCTGTCACATCCGCGAACAGGATCGTGACGAGCTTCCGCTCTTCAGGCATGCGCCGTCGCCTTCCCATCACCGCCGCCATGCGCTGCGCCAGGCCATCCAATTGGCAGTATTGCGCATGCGCTGGTCAGTGTCAAACACGCGGCGGAGGGACTACGGGCTGCCTGGCGACTCAGGGTTTCAACCAGAGGACGATAGACGCCAGAGCCAGCACGGCGCGGTCATTGACGGCGCGCCATTCGAGGCGGGTCGCCAATCCGCCCCACGGCTTGAGCCGACCGAGGCCACATGTGCAGATGTGCGCCTCGGTCGGCTCAAGCGTCTGTTCGTCGAGCGCTCCAGGAGAGGCGTCGTGGTTGGTGGCCACAACGGTCATGGACTGGTCAGCGCCCTGACAATTTCAGGCGATTTTGCGCCGGTAGGCCACCATGGCGAGCGCATAGGCGATGAGGAGGATGCCGACGCACCAGGCGAGGGCGATCCAGATGTCGCCTCCGACCGGCTGCTGCTCGAACAACGCTCTGATCGTGTTGACGATTGCGGTGACCGGCTGGTTCTCCGCGAAGGCGCGCACGGGGCCCGGCATCGACGACGTGGGCACGAATGCCGAGCTGACGAACGGCAGGAAGATGAGCGGGTACGAGAAGGCGACCGCCCCGTCCGTGGATTTCGCGGCCAATCCGGCGATCACGGCGATCCAGGTCAGCGCGAGCGTGACCAGGACAAGGATGCCAGCCACGGCGAGCCATGCCAGCGCTCCTGCCGACGAGCGGAAGCCCATCAAGAGCGCCACCAGGACGATGACGATCACGGAGATCGCGTTGGAGACCAGTGAGGTCAGCACATGCCCCCACAGCACGGACGAGCGGGCGATTGGCATCGAGTTGTACCGGTCGAAGATACCGCTCTGCATATCGTTGAACAGGCGGAAGGCGGTGTAGGAGATGCCGCTGGCGATGGCGATGAGCAGGATGCCGGGCAGCAGGTAGTCCACGTAGTTGGCTGAGCCAGTCCGGATGGCGCCACCGAACACGTAGACGAACAGCAGCATGAAGGCGATCGGCATGATCGCGGTCGTGATGATGGTATCCATGCTGCGCGTGACATGTCGCATGGTACGTCCGAACATCACGCGCGTGTCGCTGAAGAAATGGGTGTTCATGGTTGCTCCTTCGTGACGCTGCCGACCTTATCGCTACCGGCCTTATCGCTGCCGACGATCGCCAGGAAGATCTCCTCCAGGGTGGGCTGCCGTTCCACGTATTCGACTTTCGCGGGCGGAAGCAGCTTTCTGAGATCCTCCAGTGTGCCGGCCACGATGATCACGCCTTCGTGCAGGATCGCGATTCGGTCGGCGAGCTTCTCGGCCTCGTCGAGGTACTGGGTTGTCAGGAACACGGTCACGCCGCTCTCAGCGAGGTTCTGAATCACCTGCCACACCTCAAGGCGGGCCTCGGGGTCGAGGCCGGTGGTCGGCTCGTCGAGGAAGATGAGCTGTGGGGCGCCGATGAGGCTCATGGCGATGTCGAGGCGACGGCGCATACCGCCTGAGTAGGTCGATACCCGGCGTCCGGCCGCGTCGGCGAGGCCGAATTGTGCGAGCAGATCGTCTGCCACCTTGCCCGCGCCTTTCACGCGCCGAAGTTGGGCGATCATGATCAGGTTCTCCCGACCAGTGAGGATCTCGTCCACCGCTGCGAATTGACCAGTCAGGCTGATCGCCTCCCGTACCCGCGCTGGCTGCGACAGGACGTCGAATCCGTTGACGCGCGCCGTGCCGTCATCCGGCTTGAGCAGGGTGGAGAGGATGCGCACAATCGTGGTCTTGCCCGCGCCGTTGGAGCCGAGCAGCGCGAAGATGCTTCCGCGCGCTACGTCGAAGTCCACGCCTTTGAGCACCTGCACGTTCTTATAGGACTTCCGCAACCCATGAACCTGGATCGCCACGCTCTTCTCTTCCATGCTTTCTGTCTCCCTACTCCACGGTCACGTTCGACAGGTCGGCGCCCAGGCCCTTGAGCCCGGCGTAGGTCAACTTATCCATGCGCGCCCCACCGAAGTCCACGTTGCGGAGGTACTTCCTGCTCGAACTGCGGAAGGACACGTCCCGCAGCGTCGCTCCCCGGAACGTGACGCCGTTGAGCGCCGCATTGTCGAACCGCACGCTGGTGAAGATTGCCCCGACCAGACGCTGGCCGCGCAGATCAGAGTAGGTGAAATCCACCCCAGTGAAACTGCAGTTCTCGAAGATCGTGCGCCTCAGGTCAGTCATGCGGAGCTTGACGTCTCTAAACGCGACCTCGGCGAATCGTGTCTCGTTCAACCCTGACATGCTGAAGTCAGTGCGTACCAGGATGGAGCCGCAGAAGCTCGCGCGCGACAACTCGACCGTCTTTAGGTTCGCATCGGTGAGATTGGCGCCGTCGAAGTTGACGTCCGCCACATCGCTGGACTTGAATGAGCTGCCAGTGAGATCTGCGCGCGAGAAATCGGAGCCGCGCAGCATGCTCGCTTCGAACTTCGTGTTCGGCGCCTCGACGCCTGCGAAATCGCTATCTTTGAGCATGCTCGTATCGAATCTCGTCACCAGGCGACGCTCGATCGATCGGGACAAGTTGGAAACTTCCTGCACGGTCTGCTCGATATCTCCGATACTGTCGATGGTCATCTCGAACGCTGTCGCGTCATCTTTGCCCTCGGCCTTGAGCTCCCGGAAGCGCTCATGCAGGTCGGACAGCAGGTCGGATTTCAGTTCGCTGATGCTCTTGGCCCCCTCGTAGGGCGCAAAGACGCCGTCCACGTATTCGTCGAGTTTGTCGTTGTCGCTCATCGATGCGTCTCCTCAGAGCAACGTGTCGAGCACGCGCTTCGCGTACTCCCAGTTGCTCTTGTTGCGGGCATAGGTTGCCCTGCCCTTCTCCGTGATCCGGAAGTACTTGCGCCGACCGCCCTGCGATTCATCGCCCCAGTACCACGTGATGTCGCCGTCCGTCTCCAGGCGCCGGACGCTGGAGTACATCGTGGCCTCCTTCAGCTCGTACTCGCCGTTCGACCGCTCGGCGATCATCTTGACGAGTTCGTAGCCATAGCAGTCGGATTCCGTCAGCAGGCGCAAGATCATCGTGTCGGTATTCCCGCGCAACAAATCGGATGTGATCTCGCTTGCGCTCATCTCTTTACCTCCACGGAGCATTGTACAGCACATTACTATGTCTGTCAAGGTAGTGGCAATGTCACAATACGAAGACGCTCACAGTAACTTGAGAGGCGCCATGCCGTAGCGCTCGCGCCGCCTCTTCGGTTGGCGCTCTGTCAGGCGGTCAGATCAAACAGAAAGCCCGCCGGAGAACTCTGGCAGGCTACCGTGAGAGAGGGCGTTAGGCAGGTGGGGTGAGCGGCTGGCCGAGGGCGAAGCCGCGCGGACGGGTGAGATAGAAGCCGAACCACTCGTAGAGCTTGTGCGCGCGGGTATTCTTCTCCTCGGTGTTCAGCACGATCTTCCAGGCGCCCTGGCGCTCGAAATAGTGGACAGCCTCGGCCATCAGTCGCGCGCCGACGCCTGCCCCCCACGCGCGCGGATGCGTGGCGATTCGTACGAGATAGCCAATCTTCATATCCACGATGTTGAACTGATAGCCGACGATGCCCTGGTCGTCCTCAGCCACCACGAAGTAGGGGTAGAGCCGTGCGGCCTCGCGGAAAGCGCGCGCGTCGTGGCGCCAGAGGTCGTCGAAGCAGAGTACCTCCAGCGCGGCCAGCGGCTCGGCGTCGGCGGGCCGGAACGGGCGCACGACAACGCTCCGGTTGCCCTCGGTCGGCACGCTGAAATCGCTCTTGTCGTAGCTACGCAGCATGCTCGTCAGCGAGAAGCCCAGATCCTCCAGCGGCGCGCGTAGCCAGTCGCTCTCGTAGTCGGCGCCGGAATAGTAGAGGCTGCGCACCTCGCGCGCCCACAGCTTTTCGCCGAGCGTCGGCAGCATCAGGGCCAGGTATTCGCGGAAACGCTCACCCTGGCTCCAGTTGACGCCGAACCCACCAATCCACGCGCAGGGCGGCGACATCTCGTTGACCTGCGTGAATGCCTGGAGCGAGCCGCCCATCACGCGACCGAGCGGCCCTGGCGCGCCACTGAAGGCGCCCACACCCGGATACAGGTCGACCAGATGTGGCAATTCGTCGGGCGCGAAGCGATAGTGCACGTACTCAGACGTGTCGAGGATGCGCCGCGCCTGCGCCATATCCGCCTGGCGCAGTTCGCGCAGGGTGAGCGTCTCACGCGCTACCATAGGCTAGCTCTCCTTCGCCGGGGAAGTCGCGCGGCGGCCTAGATCGGCGGCGCGCCATTCACGGTAAAGAGCGCGCTCAGCGACTGGCCGTTGTGCAGGCGGGTGATGGCGTCGCCGAGCAACTGCGCGATGCTGACCACCTCCAGCGTGGGCAACGCCTCGCGCACCGCCGCTGGTGTCTCGATGGTGTCGGTCACCACAATCTGTTTGATGGCGGGATGCGCCAGCCGCTGCGCCGTCTTGCCGGCGAAGACGCCGTGCGTGGCCACCACCCGCGCATCAGGGCGCGCCCCCGCGCGCAGCAGCGTCTCCACTGCTTCGAGGATGGTGCCACCCGTCGCGATGATGTCATCCACGATGATCGGCGTGCGGTCGCGCACATCGCCGATGACCGCCGCTATCTCGACATTTTCCCCAGCTCCACGCCGCTTGTGCAAGATGGCGATGGGCAGATTGAGCAGGCTGGCGAAGAAATCGGCGCGCTTTACGCCGCCCGTATCGGGCGAGACGATCACGCTCTCCGGCGGAATCTTGCCGCGTAGCGCATTGGCCAGCAGCGGAATCGCCGTGGGGTGATCCATGCCGATGTCGAAGAACCCCTGGATGGCAGGGCTATGCAGGTCAATGGCCAGCACGCGGTTGGCTCCGGCGGCGCTGATCAGGTTGGCGACCAGTTTGGCGGTGATCGGCTCGCGCCCGGTCGATTTGCGGTCCTGCCGGGCATAGCCGTAGTACGGGATGATGGCAGTGATGCGTCCGGCGGAGGCGCGGCTGAGCGTGTCGATCAGGATGAGCAGCTCGACCAGATGCTCGTTGACGGGCGCGCAGGTGGACTGAATGATGAAGGCGTCGTGTCCACGCACGCTCTCCGCCAGCCGCACATGCATCTCGGAATCGGGGAAGCGGGTCAATTCAACGTCCACCTGCGCGAAGTGGCTCAGTTCGACGATGCGCTGCGTCAGGCGTTGTGATGCGCTGCCCGCGATCAGGCAGGGCGGCGCGCTGAAGAACGTTGGCTCGCTTTCGTGTTCATGGCTGGTTGTCATCGCTCGTGCCTCCCGACTGCCTCCTGGCATTCGAAACCTCCCCGCACCACGTTGTCTGGTCACTCGCGCGCGATATCCTGCGCGCCCTACGTCAGATCCTCAGCGTCTCTGGCGCCATGTCGAGCGTCGGCGGCTAGGTGTTGGCCGCGCTCGCCTGGCGCTTACCTTGCGGGCGTCGCTCCGCGCCAGGAGCAGCCTGCTCATCGCGATAGTGACTGGTGATGGGCAGGCGACGGTCGCGGCCAAAGGCGCGCGGCGTGATCTTGACCCCTGGCGGCGACTGGCGGCGCTTGTACTCGCTGCGATCCACCAGCGCCATGACGCGGCGCACCGTCTCGGCGTCGAAGCCAAGCTGGATCAGCGCATCAAACGACCGATCTTCCTCCACATACGCGCGCAGGATCGGGTCCAACACCTCGTAGGGTGGCAGCGAGTCGCTATCCTGCTGGTCGGGGCGCAGTTCCGCTGAGGGCGCCTTCTCGATGGTGACCCACGGGATCAACTCGCGTCCCGCTTGCTCATTGCGCCAGCGCGAGAGGTCCCACACCAGCGTCTTGAAGACATCTTTCAGCACGGCGAACCCGCCTGCCATATCGCCGTAGAGCGTCGCATAGCCCACCGCCATCTCCGATTTATTGCCCGCGGAGAGCAGGATGGCGCCTGAGCGATTCGAGAGCGCCATCATCAGCAGGCCACGGATGCGCGCCTGGACGTTCTCCTCGGTCAGGGTCGATGTGTTGGGGCCAAAGGTCGCCAGCGGCTCTTCCAGCGTCTGCATAGTGGAGGCGAAGATCGGCTCGATGGCGATGGTCATGAACCGCATGCCCAAATGCTCGGCCAGTGCGCGGGCGTCGTCGCGGCTGCCCGCCGACGAGTAGCGCGAGGGCAGCGAGACGCCGATGACCTTCTCCGCGCCCAGCGCATCGACCGCGATGGTCGCCGTCAGCGCGGAGTCGATGCCGCCGGAGAGCGACACCAGCGCCTCACTGAAGCCGCCCTTGCGCACATAGTCGCCGACCCCCAGCGTCAACGCGCGATACACCTCTTCCATGCGGTCGGGCAGCGGCTCGATGCGCCCCGGCGCCCCCAGCGCAGGCGTCACGGCGGCATGCACCGAGACATCGGGCGCGCGGTGGATCGGCGCGGGCGCCAGCGAGACGACGACAGGCGGCGCGATGGGTTCGCTGAGCGCGTCGCGGTCTTTGCGCCGCCGTGGGTCATGCAGGCGCGTACTGAAGACATCCTCGACATCCACATCTACCACCAGCAGATCTTCGGCGAAGGCGCGTGCGCGCGCGATCAGCTCGCCGCGCCCATCGAAGACGACGCTGCTGCCATCGAAGACCAGTTCATCCTGTCCGCCGACCAGATTGAGATAGGCGACGAGGCAGCCGGTGTCGGCGGCGCGGGTGGAGAGCATGCGCTCGCGCGCCTCCTGCTTGCCCGCATGGAAGGGTGACGCGCTGATGTTGAGCAGCGCCTCGGCGCCTTCATACGCCTGGAGCGTGGGCGAGCCATTGGGATACCAGATGTCTTCGCAGATGCTGACTCCGACCTGCGCGCCATCGATGATGAACGTGGGCGTCTCACGCCCCGGGCTGAAGTAGCGATCCTCGTCGAAGACGCCGTAGTTGGGCAGGTATTGCTTGTGGTAGACGCCCAGCAATCGGCCTTCGCGCAAGATGGCGGCGGCGTTGTAGAGGTCGTTGGCGCGATCGACGAAGCCGGTGATGATGGTCATGCCGCTCAGTTCGGCGCTGGCGCGGCGCAGGTCGTCGAGCGCGCGCAGATTGTCGGAGACGAAGCCCGGTTTGAGCAGCAAATCCTCGGGCGGATAGCCGGGAATCGCCAGTTCGGGCGCGCAGACTACCGTGGCGCCCGCCGCCCGTGCCTCGCGCGCCGCCGCCAGGATGCGCGCGACATTGCCCGCCAGATCGCCCACCGTGACATTGATCTGCGCGAGGGCGAGCCGGAGCTGGCGCGCTGGCTGTCGAACGCCGTGATACCCATCCATCGTGCGCCCATCCCTTCATCGCAGCGCGCCTGGCTCGCGCGTCTCAAGACTCCGAATGTAGCATCTGACATCCAGCGGTGGTTACGCAAGGCGCGAACGACGTGGGGTCGCGGCCTTGAAAGGCCGACGCACGGCGCGGACGAGGCATACATGCCCGACTCCGCGCCGCCGCAGGCGAGCACGCCTCTGCGGCTTTCAAGCCGCCGTCGCGCGCCCGCCTCTGGCCGCGAGCGCGACCCGTCTACGGCTCGGCGCGCTTGCCTGGCGCCAGCGCCGGAGCGGCCTCGCCGCGCTCGCCATGACGCGGCAGGAACCAGGCGCCCAGCAGCGCGGCGCTGACCGCATAGCAGGCCGCCGCGACGTAGAAGGGCAGGCCGTAGCCGCCCAGCGCGATGAGGCCGCCACCCAGCGCCGCGCCAATCGCCCAGGCGCCCTGCCAACTGATATTGTAGGCGTTGCTCGCCAGCACGCGCCGCTGTGGCGTGACGGCGTCCATCAGCCAGGCTTGCAGCGGCGCGCTGCCCGTATTCATCAGCGTGGAGCGGATGACGTAGCAGGCCGCCACCACGATCAGCAGCGGCGTCGCGCCCATCGCCACCATGAAGGGCAGCGAGAGAATCTGCGCCACCAACGCCACTCGCACTCGCCCGAAGCGGTCGGCCAGCGGCGCCGAGGCCAGCGAGACGACGGCCAGCAGCGCCGTGACGGTCGCCGTCAGCGCGCCGTAGAAGGCGGTCGAAGCGCCCAGGCGATCGACGAAATAGATGTTGAGGAAGGGGAAGAAGAGGCCAGCGCCGAACCCCACCAGCGCCTGGCTGAATGAGAAGCGCCCCACGCTGCTGCTGACAGCCTCCCACGCGATGCGCAGCCAGCCGCCGATGCGCTCGCCCAGCGGGGGCGTGGGCGCGCGTGGAGCGGCCTCGCCTGGCACAGCGGCGCTCTGCTGGCTCTGGCCGCGCTCGTCGCGCTCGTCGCGCAGCAGAAAGACCGGGATGATCGAGGGGACGGCGACGACGCCCGCCATCAGCAACGCCAGTTGATAGACGCGCGCCTGTGGCTCGGCCAGCAGCAGGGGGCGCAGCGCCAGCAGCCAGGGCGTCTGCGCCTGGAAGCCCGCCGTAATCCAGATGGGCAGGAAGCCGCCGATCAGCGTGCCACTGACGCCGCCCAGAAAGCCCAGCGCGTTGTTGAGCGCGAAGATGGCGTTGCGCTCATCGGGCGCGCTATTGGCCGCCAGAAAGGGCGCATTGAGCACGAGGAAGATGGCCACCGAGGCGCCGATGCCCACCGAGGTGATGAGAACGACGGCAGGCGTCGGCGCGAGCAACTGCACGGCGATGGCGACTCCGCCGATCACATCTGACCACAGCAGCATGGCGCGCCAGCCCAGCCGCCGCACGAGCCAGCTCGCGGGCAAGATGCCCAGCGCGCCGCCTGCCGTGGCCACAAACAGCGTGACGCCAATGAAGGTCGTGCCGAAGCCGATGCTATGCAGAAAGAGCGTGTAGAGGACGCCGAGCGCTCCGGCGGTGAACGCTTGCAGGGTATTGGAGATGAGATAGAGCCGCGCGTTCCGGCGCAGATGGCCAAAACGCGCGAATGAGCTGGTGAGTTGTCGCCACACGGAATGCTTGATCCGTTCCAGCGCTGGGCTAGTGGGCGTTCACATCGGTTGCGGTCGCCTAGCCGCGGTCATCCGCGTGCGTCGCGCGGAGTGGCTGCGGTGTCGCGTCCAGCAGGGGCGGCCGCGCGCTGTGGTCTGCCAAACAGGAAGACGCGCAGCCCCGTCAGCACGCCCATCTGCGCGCCGTGGAAGGTGGCCACTCGCTCCACGATGACCTCGCCGCCATGCTCAGCTCTGTTCATGACGCCCTGCGCCTGCTCGGCGTAGTCGTTGACCACGGGGATGACGTTGCGATGCAGCCACCACGCGCCGTAGGCTAGCCCGCCCATCAGCGCGCAGACGATCACCAGCGCGACCAGCAACTCGACCAGCAGCAACGTTCCGGCGATCTGGCCCATCACATGCAGCCATTGCGGCGAATTGACGAGCGCGCGCTGGGCGCTAGCGATGACCATTGGGCGCCTCCACGGTCCCCGCCTCCAGTGTCAGACCGGTCTGCTCCATCTCCAGCCGCTCTTCGCGCTCCATCTCGCGCTCCAGCTCCTGACGACGGCGCTGGCGCTTCTCGGAGCGCGACCGCGCCTGCCCGCGTCCCAGAATCACCGAGGCGATCTGGCCGCCACCCAGCACCGCGCTGGCCGTGCGTACGGCTGGCTGCACGCCAAACGAGCTGGCGGTGCGGGCCGTCTCGCGCACGGTAGACGCGGTGGACTTGAACGAGTCGAGCGCGGGCATGATCTCGTCGCGGATGCGCAGCACCGTGCGGGTCAGCGAGAACACCGCGTAGATCAGCGCGGACAGCAGGATAAGGCTGGCGACCGCAGCGACGACGAGGGTGATGTCCACCACCACAGGCCACCAGCTAAAGAAGGTCGCGACCACCACGAAACCGATGATGAGCAGCGTGGCCACCACCGCAATCGCGATGATGAGATTCTTATTACGCGCAAGCATGGGCTGTGGCTCCTTTTCGACTCCCACGCGACGCCGGCCCCAGCGCATATCGCTTCGCGCGCTCCCTGCGCGGATGTCTGGTGGCGAAGCTTCGCGCTCCCTTGATAGTATAGAGCGGGCGACAGTCCCGGCAAGTCTCAACTCGCAATCAGCGTACCGAATGCGCGAAATGTGCGAACCGGCGCCCCAGCAGCCCTCACCCCGGCCCTCTCCCTCTGGGAGCCGAAGGGTTTGCGTAGAGTACGATATCGGAGAGCGCAACAAAAGAGTCCGCACGATATACGTACGGACTCCTGTCGTCTGGGGTTTGCGGTGAGCGCAACCGATGCTGCGCTGAGCGCGACCGCTGAGCGCGGCGGCTACCTGGCGCTTACTTGGACGCCTGCTCGGCGGCGTGCAGGCGCGCCATCAGGCGCGACTTGCGGCGAGCGGCGTTGTTACGATGCAGCACGCCCTTCGACACCGCCTTGTCGAGCTTGCTCATGGCCTCGCGAATGGCCGCCTCGGTCGTCTCCTCCGCCGGAGAGTGGGCGATGGCCGTGCGCGCCTTGCTGACGTACGTGCGCACGGTGGACTTGACGGCGTTGTTGCGCAGGCGGCGCTTCTCTTCGATGCGCATGCGCTTCTTGGCCGACTTGATATTCGGCATGGGTAGCAGATTCCTCCTGGGCGCCTGATCCTGACTCAGGCGCCGATGACGAGGCGCAGCGCAGCCACGCATTGACGGCGCGCTCGTGATGGTTCTGTATCGTGGCGTATCACTGGCTATTTCTGGCAAGATACCCGACAAGTATACCAAAATAGCGGCCCACACGCAACCGATGGCGACTTTGAGCGCTTCGCGGCCATTTATGGCCGAGCGCTACCCGTCCGCCCGCTTTTCGCCCTGGCCGCTGCTCGCTTCAGATTCTCGCGGACGCGAAACTCGGTGATGCGGCGAATCAGGTCCAGCGGCAGCGGCTGGTCGAAGGGGAAGTGTACGGCTCCCTTCGTGCTGGCGTAGGGCGCCAGCTCAGTCTGGAAGGCTTCGACGCCGCTGGACGTGGGATAGAACCCGATGTAGCCCTTCATGGCGGCAAAGTGGACGAGATTGCCCTGCTGCGCGAAGGTCGGCATCTGGTACGCGATGCGCTCCTGCGCGTCGGGCGCGGCGGCGCGGATGGTCGCCCGCACCGCTGCGAGCAGCGCCTGGATGTCGGCGGGGAACTGTGCAATGTACTCGTCAATGGTTTGATAGCTAGCGCTCTTGCTGTCCATCGGCTCCCTCAACTTTCATCTGGCAGGCTGGCGACGGCCTCGATCTCCAGCAGAAACGCCTCCTGCGCCAGCCCAGCGACCACCAGCAGCGTGCTGGTCGGCGGATGCGCGGTGTTGACGTACTGATCGCGCACCTCGCGCAATGTGGGCAGGTTGGCGCGATCCAGGATAAATATGCTCAGCTTGACGACGTGGCTGAAGTCGGCCCCAGCCGCAGCCAGCGCCGTCTTCAGGTTCTCGAAGACCTGCCGCGCCTGCGCGCGGAAGTCTTCACGCCCCACCAGCGCCCCGGAGGCGTCGAGCGCCACCTGGCCGGAGAGGTAGATAGTGGTCCCGCCGCGCACGGTGGCCACAGGCGTGTAGCCCGCCGCTGCCAGTCCCGCTGGCGTGAGAAAGGCGATTTGCTCTGGATGTGGCATGGGCTTCTGACGCTCCTTTCCAGTTGAACATGGTCACTGTGTGGCCACTGCGCTGACAACGCGAGAGCGGTTCGCGGCTAAGCCTGAGACGTTCTTGGCTTTGACCGCTCTGCGAAGCAGCCGCGTACGTATCTATCGTACACGTTGGCCATCATCGTTACTGGTTCTCGTGGCGATTCTGGTTGGAGGCGAGCTGCTCGGACTGACTGGGGTCATCCTGGCGGCGCCGGTTGCGGAGCTCATGCGGGTCGTCGCGCTGGAAGTGGTGGCTCCTGCGATTCGCCTGGCGGCCAACTAGCAGGGGGCGACCGCGCTACCCGTTGCGTGACACGCCTCGCCAAAGGGTGAGCGGAGCACTCGCCAGCGCGTCTTGCCTTTCAGTCGGTACGGCGCCGAATCTGGCGTCGTATCCTCCTCGATGTCGCCGTAATCGAACGCCGCCTTCGCCGCCGCGTGCGCACAGACCGGCGCTTACGCGTTTGCGACGCAGGTGAATTGAAACCGAGTTGAAGCGCAAATCCCCTGCGCGCGTGTGTGCGACCGACTCCAGAGGCGAGTATCTGGGACAAAGGAGACACTCGGTATGGATACGCCGATGGACGCTGGCAGGGCGCCAACGAACGCAGGTAAGGCGACACTCAACGCTGGAGCGCTCGTGCCCCCGCTTGCGCTGGCGCAATTCATCTGTAGCTATGCCGCTACCAATATGAACGTGGCGATCAATAGCATTGCGACCGACCTCGGCGTGACCGTCCTCGAGATTCAGACGGCGATCACGCTGTTCACGCTGGTCATGGCTGCGCTGATGATTCCGGGCAGCAAGTTGACGGACATCTGGGGGCGAAAGTTCTGCCTGATGCTCGGCCTCATCGTATACGGCATCGGCGGCTTGATGGCTGCGCTGGCGCCGACGATTGGTGTGATGACGGTGGGCTACTCCTTCCTGGAAGGCATCGGCTCCGCGCTCCTGATCCCACCCGTCTATATCCTGATCACCGTCGCGTTTCCCGACATTCCCTCACGCGCCAAAGCCTTCGGGATCATCAGCGGCGCGGGCGGCATCGGGGCGGCGGCAGGCCCGTTGATCGGCGGCATCGTGACCAGTGCGATCAGTTGGCGCGCCTCTTTTGGCCTCCAGGTGCTGGTAGTCATCACGATCATCGTGATGGCTCGTCGCATCGCCGATCCCGGCATCCAGGGCGCTCGGCCACATTTCGACCTCGAAGGCGCCGTGCTCTCGGCTGCTGGCCTGTTCTTTGTCGTGCTGGGCGTGCTGCAATCGCGCACCTACGGCTGGTTTGCGTCCAGGGAAGATTTCAAGATTGGCGATACCGTCATCATCCCGAAGGGTAGCATCTCGCCCGTGTGGCTCTTCGTGGTCATCGGCGCACTGATCCTGATGTGGTTCTTCCTCCACATCCGCACCGCTGAACGGGCGGGCAAAGAGCCGCTGCTGTCGACCAGATTGTTCCGCAACCGCACCTCAAATCTGGGGTTGGTCACGCAGAACATGCAGTGGCTCATCATGCAGGGCAGCTTCTTTGTCATCTCGGTCTTCTTGCAGACGGTGCGCCACTACAACGCCATCGAAACGGGCTTGATCCTGACGCCCGCGACTATCGGCATCCTGCTCGCCTCGGCGCTGGCGGGGCGGATGGCGCAGCGGCGCCTCCAGAAGCGCCTCATCGCAGGTGGATTCGCTCTGGCGATTATCGGCATCGTGCTGCTGCTGCTGCTGTCGGACGCCACCTCGAGCATCCTCACCTTCATTCCCGGCCAGTTTCTCTTTGGTGTCGGCGTTGGCGTCATGCTGACAGCCTCGGTCAACGTGGTGCAGTCCAGCTTCCCGGACAAAGATCAGGGGGAGATCTCGGGTCTCTCACGCAGTGTCTCGAATCTGGGCTCCTCGCTAGGAACCGCCTTCGTCGGCTCTGTGCTGGTGTCCGAGGTGGTCCCAGGGAACGGTATCTATGGGGCCGCGCTGATCGTGATGGGGGCCTTCGCTCTCATCGGATTCATCGCAGGCGCCCTCCTTCCCCGTCACATTGCTGGCGCGCCTCAGGTCGCCAATGCTGCGGCGTGACGCAGGAAGTGACGCAGGAAGTGACGCGGGACGTGACGCAGGGCGAGTCGCAACGGCCAGGGCCGCCCTTGCCTCGATGTGAGGTCGCCGCTTGCCGTTGAGCGAGGCGACCGCTGCCCCAGGAGTCGCGCATACCCTCGCCACGGGAACCCACCTTCCGCAGGATATGCGCGACGTTTGGTCAGGGTATGCTCGAGAGAGCGTCAGTACGACCGCGTTGGGTGGACGCATCTCGCGCGAAAGGCGCCGATGCTGACCCGTGCGGCGTACTGCACGCCCGCATCGGCGTCAGAGAGCGCCAGAAAGTGCAGGCATCGCATGACGGCAAGGGACGTATTCTGGCTTGTGTTCATTTTCGTGCCGCTGAGCATCATCTGGGTGGTGACATTGATCGATCTGATGCGGCGCGACGACCTCGTCGGCTGGATGAAGGCGCTCTGGGCGATGGTGATCATCTTCTTCCCGTGGATTGGGGTCTGCGCCTATCTCATTCTCCGGCCCAGGGAAGCGAACTCCCCAGCCTATGCGCGTGATACGGCCAAAACACCCGCAGCTACCACGCCAACCTACACTCCGCAGGCGGCGCCGACGGCTGTGCCCACGCCGGCTCCAGGCAATAGCATGGAGGCGATGTCGTAGCGCGTGCTCCGCAGAACGATGGATGGTGATGCGCGCTTGGATGAACGCTTGAAGGAGGATGCACGATGACGCGACGTTCCTACGCCTATCTGCTGGCCGTCCTGCTCATGCTGGTGACGACCCTGGTGGCCTGCGGCTCGACCTCCTCTTCAGGCAGTCCCCCTTCTGGATCCGCCAAGACGACGGTCTGTAACGGGCTGACGCGAGTCAATCAGGCGCTCGATTCACTCTCGAACGTGAACTCCAGCACGACGGTGGGGGAAGTGAAAGCGGCGCAGCAGAAGGTCACGTCGGCGCTGAGTGCGATTGAGTCGCAGATACCTGCTGCGTCGCGGCCACTGCTGGATCAGCTCAAATCGGCGAATGACAAGCTGACCGCCAAGCTCGAAGGCTATCCGGACAACACGCCGATCGGCCAGACATCCGTGAAGGTTCAGGATATCAAGGCGTCGGTGGCGACGGCGCACAGCAAGACAAACTCGCTCATCTCCGTGTTGCAATGTTCATCGTAGGATGCTCCACGTCTGGTCGCTAGCGCGCCTGGCGAGCGACATGGCGCCGCGCCGCGCGCAGTGAACCCGTAGACCACCACCGGGAGGCAACCCATGCCATGCCTTATTGCCCTGCTCTTGGTGACCGCTCCGCGCCTGGCGTTCCTCTTTATGTGGGTGTTCACCCCGCTCGTCGACCGCGCGTTCAATACGTTCGTGGGGCCATTGCTCGGTCTTGCCTTCTTACCTCTCACCTCGATCATGTATGTCGTCCTCTGGACGCCAGGGGTCGGCGTCGTGGGCTGGGAATGGCTCTGGATCGTGCTCGCGTTCTTCCTCGACCTGTCGTCGTACGCTGGCAGCGTCTTCGGTAACCGGCAGCAAATCGAGGGGTATCCAGGCTCCACAGGGTCTGTCTAACGTGCGTTGTGGAGAAGAATCTGGCTCTTCCAGAATGCTCATTGCCTGACGGGGCACAGGCCAAGCCAGAAGATCAGAGCGGCGATTGAGATTGCCCCGGCGCTCACGGTCATGGGTCGCGCGCCCCTCATCAGGGGACGGGCGGCCCATGCTGCGCCCTGCGCCTCTCTGCGTGAGCGGGCCGCGACGCTACCAGCGCGCCATGATGGAGCGCAACAGGTAGAGATCGAAGCCATAGTGCGCCAGAGTAGAGCTCATACCTGCTCTACGCCTCAGATGGCATACTCTGGCCTGGCTGAGGGCTGGGCCGGAAGCCTGGCTGCGGACTTGGCTGCGGGAGGCGCCGACTGGTGAAAAGCCCGATGTCATAGAGCTTCTTCAAGCGCCAGATGGTGAGCGGATGCGACTGTGTGAGCTGCGCCAACTCGGGCCAGAAGCCGCGCACATGCGCAGCCTGGTACAGGAGGTTGTCTACGTCCACGTCACGGTAGACATAGCGACCCGCAGTCAGCAACACGAGACCCTGTTCCCCATGCGGCTCCACGAAGGCGCCATGCCGATCACTGGAGTATTCGCACGCTCGTGAGTGAAAGCCGGGGATGAGTGGGACGAGTCTGATGAAAGCGAGCGAGAGTTGGTACCACAAGTCTGTATGATGGAGTCGGATATGCCCCATCTCGTGGCCCAGGATGAAAGACAAACCTTCGCGGTTATTCTGATACAGATTGGCGAACAATTCACTGTGCAGGACAACGAAATCGACGCGGTAGGCTGACGCGGCAAAGGCATTCAACTGGCCATTTCCGTTGCTGACATACACCTCCGGAACCCTGCGCAGGCGCAGCTGCTGCGCGAATGTGTCCCGGACGGCGGCGAATTCCGGGAATTGCTCCTTGGAGACCAGAACCGCCGAGCCGCGCACAGATGCGCGCGTCAAGTTGCGATAGACGACATACGCCAGAGGCAACAAGATGAGACCGATCAGGATGGTCAGAGCGGTATCAGTCAACACCTGATTGTCCAGCAGGGACGGATGGGTCCACACAAACACGACGAGCTCAATGAGCGCAGCGAGAATCAGCAGGTTGAGTGTCACGCACAACGCATAGAGGGCGATCTCGGTTGGATGACGAAGCTTTAGCTGCCTGGTCATGCTGAGTACCTCTTGCGGCGGTAGCCGTCGTGTGGGGGAAGCATGGACGAATCCTTCGGAGCGCGGGCCATTCATGCCAGCCCTGCGCTCCGAAGGATTTGAAGGATTCGGACGACAGTCACATTCTGATCGAGAGTGGTACGCCAGCGCTACGAGACGGTACCAGATGCTCCCGTATCAGTGGTCGTCTGCGTGGCGCTGACAGACTGCGCCTCGGCGGCGGCCTGGGCTTGCGCGAGCTGCTCACCAGCGCCCTGGTTCATGGCCGCCTGCAGCTTCTCCTCGGCATCCTTGGACATGGACGTCTGAAGGACTGTGCCGCCATACTTCGCCACTTCTGGCACTACCTTGTCGGGTGTGGACTTGCGGATCAATGCGAAGATCGCCGAGGTTTTCGGCTGCAAGTCGCTGGCAACCTGCTTGGCGAACTTGTCGTCAATGCCGAAGTCCGACATTTTCCCGGTAAGCGCGCCGAGGCCAGCGCCGATGGCCAGGCCGAGGAATGGCACGAAGAAGAGCAGACCGATCAGCATGCCCCACATGCCACCCATTGCAGCGCCAGCGCCCGTCAGGGTGGTGTTCTGGTGCAGCTTGATCTTGCCGTTGGCGTCTTTGGTGACGTAGCAGGCGTCTTCCAGATCGATCAGATACTCTTTGTTCAGGCGCCGCAAGGACGCGAGAACCTCGGCTGCCCGAAATTCATCGGGATATTCGACAACCACCAGTGTACTCATCGCTTACTCCTTTGCTGATGCGTTCGAATCTCACATGCGCCATGTGCCAGGAGGTGCTGCGTCCCAGTCACTGGGCGTCCGAGCCATCAATGCGCCGTAGTGGATTGCGACGCCAGCTCTTCACTCAACGCCTCGACGTCGCTGGCCGGAACAAGCCCCTCGCTCACAAACCTGCCCTGCGCCTTCAGAATCTTCTCCCTCAAGCGCGCAGCCCAGGTATGTTCGAGCAAGGCGACGGCGGCTGTACTGTTGTTGGGGAGCGCGTGCGCGGCATCATCGATGTCGCCGGGCGACAACAAACTGAGAATGTCGCCCGCCATCGGGCCATAGGGCTTCGCCTCCTCTTCGCTCAGATCGCTCAACTCCCGCACCGTGATAGATCCCTCGGCATCCTTCTGCACGAGCACCAGGTCAACCACACGCACGATGCCCTGATCGTGCAAGGAGTGCAGTTCTGGCAGGATTTCGCCAGTAAAGTGGTCGCCCTCGAATTCGACGACGAGGTATTCCAGCGGTCCTAGTGACATACCCAACCTCCCAGGATGTGGTCGCTCTCCGCGCGTCAAACAATCCGATTGCCCAGCGGATCAAATCTGGCTCAGCAACTGCGCTTTCTTGGCCGCGAACTCTTCGTCCGTGATGACGCCAGCCGTTTTGAGCTCACCAAGCTGCTTCAAGGCTTCTATCGGGTCGCGCTCGGGCGCGGATGGCGTCGGCTCTGGGGCAGGCTGTGGCGCGGCTTGCGGCGGAGCATACTGCGGCTGCTGTCCATACTGTGGTGGTGGCGCATATTGTGGCGGTTGCTGCCCGTATTGCGGTTGCGCCGTCGCTGTCTGCTGTTGCTGGAGGTCAGCTATCTGGGCATTCTGCGCTTCCTCCTGTTGTTGCTGTTGGGCAGATCTTCTCGCCGCATGGCCGCCAACCATATAGGCGGCGCCTCCTACGGCAGCGGTTCGCATGAGCCGACGACCAGGTCGCATGATCATCCTCCTCAGTTGGGCGAGCGCCTGTGGCTGGTCAACGCGATAGTCGCTTCGTCGCTGTCAGCCGTGAAGGCGTTTCAGGTGTCTGACGCTGAGCGGTTGAGCTTTCGGCGTCCAAGGGAAGTGTAGTTCAGAACACCTTCGTCTGCGCCGTGCGTCGGGCCAGTTCGCTGGACTAGTCTTAGCTAGCCGCGCAGAGAGAATTTCATTCCCCCCAGGGTAGAGCGTCGCCTGGAGTGGCGCTTCACGTTGTGCTGCGCAATCAGCCATGCGCTGTGTGTGGCCTTCTGGCGACCAGGGTCTGTCTGATGAATCGGCTGGATGCGCTTATTCTCCTGAGCAAATCGGCGCACAGGAGGAGTGTCCGATGGCCGGACGAGGCGAGTTGACCGATCGTGCCTGGAGTGTCACTGCGCCCTCCTGCCGACCACTCAGCAGCGTGGCGGGCAATGGCGCGCTCATGAGAAATGATCGTATCGAAGGAGTTGCCTTCCTTGGGTGTGGCCATCAATTCTCCCATGTAAGCGCCTCTCCTGCCCTGGTGGGGAGGGGTGGAAGAGGAGGTTCACCTGCGGTCGAACTCGCGCTCCAGCGCGGAGAGGCTGAGCTTGACCAGCGTGGGGCGCCCATGGCAGCAGCTCTGGTAGGCGCTGGCGCCCTCAAGCTGGCGAATCATCTCGCGCTGCTCGTCGGGGGACAGTGACTGCCCCGCCTTGATGGCCGCCTTGCAGGCTACGTTGGCCAGCGCGTGCTCCTCCCACGTCTCGCCGTGGCTGGCGGCATCGGCGTCGGCCCCCGCCAGCGCCACGATCAGCTCGCGCAGCGACTGGCCGCGCAGCTTGCCCGCCAGCATGGCCGGAACGGCCCGCGTCAGCATCGCCTCATCACCGAATGGCTCGATCTCGAAGCCGATGCGCCGCAGCGCGTCCAGATGCTCCTCCACCTGCTCGCGCTCGGCGGGCGCCAGCTCCAGCGCGGTCGGCTCCAGCAGGAGCTGCGAGGCCACCGCCTGCGAGCGCCACTCGGCGATCATCTTCTCCAGCAGGATGCGCTCATGCGCGGCGTGCTGATCGACCATATAGACGCCATCGGGCCCCTCGGCGATGATGTACGCCTGCGAGACCTGGCCCAGCACGCGCAGCGCGGGCATGCGCGCCCCGCCGATGGCAGCATCCGCCGCTGGCGCGCCCGGCGCCGTGAAGCCGCTGACGCGCTCGCCCGCCGCGATGCGCCCCTGCCCCACCCACAGCGATGCCGCGCCCACCGCCGCATCTGCCGCCGTATCGGTGGGCGCCGCGCCGGATTCCGCTGCGCCATCCGCCTGCGACGGGACAGGCTCACTGGCAGGCGCGGCGCCGACCGCCTCCCATGCGGGGATGGAGAAGATGCGCGTCGAGACCTCCGGCGCGCTGGCGGAGTCGATGACGGCGGCGCGGGTGGCGCGCTGCACGGCGGCGTAGACCTGCCGCTCGCGCAGAAACCTGATCTCCGTCTTGGCGGGATGCACATTCACGTCCAGCAGCCAGGGGTCGAGCGTCAGATTGACGACCGCGATAGGATGCCGACCCGCCAGCAGCAGCGAGTGATACGCCTCCTCCACGGCAAAGCTGAGCGTGCGGCTCTGCACCCAACGGCCATTGACGAAGAACGAGAGGTACTGGCGCGTCGCCTTGTAGCACGTCGGCTTGCTGACATAGCCACCCACGCGCGGGCGATCCGGGTCGGGCACGGGCGCATCGCTCACATTGTCGCGGTCGTCGCGGTCGTCGTCGGGCAGCGCTGTCTCGCCAATCGGCGCCATCTGCTCGGCCACGCTCAGCCCGTAGACGGCCATCAGCACATCCAGCAGCTTGCCGCCGCCGCTGGTGTGGAAGACCTCGCGCCCCTCGCTGACCGCCGTGAAGCGCACGCCGGGGTGCGCCATCGCGTACTGCTCCAGCAGGCGCAGGCTGTGGCCCGTCTCGGTGGCGCGCGTCTTCAGGAACTTGAGCCGCGCGGGCAGCGAGCTGAAGAGGCCGCGCACGCTGACGCTGGCTCCAGTAGGCGCGCCCGCTGCTACGACCGGCCCGACGCGCCCCTCCTCCACGGTCAACTGCGCGCCCGCTGCGGCGCCCTGCGCGCGGCTGATGAGCGTGACGCGCGCCACCGCGCTGACGCTGGCCAGCGCCTCGCCGCGAAAGCCCAGCGTGCGGATGCGCTCCAGATCATCCAGCGTGGCGATCTTGCTGGTGGCATGGCGCACGAAGGCCAGCGCCAGCTCATCCCTGGGGATGCCGCGCCCATCGTCCACCACGCGGATCAGGTCGAGCCCGCCGCCCTCCAGCTCCACGCGCACGCTGGTGGCTCCGGCGTCGAGCGCGTTCTCCACCAGCTCTTTCACCACCGACGCGGGGCGCTCCACCACCTCACCGGCGGCGATCTTGGCGGCTAGCGCTGGCGGTAGCTGCTGAATAGGCATAGGGCGACCTCACGCTGGCTCTGAAATCCACGGCGGCTATCGGCCATGCACGGTATCGGGTTCGATGAGGTACATGAGACGATTCACATTGCTGTTTCCGTAGCCTTGATAGACCGGATTGCCAGTGTATTTCTGCGCCAGGCTGTTGATGTGATCGCGTGCGCCATGCGCCTCGTCTCTGATGTCGACCACATGCCCCATGACCTCAATCCAATGATAGGCCTGCTGCGGATCAATCAACAGCGCCGTCACGTTGCTGCCGACTGCCATGTTGCGAGCTTTTCGGCTGGCCGCTGGACAGTTCACGCGCACATGCGTCCCGTCAAAATCGCACCAGACGGGAACGGTGTGCGGGCGTCCATCGGGATTTATCGTACTCAGAGCACACAGAATAGGACGTTCGAATAAGTCATGCGTGGACTCCGGGAGTGGCGCAGCCACAATGATGTACCTCTTCTGTTTGAACCCAACGTTGAGCCGACGCAGGCGTCCGGTCGGCAAATCTCAGTGTCTACTACTCTCCAAGTTTACCCGCCTGAAGCTGTGGTTTCCAAACATGCTTCAGCCGCCGGGCGCCTGGCCCTTCACACCGCGCGCTGAGACGAATGGATCGCCCGCGACGACGAAGCGCCACGGCCACTCTGCCGCCTGCGCGATGCCGACGCGCGGCGTGGCGGCGATGGGCAGCGCCGCCTCCATGGCGGGCGTCTCGGCGAGCCAGAGCGACGGGCCGAGCAGATCCGCGCCGTCGTCGGCCAGCGTCAACGCCAGCGCCTGGCACAGCCGCCCCGGCCCACGCGCCAGATCGCGCTCGGCGATGCGCTCGCCACGCCGCGCCCGCATCAACTCGACGCCGACCAGCGGGCGGATGGCGCGGATCAACACCGCCGCCGCCACGCCTTCGCCCTCCGTGACCACATTCAGGCAGAAGTGGATGCCATACGAGCGATAGACGTAGGCATGGCCCGGCTCGCCGAACATCGAGCGGTTGCGCGGCGTCTGCCCGCGAAAGCCGTGCGCGGAGGGGTCGATGGCCGAGACATAGGCCTCCGTCTCCACGATCAGCCCGCCCGCTACGCCCTCCCCCGTGCGCCGCAGCAGCGTCTTGCCAATTAGCTCGCGCGCCACCTCCAGCGTAGGCCGGTCATAGAACGCGCGCGGCAGTGGCGCCGACCCTGGCTCTCTCTTGCCCATCACTCTTCCTCATCGCATCCTCGCCAACGGTCGTTGCGCCGTTTCAACCGCTCGCTCGCGCTCCGTGTTATACACTGCTAGCGGCGCGACCTCATCCGCAGGCGCCGCGCCTCATCATGGTACACCAAGCCGGAGCCACACAGGAGCGAACATGACGACCGCGCAGGCGCTGCCCAGGCGCTCAGAGATACCGACCGAGATGACCTGGAATCTCGAAGCAATCTACCCGTCCGATGCGGTCTGGGAGGCGGAATACGCGCGCGTCGCGGCGCGTCTGCCGGAGGTCGCGGGCTATGCCGGGCGGCTGGGCGAATCGGCGCAGACGCTGCTGGCGGCCCTCGCCGCGCGCGACCAGATCGCCGAGGCGCTGGGCAAGCTCTACGTCTACGCCCACATGCGCCTGCACCAGGATAGCGCCAATGCGGTCTATCAGGCGCTGGCCGACCGCATCACGACACTGGACAACGACTTCAGCGCCGCCACAGCCTACATCCGGCCCGATGTGCTCGCCATCCCACAGGAGCGCCTGGAGAGCTTCATTGCCAGCGAGCCGGGGCTGGCGCTGTATCGCCACCAGTTGGACGAAATGACCCGCGAGCGCGCCCATGTGCTGAACGCCGCGATGGAGGAACTGCTGGCGCAGTCGGCGGAGGTCAGCGCCGCGCCAGAACGCATCTATGAGATGCTCTACAACGCCGACATGAAGCTGCCGATGGTTCACGACGCTCAGGGTGAGCCAGTCCAGCTCACCCACGGCAATTATCTGACGAGCTTCCTCGAAAACCAGAGCCGCGACGTGCGGCGCGAGGCCTTTCAGGGGATGCTGGGAACCTTCAACGCCTATCGCAATACCTTCGGCGCGACGCTGGCGTCGCAGGTCAAGAAAGACATCTTCTATGCCCGTGCGCGCCACTATGACACCGCGCTAGAGGCGGCGCTCGACGGCCACAACATCCCTGTCAGCGTCTATGAGAACCTGATCTCCACGGTCAACAGCAACCTTGGCGCGCTGCACCGCTACTTGCGCATCCGCAAGCGCGTGATGGGGCTGGATGCGCTGCACATGTACGACCTCTACACGCCGCTGGCGCGCGAGGTGGAGTACAAGATCGCTTACGAGGACGCGCAGCAGCAGGTAGCCGCCGCGCTGGCGCCGCTGGGGGCTGACTACACCGGCCCGCTGACGCAGGGCTTCCGCTCGCGCTGGATCGACGCGCTGGAGAGTCAGGGCAAGCGTCCGGGCGCTTATAGCTGGGGCAGCTATGGCACTCAGCCCTACGCGCTGCTCAACTACCAGCAGAGCATGGACAGCATGTTCACCCTGGCGCACGAGATGGGCCACTCGATGCACTCGTACTTCACCTGGCGCACGCAGCCGTTCCCCTACGCGCACTACACACTGTTCGTCGCGGAGGTGGCCTCCACGCTGAATGAGGCGCTGCTGACGCACTACCTGTTGCAGACGGCCAGCGATCCCGCGCTCAGGCTCTACGTCGTCAATCACGCGCTGGAGTCGTTCCGCACAACGCTCTATCGGCAGACGCTCTTCGCCGAGTTCGAGCGCGAGATTCACGCGCGGGCTGAGGCGGGCGAGGCGCTGACGCCGGAGTCGCTCAGCGCGCTCTACAAGCGGCTGAACGACACGTACTACGGGCCAGAGGTCACGGTGGACGACCTGATCGAGATTGAATGGGCGCGCATCCCGCACTTCTATTCGAGCTTCTACGTGTATCAGTACGCCACTGGCATCTCGGCCTCGGCGGCGCTGGCCAGCCAGATGCTCAGCGAAGGCGAGCCAGCCGTGCGGCGCTACAAGCGGTTCCTATCGTCCGGCGATGCGGACTACAGCATCAACCTGCTGCGCGACGCGGGTGTCGATCTCTCGACGCCGCAGCCCATCCAGGCTGCGCTCGATAGCTTCGGCCACTATCTCGACCAGCTTGAGACGTTGCTGTAGGGGCCAGCCAGAAAGCGAGCAAACTGACAGATGCGCGCAGGCGTGCGGTATGGTATTCTGGGCGGGACGTTCGATCCGCCTCATATCGGGCATCTCGCGCTCGCTCAGGAGGCGTTCGCCCGTCTCGATCTGGATCGCGTCTGGTTCATGCCAGCCGCCTCGCCGCCGCACAAGCGTGGCATCTCGATCAGCCCTGCGGCGGATCGGCGCGCCATGGTGGAGCTGGCGATTGCCGACGATGAGCGTTTTGGCCTGGAGACGGTTGATCTCGACCGCACTGAGCCAGCGTACACGGTCGAGACGCTTGCGCGGCTGCGCGAACGCTGGGGCGCCGACGCCTGGCTCGGCTTCATTGTCGGCTGGGATATGCTGCTGAGCCTGCCCGACTGGCGCGATCCGATGGGCGCGCTGGCCCGGCTCGATGCGCTGATCGCGGCGCGCCGACCTGGCTATGCCCGCCCAGATGGCGACGCCGAAGCGCTGGCCGAGCTGGAGCGCCGACTGCCCGGTGTCAGCGCCAAGCTGGCCGTGTTGCCTGGTATCGAACTGGCGATCGCGGCGTCCGATCTGCGCGAGCGCGTTGCCATGGGTCTTCCCGTGCGCTATCTCACGCCAGACCCGGTTCGCGCGTATATCACTTCGCGTGGGTTGTACGCGCGCGCGTGATGCCCGTCAAACACGCGCGGCGCCCATGTTGCGGATGTAGCGCGAGATGCGCCTGAGCAGCGCGCGGGTTGGCGTCGGGCCAGCCCTGGTCGTTCTACAGAGAGGAGCGCGCATGAAGTACGCCGATCTCGCCCTGAACGACCGGGTACGCCTGCGCAAGCCGCATCCCTGTGGCAGCTATGAATGGCGCGTGGTGCGCCTGGGCGCTGATATTGGCCTGAAGTGCCTTGGATGCGGACGGAGGGTTCTCTTGACGCGCAGCGAAGTCGAGAAGCGCATCAAACTGATCGTGAGTCGAGGCGCTGACGAGTCAGGCGCTGCGCCGACCAAGCCAACGAATGTGAGTGACGAGAGCTATGGCTGATGTGCGACGGGCGCCCGACCATCGCGATGCGCCTGAGGACGATGGGCAGTTCACCGTACCGCCTGCGCGGCACGACGACTACCCGTCCCCTGGCCATACCGGGCCGCTCTCGCTGAGCGGGCAGCGCCGGGCAGTCAACTCCACCGGGCCATCGGCGGCGCGCGGATTCCGCACGCTGCTGCGCAACAAGCTCTTTCTGCGGCTGTGGATGGCGCAACTCATCTCGCAGACCATCAATAACGCGGCCAACTACGCCATGATCGTGCTGGTGACGAAAGAGAGCGATTCGGCGCTTGCCACCAGCGGCGCGATTGTAGCGTTCAGCCTGCCAGCGCTCTTCATCGGCGCGCCAGCGGGCGTGCTGGTCGATCGCTTCGACCGACGGCTGGTGCTATGGGTGAGCAACGTGCTGCGCGCGATGGCGATGGTCGTCTTTATCTTCGGTTTGATCGTGGCGCCAAATAGCGTGTGGCCAGTCTATGTGCTGACCTTCTTCATCGCGATGGTCGGGCAATTCTTCACGCCTGCCGAGGGCGCGGCCATCCCGCGCCTGGTGCATCGCGGCGAGCTGATGAACGCGCTGGCGCTCTTCAATATCACCTTCACGCTGGCGCAGGCGGCGGGCCTCATCGTACTCGGCCCGCTGGCGCTGCTGTTCATCCCGGAGTTCCGCGTGGGTGGCGCGCACTATGGGCTGACCGTCTCGCCGATCATCAGCCTGTTCGTCATCATCACGCTGCTCTATCTGGTCTGCGCGCTGCTCATCCTGGCGATTCCGCATGCTGTGCTGCGCTCGCCGGATGCGAGCGTCGTGACCGACAGCGGCGTGCGCAAGCGCAGCAACGAGGCGCCGCAACTGCGCGAGATCTGGGCAGGCATCGTGGAGTCGTATCGCTTCATCCGCTCCGACGCCATCCTGCATATCTCGGTCTGGCAGCTCACCCTGGCGGGCATCGTGGTCGCGGTAGTAGCGATGATCGCGCCGCGCTTTGTCCAGCTCTACTTCCACAAGCCGGCAGAGGCCGCCGCTCTGGTCTTCATTCCCGCTGGCATAGGACTTGTGATTGGGTCGGCTGCGACGCCGTGGATCGCGCGCAAGCTGCGCTACGCCCGCACCATCACCGCCGGAGTGATCGCGCTCTCAGCCAGCGTGGCCTTCCTTGTGATAGGCTATGCGAGCGCTCCGTATCTCTTCGGGGAACAGTGGTGGTCGGCGACGCCCTACCTGGGCGAGATGCTGGCGCTCACCTTCCTGATTGGCATCGGACTTGATCTGGTCAATGTGCCTGCGCAGACCATGGTGCAGGAACGCTCGCCCGACTGGATCAAGGGTCGAGTTCTCGCGGTACAAATCATGCTATTGAACGCCATCACTGTGATTTTCGTCCCTGCCATCGGCTGGATCGCCGACCACCTGGGCCTCTCGATTGCGCTGCTCGTCGTGGCGGGCTGCATCGGCGTCGCGGGGCTGGTGAGCGTCTACCTGGGCGCGCGCACAGGCGTTGGCAATGTCGATCTGACCGATGAACGGCGCGGAGCGCCGGAGGGGAGCGCATGAGGCGGCGCCCGTTGACCTTCACTCCGCTGACCCGTGATCCAGAGCGTATCCTCGTGACGGCGCTCTGTCCGATTGGCGATACACTCTTGCTCACGCCCGCGCTGGCGCTACTGCGCGGGCGATACCCCGCCGCACACATCACCGTCGTCCTCTCGCCATCCAACGAGGGCATCCTGCTCGACAACCCCAGCGTGGATGCGCGCCTGCTCGTCCCGCAGCGCGGGGACGAATCGGAACCGACGCGCTTCGCGCGCGGTGTGCGTCGTCTCAGCCAGGAGCGCCCCGATCTGGTCGTCAATTTCTCGACGATGGGAACCTTCGTGACACGGGCGGCGGCGCTGCGAGCGCCGACACTGGGGCTGGCGATGCCCTGGCTGTGGGGGCTGATAGGGACTGGCGCCGAGGGGCCGAACGCCGAGGTCTATCGTAATCGCCATGCCATTGACCAGTATTTCAAGGTCATCGAGCCGCTCGTGCCCACCCCCAGCGACGCCGAGGCGCGCACCCCGCGCTTCTACCTGACCCCTGAGAGCCGCCGCGCCGCGCGCGCGCTGCTCGTGGCGGACGGCGTGAGGCCCGGCGATACGCTGGTGACGATGCACGTCGGTGGCGATGGCTTCGATGGCCGCAAACGTTGGGCGCCGGAGCGCTTCGCCCGCGTTGCCAACTATCTGGTGGAGCGGTTCGACGCGCGCATCGTGCTGGTCGGCGGCAAGGCCGATATCCCGATGTCAAACACGACCGCTGCGCTGATCCGGGGCAACGTGCATTCGCTGGCAGGCAAGACGCCGCTCAATGTCACAGGCGCGCTGATCGAGGCGTCGTCGCTCTTCATCGGCAACGATTCGTGCCCGCTGCACATCGCGGCGGCGGTCGGGACGCCATCGGTCGGCGTCTTTGGGCCATCCGACTGGACGGAGTTTCATCCGGTCGGGCGGCCTGGCTATCGCAGCCGTGTGGTGCACTCCGATCTGCCCTGCGCGCCGTGCTTCCGCTTTGTTGGCGCTAAGCCGCTCTGGCAGGTCAACACATGCTATTCCTACGCCTGCCTCAAGACGCTCGACGCGCGCCGCGTGATGGAGGCGGCGGTCGAGCTGCTGCAGGATGCGGTCATCGAGGCGACGCGCGAGCCAGCCACGGCGCCCGAGAAGCGCTGATCCGTGGCTGGCGGTTGAAACCGCGCCTGGGAGGCGGCTGGCGCCGCGAAGCGCGGCTCCGCCTGCGCGGACTGAGGATCGGATTCCGCTAGGGGGTGAGATGGGCGCGCACATGCGGCGGGCGGTCGGTCGGCGCGGGCGGGCGCTCATCTGCCTGCTGGCGCTGGGGTTCAGCGTGACGCTGGCTGGCTGCGACACGGGCGCCCACAGCGCGGCGCAGGCGAAGACGCCCACCCTGGCCACCGCGACTCTGGCGCCACCGCCCACGCCCACCCCCGGCGGGGCGCCGACGCCCACCATCACGCCGCTCCCTGGCTCAGGCAATCTGGCAGGCGCGACGGACATCTGCACCTCGGCCATCTCCGTCTCGACCACGCTCCCGCCAGAGATTCCCGCCTACAGCGGGCAGTTGCGGCTGGCAGAGACGAGCGGCTCGAACGCCGAGTTTGGCTATTGCACGAGCGACAATGTCGATACCATCGCCAATTTCTATAAGGCGCAGCTCCCCGGCAAGGGCTGGCAGCAGATTCAGACCTTCACCAACAACGCCACGCGCAATATCATCGCGACGCGCGGCTCAGAGAACCTGACGATCACGATCTCGCCGGATGTCGTGCAGACTGGCTCCTCTGACCTGCTCATCATCCTCACCGGACAATAGCCCCCACCCCAACCCCTCCCCCGCTGCGCGGGAGAGGGGCTTAAGGAATTATTCCGTCGTCAGCGCCAGCGGTTCGGCTGGCGCGGCGTCGGGCGCCGGGCGGGCGGCGGATGGGCGCGTCATCAGTGTGAGCAGCAGCAGACCCATCGCGATGTAGCCCGCGCCCTGCGCATTGAGCAGCGTGATGGTTCCCAGACGAGGGCCGAGCCAGCCCGCCAGCGATACGCCCAGCGCCAGGAAGAGCGCCGAGCATGCCCCCAGCGCGCCAAAGACGCGCCCCAGGTAGCGCGCTGGCGCTGCGACCTGGATGAGCGATTGCAGCCCGCTGATGAGCGCCACGCCGGGGACACCGACGACGACGAAGAGCGCCAGCAGCAGCTCGATGAGGGTCAGCCGCGCGGCCCAGACGTTGCTCGCCAGCAGGGGCGCCAGCGTCGGGAAATAGCTGGGCGCGTTGAAGATGGCGAGATCGATCACGCCGAACAGCATGGCGGTGATGAAGAGCGACCAGCGCGACATCAGCCGCGCGCCGATCAGCGCGACCAGCGCCCCGCCGAGCAATCCGCCGACCGCCTGCGCGCTCATCGTGCCACCGTAAGCGCGCGCATCGCCGTGCGCGTTGACCGTCATGAAGACGACGAAGAGCGTTCCCATGATGCCCTCGCCGATGGAGGTGACGCTGAAGACCAGGAAGATCACCGCCAGAGTGCGGCTGTGAAAGATGACGCCCATCCCTTCGCGCCAGTCGCGCGCCGCATGGCCAATCGCCCCCGCCAGCGAGAATGGCGCGGCGGGCTGTGGCTCTGTGGTGGATGCCGGCTGGACAGCAGGTTGCCGGCGCGGCGCGCGGATCAGGCTGAAGAGCAGCGCCGCCACCACGAACGAGGCGGCGTCCACCAGCGTGACGCCCGCCAGCCCGAAGGCTACCGCGATCACGCCGCCCAGCGCCGGACCGGTCAGCCGTGCGATGTTGCTCGCTACGGAGATGAGGCCATTGGCCGGGACGAGCCGCTCTTCGTCCACCAGCGCCGGGAGCAGCGCGCTCTCGCTGGGGCGCGTGAACTGCTCCAGGCAGGCCTCGACGAAGAGCGTCACATAGACCAGCCAGACCAGATTGGCTGAGCGCAGCAGCAGCAGCGGCGTCAACAGGAGGGCCAGCAGGAGGTTGCTGATGATGAGCGTGCGGCGGCGATCCCAGCGGTCGATCAGCACGCCAGCCAGTGAGCCGACCACCACCGAGGGCAGCAGCGACGCCAGCAGCGAGACGCTCAGCACGGCGACCGAGCGCGTCAGTTGATAGAGCGCGATGGGCAGACCAATCTGGAGTGTCCAGTCGCCTGCCAGCGAGATGAGGCCGCCCAACCAGAGCAGCGAGAAGTCGCGGTTGCGCAGTGCGGCAAGCATGAGCTTCCTCCAGAGATGGCCGATGATACGAGGCTAACGTGATGCGAGTGGATCGCGTGTCGTGCGTGGCGAGGGCCTCACCCTCTGTCTCTCTCTCCCACGGGGAGAGGGAGGATCCAATTGAGGATGGCGGAGGAGGGCAAGGCGTTGGGTTGGTGAAAGACCTACCCCGCGTGAGGTCAGCCAGTCGTGGCGATGTGCAGCAGGGCGTAGGTGTGCGCGTCGGAGACGATGTCGAGCCGCGCGGCGCCGTCGAACGCCGCGAAGCCCGTCACGACGACCGGGCGATTCTCGCGCTCCACCAGCGTGATGGGGAGCGCGCGCATGCGCGGGTACCGCCGCCAGAAGCGCTGCGCCTCGACGGTATCGAGCGCGAGATGCCAGGCTGTGGAATCATCCCCGTGGCCACCGCGTGAGCAGACGCCAAAGATGCCGTAGGGTGCGCCGTAGACGCCATCCTCCGGGAAGCGCGCGCGGAAGGTGACGACCCCGCCGCAATCGCAGCGCTGGGGCGCGCCCGCCAGCGCCTCGCGATAGGCGACGGCGAGACCGAGGCAGTGGCGTGTCACCAGCGACTTTGGGCTGCTCACCTGCCGCAGCAGTGGCTCATTCACCGAGCAGCCTGCCACCGCTGTCCCTTCGCATGACCCTGTGCAGTGAAAGGCGAACTCGCCCGTCGCGCGATCCACATGGTAGCGCAGGCGTCCCACGCCGCAGAAGGGACAGTAGATGCGCGAGACCGTCCAGTCGGGCGCGGCGGGCAGCGCGAGGTCCAGCGCCTCAGCTTCGGGGCGTAGCGCGCCGCTGAGCGCCAGCCGCAGCGCCTGGCGACCACGATGTAGTCGCACGCGCGCGGCCCCCTCGGAGAGCTGGAAGCGCTGCGCCAGTTCGGCGGTGGAAAGCTCGGCGCTGGCGAGGGTCAGCGCGCGGGTCGTCGCGGGCAGCGTCGCCAGAGCGCGCTCCAGCAGCGCCGCCACCTCCGCGCGCTCCACCTCGGCCAGCGGGTCGTCCGCCGCGTCCAGCAGGCGCTCTTCTGGGGTGGTCGCGGCGAAATCGTCGGCGCCCTCCAGGCTGCTCACCAGCGTCACATGCGCGCGCTCGCGGCCCTGCGCTCGCAGCCAGCGCAGGCAGACATTGCGCGCGATGGCGGCCAGCCACGCGCCCAGTCCGGCGGGGTCGCGCAGCCGGTCGCGCAGCCGCCATGCCTCCAGCAGCGTCTCCTGCGTCAGATCCTCAGCCGCGTCGGCGTTCTGCGTGAGCTGGCGGCACAGATGCGCCAGCCGTGGGCGCTCGGTGGCCAGCGCGCGGCTCAGGTCATCCGTGGCAGGCGTGGCGATGGCCAGCCCTGACGATGTGGACGACATAGCGCGCCCTCACTCTCATCCTGCTCGTCGCATTGCGGCGCGTCCCCTGCGCGCCCTTCATCATCTCTATCGCGCCAGGCGAGCAGGATGTTACACAAAAATTCGCAGCGGAGATGGGCAGGGCGCCTGGTCACTCGAAGTCGGCGCGCACCGGCATGTGATCGGACGCCAGGATCACCAGCGGACTCTCGACGCGGTCACAGAAGGTGGCGCGGCGGGCCAGCGCAGGTGAGGCGAATACGTAGTCGATGCGCGTGACGGGCGTGGACATGAGCGCCGTGTAGCCCGGCTCGCCGGGGTGCAACTGTCGATAGAGATCGACATAGCCCGCCGCCAGCGCCATCTGTATGACCTGTCGCGGCGCAGCATACGCGCGCTGCGCGTATTCCACATCGTCGTCGGCGATTTCTGGGTCGGGAATGAAGCGATCGGTCGGGCTTAGCGCGTTGAAGTCGCCCAGCAGCAGGCGCAACTCACCGCCCGATGCGCCGCCCGCCGGGCCGGTCAGCCGCAGCAGTGCCTGCATCTCCGTTGCGCGCGCGGTCTCCTGGCCGATGTGTGGCTTCAGGTGGGTGGTGATGACCCGCAGCGGCTGGCCGTCCCACTGCGTCTCGACCTCCAGCGCGGCTTTCTCGAACTCTGGCGGGTGGTGGCTGATGGCATGCGTGACGGGCAGGCGTGTCAGAAGCGCCACGAGAAACGGCGAGTTGGCCTCGCCGATGATGGGGCGCAGTCCAAGCGCGCGCGCCAGCGTCTCGATGTTCTCGCGGCTATTGGCTTCCTGGATGGCGACGATATCAGGACTCTGACTGAGGATGATGTCCCGGATGAATGGCAATCGCTCCTCGCCGCCATTGAGAATATTGTAGGTCAGCGCTCGCAGCGGCATACGTCACTTTCTCCTCCCTGCAGTAGCTTGCTTGCGCTCATCGCATGTCTCCGCGCCTCAGCGCGGGCCCGGCGCGTCCGTCCGGATGATGAGACAGGTCGAGGTCGCATGCGCGTAGAGCTTGCCGTCGGGGCCGATCACCCGCGCCTCCGCCAGCGCGACCTGACGACCGAAGTGTAGCACAGTGGCCTCACCTGAGACGACACCCATCCCGCTGCGCAAGGCTCGCACATAGTTGACCTTCAGCTCCAGGGTCGTATACGCCACGCCCACCGGCGCGAGCGTCTGCACAGCGCAGCCCATCGCCGAATCGAGCAGGGTAGCCGCCAGCCCGCCATGCACGACGCCGATAGGGTTGTAATGGTACTCGGCTGGCTCGACGGTGAAGATGACGCGCCCTTCTTCCACCGTCGCCAGGGTCATGCCCATCAGCGCGGCGATGGGTGGCGGCGGCAGCTCGCCATCGCGAATGGCGCGCAGAAACTCGAGGCCGCTCAACCCGTGCCGTGCGGCCTCACGCGGCGTCGCCATCGGGTCTTCCCAGTGGATCGTGCGCTCGCGGCGGTTAGGCTGTGCATCGTTCATCTCAGGCGCCTCCCTTGCTCCACTGCTACCAGCCCGACGTCGCGGTCTTGCGTCCCGCTTGCCGCCAGCGCCAACCTTCCTCATGCCCATCGCCCGTTGCCGCTGCGCGCTTGCGCGCCTCGTGCGCGGCGGCTCCATCGCGTGCGATCAGCGCCGCCGCCAGCGCCGCCACCTGCTCCGCCGTCAGCTCGTCGCCATCGTGTCCATCCACGGTCGCCAGCGCCTGCGGGCGCCACTCCTCGGCGATGTAGTCGGTGGAGAAGTCGCCCGCGAGGAAGCGCGGCTGCCGCATCAGCCACTGCGCGAAGGGGATGGTCGTCCGCACGCCTGCGATGACGTACTCGTCCAGCGCGCGGCGCAAGCGGGCGATGGCTTCGGTGCGATCTTCGCCCCAGCAGATCAGCTTGGCCAGTAGTGGGTCGTAGAACAGTGGGATGCGCATGCCCTGGTAGAGACCGCTATCCATCCGCACGCCTGGCCCGGCGGGGTCGTGCAGCGCCTCGACGACGCCCGCCGCTGGCAGGAACTTGTTGAACGGATCCTCCGCCGAGATGCGCGCCTCGATGGCGTGCCCGCGGAAGACGACATCCTCCTGGCGCACGCTCAGCGGCAGCCCCGCCGCCACACGCAATTGCTCGCGCACGAGGTCGAGGCCGGTGCGCCACTCAGTGACGGGGTGCTCCACCTGGAGCCGCGCGTTGACCTCCAGAAAGTAGAAGTTCCCATCTGGCCCCAACAGAAACTCAGCGGTTCCGGCGTTGGTGTAACCGACGGATTGCGCCAGGCGCACCGCGGAATCGAGCAGGCGTGCGCGGGTGTCGTCGTCGAGCGCGGGCGAGGGCGATTCCTCGATCAGCTTCTGGTGGCGGCGCTGAATCGAGCATTCGCGCTCGCCCAGATGGATGACATTGCCGAAGTTGTCCCCGAAGAGCTGCACCTCGATGTGCCGTGCGGGCGCGACAGCCTTCTCGATGTAGACGGTGGAGTCGCCGAACGCGCTCTGCGCCTCGCTCTGGGCCAGCCGCAGCGACGATGTCAGGTCAGCGGGCTGGTGGACGAAGCGGATGCCCTTGCCGCCGCCGCCCGCCGCCGCCTTCAGCAGCACCGGATAGCCGATGCGCTCGGCCAGCTCCAGCGCTTGCTCGGCGCTATCCAGTCCGGTGTCGTAGCCGGGGGTGACGGGGACGTTGGCCTGCTTAGCCTTGCGCCGTGCTGCTGTCTTCTCGCCCATCTCGCGCATGACACGGGCGCTCGGCCCGACGAACGTGACGTCCGCCTCGGCGCAGGCGTCCGCGAAGTCGGGGTTCTCCGAGAGGAAGCCATAGCCGGGATGGATGGCCTGCGCGCCAGTCGCGCGCGCCGCCGCCAGCAGCTTGTCGATGCGCAGATAGCTCTCTGAGGCGGGCGCTGGCCCCAGCCGCACCGCCTCATCGGCCAGGCGCACATGCGGGGCGTCGCGGTCGGCGTCGCTGTAGACGGCGACCGAGGCGAGGCCCAGATCGCGGCAGGCGCGAATGACACGCAGCGCGATCTCGCCGCGATTGGCGATCAGCACTTTGGAAAAGGGAAAGCGCTCCTCGCCCCTGGCTGGGCCAGCCTGACTGGACAGGCGCGTGGCGCGCGGCGTAGTCTTTGACATCATCGTCTCCGCCGGATTGCTGGACATCGTGGACCATCGTGATACGCGCTCGCGCCGGGCGTCCTGGCGACGCGCTGGGGGAGTGAGCGCAGCCCGCCGCCAGTATACCACCCCACTCGGACTGGGTCGCAGGCCGGTTTATGGGCGATGCGACTCGCCCAGAGGCGCTATGACGCTTGAGATAGCGCAGTGGAACGTGTAGAGTAGCTGCAACATGGTGTAGAATGGCAATCTATCCAAAGTCTGCCAGAGGCTGCGCTCTGGTGGAGCGCCTGGGGGCGGGCGCCGATGATTCCAAGGGATGTGGCAAACACAGGGCGAGAGGGGTACGCATGGCGGATTCCATCGGCGATCAGAGGATGCGCTTTCCAGATCAGCCCCGGCGAGACGCGACTGGCGGGCCAACCGGCCCCACCTTCTGGGCGGCTGACTCACAGCGGCTGCCCGATCCGCGTTCGGGGCTGAACTATCCGCAAAATCCCTCGGGTGGCTACGTGACGGGCGTTCCGCAGCACGCGATGCCACCGGATACGCCCACCTCGCCGATTCAGCAGGGTCACTTTCAATTGGCCCCTGGCACCACGCTGCAAAGCGGGCGCTATGTGGTCGAAGAGGTCGTCGGGCAAGGCGGCATGGGCCACGTCTACCGTGTGCTCGATACGCACCTGGCGCGGCGTCGTGCGCTCAAAGAGATGATCCCGCAGATGGGCGATCCGGAAGCGGAACTCATGAACTATCGCCGCGAGACGCAGATGCTGCTGAATCAGAACCATCCAGGCATCCCGCAGATCTTCGACTCGTTCATCGAGCATCGCCGCGCCTATATCGTGCTGGAGTTCGTTCCCGGTGACAATCTG
>DATBTW010000242.1:0-18544 GCA_036559055.1 Ktedonobacterales bacterium
CCGCGTTGACCGCCATGCGCGCGCTGCGACTGGCTCGTGCGATTCGCTATAATGCAGACGCGCGGGGCCACACGCCGCACGCGATTCGCTGTGTACTATACGACGACGATACAACCAGGAGGCGACGATGGCGATGCCCCGCATACGCCCACTCAACCCCGACGAGACGACCCCCGAAGCGCGCGACGTGCTGGAGGGCTTCATGCGCTCGCGTGGCAACATGCCCAATATGTTCCGCACGATGGCGATCCGTCCGGAGATCATGCAGACGGCGGTGGCGCACATGCAGGCCGTCTTCAACACCGGAACAGTGGAGAAGCGGCTCAAAGAGTTGCTGGCGGTGCGCGTCTCGCAGATCAATGATTGCCACTATTGAAAGTCCTCACATACTGCTTTGGCAAAGCAGCTGGGAGCCTCTCAAGACCTGCTGGACGCGATGTTCAACATCGACCAGCACCGTGACGAATTCACAGCCGCCGAGCTGGCGGCGCTGACGCTGGCGGAGCGCATGACGACTGATGCGCGCAACGTGGATGAAGAGGTGTGGGCCGAGCTTCGCGCGCACTACGACGACGGCCAGATCATCGAGCTGGCCTCGGTGATCGGCCTGTTCAATTACTTCAACCGCTTCAATGACGCGCTGCGTGTCGAGATCACCCCGCCGGGGCAGCCGCCCGCATCCAGCGCGAGCGAATGAAGCCGATTGCAACCGAGTCAGGATATGTCGATGCCTACAGACAAGCGCAAGGCGAGCGGCGGCGACACGGGCGCCACACCGTCCGCACCCGATGAGCGGCTGAGCGGGCTGCTGGCCGATCTCTCGCAACTCCAGCAGTACCTCAGCGAGCGCGGCGACCACACCTATGAGCTGGCGCAACGCTTCCTGGCGAACGCCAAGCGCGACCCGGCCTCGCGCGCCTACGACGAGCGCCAGGCGACCATGCTGGAATATCAGCACTACATCTGGCGCGAGATCGCTGGGCGTGTCGGCCAGATTCTCTCGCTGTACGGCGCTGACGATGCGCCAGCAGCGACCGCCGAGAGTGAGCAGACCACATAGCGCCGCGGCGCCAAACGCCCCTCTCCCGCCGCAGCGGGGGAGAGGTTGGGGCGGGGGTTGGGGCGGGGGTTGCTACCGTCTGCCGCCGACTGGCTCGCCGTACTCGTTAAATTCGAGATAGACGACGTCGCTGACGTAGGGATGGCCACGCAGCCGCTCGCAAACTTCCGCCTCTTTGCCGGGCTGCACGCGCGCCAGGAAGCCATGCTTGCGCGGGATGAGGCGCATCGGGCGGGCCGCGCTGGCGGCCAGCAGACGCTGCGCCTGCCCCACACTGACCCCCTGGCGGAAGAAGATGGCGATGCGTCCGGGGCCAAGCAGCGGCGCTTGCTGGCGCACAGTGTCGCCCTCGAAGCGGCTGATGATCCCCTGGGCCGCCTGCTCCACCTGGTCGTGGATGCGTTTGATGGTCGGGGCCGCCGCCTGCTGGGCGCGCTCGGTCAGCTCGCGCGCCGAGGCCGCCAGCCGACCAAACGCATCGCCCAGGCGCGAGGTGGTGGCGTTCTCGTAGGCGGGAATCGGATGCATGCCGCTGGCGCGCGCCTCGCGCTGGTAGTGCAGCGCGCTCTGCAAACCAGGACGCAGATCGCTCCACCACTGACGCACCGCCGCGCCCATCGGCGCCGGGTCGCCCGTCGCACGGTCTCCCTGGTCATGCGCGAATCGCTGGCGGCGTAGCTCCTGAAAGCGCTCCATGCGCGGATCGGGCGCTGCCCCCGCCACACTGGCCGAGGCAGCCTCTGGCGCGACCCGTCCATCTGGCCCGGCTAGCCGTGGCTCGCTGGGCAGCGGACGCGGCGCGCCATTCATCGGGAAGGGCGGACGCGGGCGAGGCGGCAATCCAGCGCGCCAGTCGTGGTGAGAGGCGTCAGCCTCTGGCGCTACCGGCGCGCTCCCCGGTCGCGGCGGCCACGAGAGCTGCTCGCCCGTCTGCAGGAAGTCCGGCTTGAGCCGCTGCATCTGCGTGATCTGCTCAGGCGTCCACTGGACGGTCGGTTGATCCGCCAGCGCCCACTCGTCTTCGCTGTCATCCACTTCGTCCACGAACCCCTCAAAGGCATCTGGCTCGGTGGGGGCGGACATCTGCGGCGTGAATGGCGTTTGCGGCGCCTGCGGGGCGGACAAGGCTGGCTCCGGCGGCGTCAGGCGGCCCGATGGTGAACCGGGATCTGAGGCGGCGGAGCGCGGACGGTTGAACGTGCTGGCCAACGTGTTGTAGTGCGGACGTTGCGGCGATGGCTCGGTCATCGGCTCGTCCATGCCTTCGGCATCGGCCAGCACCGGGCGCGGCTGCGACCGCATGATGGTCGCATCGGGATCATCCGAGGCGGCGAGCGGCGCTACCGCTGGCGCCTCACGAGTCGCGCCCTCATCCACCTCGTCTTCGTCGTACGGGCCGCTGAACCCTGCGCCAGCCTCTGGCTCGTCGTCGGGGCTGACTAATTCGCGCGTGACGGGCGCGGACTGTGGGTGGCGTGCATCGCTTGCAGCGGCATGCGCTGCCGCCGCCGCCTGGGCCGCCGCTGCGGTGTTGCTGTGGGCCGCCTTCTTGCCCTTCGTGGCGCGCGCTGTCTCATTCACGGCGTCAGGGTTCTGCTCAGCCGCTGACTGATCCCTGCGGCTGGAGTCGTCGCCATCTGTAGTCATCACTTCTCTCCTGACGTGGCCATCGCGCCGATGGGGAAGGCAGACACGACGGCGCGAGCGCAGGCGCGCTCTGCTGATACACATTAGCATATCGCCTCTGGTCGCTCGTCTGCCCGCCCCACCAGCGGCATCGGCGCTGAATGGTTCTGAGTGGACGCCCATTCTGGCCAGCGTTCGCACGGTGTCGCGGTTGGGAGAAATATCCTAGCCCGCCAGGCAGCGAGACCACACAGACGAGCACAACCCGCTCAGGATGGATTGTTCGGGTCGGAGCGCAGGAAGACGTCCAGATACTGCCGGGCGCGCCGTGCGATGTCCGGGCGCAGCGTGTAATACGTCTTGTGTTCGTGGGCGCGGCGGTCGTGCAGCGTCACCATGCCCGAGGCGCGCAACCGCACCATATGATGCTGGATGGTAGCCTTGGTCAGCTTCAAGGCATCCGCCAGCTCGGTCAGGTACATTTGGCGGTGGGTCAACTGCCGCAGAATGGCCAATCGCGTCTCGTCACCCAGCATCGCAAAGAAGATCACCATCTCCTCACTGGGCGATTCTGGGTCGCCGGGGTATTCGTCGGGCCATTGGGCGGCGGGGTCAACCGGAGCGCAGAAGGTCAGCGTGCCGCGCCAGAAGTGATAAAAGACGGCGGGCTGACAGAAGACGCTGGGAGCGAAGATATAGCGCCGCAAACCTGGCGAGCGCTGCCACTTCACGCCTCGCATCTCGCGCTCGATGAAGTCGTGCTGCTGGCTGGCCTCCGCGAGTCGTCGCCGCATCACCTCGGCCTCACGCCGCAGCGTCGGCGCTAGCTGTGGTTCTTCGCTCTTGAAAACCGCCTCATACCATACCCGCAGCGCCGCGATGATCTCAGCGCGCACGCCCTCCACGTCGTTCAGCACACGCTGAGCGACCGGGCGCGCCTCGTCGGTATAATTGGCCAGCAGGCGCCGCTCCGCAGGGCCGCCCGCGCCGGAGCCAGCGTGCTCGTCGAGCGCGGCGTGCAGGTGCGTTGGCCAGTCAGCGCTCAGACCCTCCTGGTCGAGCAGCGCCTCGGCGAAATCAAACACCGGCATTTCGCGCAGCCAGTCCAGGAAGAGTTGCGGTGTGCTCGGATCCGGACACAGCCCAATCAGCGAGATGACTGTGGCGCGCAGTGACGAGGGGCGATCATCGCCGATATAGAGTCCCAGGATGTCGAGGGCGCGTGGGTCGGCGGCGTCGCAGCGTGCGCGCGCCTGCGCCACCCACTCCTTCCCGATGTCGAATTCATGCAGCTCAGAATGCGAGGCGACCAGCGTCACATGCAGGCTGATCACGAAGTCGTAGGTGGTCCAGTCGACGATGTCAATCCGAGGAGCATGTGAACGCCGCAAATCGACGGCAGGAGGCGGTGTGCGCGGCGGCTCTTCAGATCGATTATCCAATGTCGATGTCCCTCACTGATCGAGAGGCTGCTGACGCACACTGGGCGGCGACCTGAACTGTTCTCACACAGCGTTCGGGCCACCATGGCCACCATGCGCGCCCTCGCGGCGGTTGGCCCAGTCGAAACCTGAGCCGTTTCGCACATTGTATCATGCGGCCTGCGCGGCGCAACCCAAATGTCTGCACAAGAATCCACTGTGAAAGTGACGCCCTATCACTACCGATGGTCAACTATAGACGGTTCAACCATCATCCTCGCGCGTCCAGTTCGCGTGCAGTTGGGGCACGCAGGCGCGACGCGGCGTGATAGACTGGCGTGGACGGCTGCGCTCGCTCCGCGCGACAGCCACATCATCACCAAGACGAGAGGCATGGCTCAGGTATGGGATTGCTTTCAGGGCCGCTGGTCGGTGTCCTCATCGCGGCGTTCCTCGCTTCGACGGTCGAGTTCGTCGAAGCGTTCACAATTGTGCTGGTCGTCGGCGTCACGGTCAACTGGAAGAGCGCCTTCGTTGGCATGGCGGCCGCCACGTTGACGCTCATCGTACTCGTCGGCATCTTCGGCACGGCGCTGGTCATCTTTATTCCGCTGCCCGTTCTGCGTACCGCCGTCGGCTTTTTGTTGATCCTCTTCGGCCTGAAATGGCTCAAGAAGTCTGTCTTGCGCTATTCCGGTGTGAAGGCGCTGCACGACGAAGAGGCGATCTACGAAGAGCAGCAGGCTGAGATGCGCGCGCGCGGCGAGCGGCCCTCCAACACCATCGACCCCTTTGGCGTCGTTACCTCCTACAAGAGCGTGCTGCTGGAGGGGCTGGAGGTCGCCTTCATCGTCATCACCTTCGGCTCGGCATCGGCCAGCAGTGTCTCGGCCCGCGCGTCAGGCATCACCTATGCCGCCATTGGCGCGGTCGGCGCACTGATTCTGGTGGCAGCGCTGGGCGCGGTGATCCGTGCGCCGCTGCAGCGCGTGCCAGAGAATACGCTGAAATTCGTCGTCGGCGTCATGCTGACCTCGTTCGGCACATTCTGGGGTGGCGAGGGCATCGGCATCAATTGGCCCGGCGAGGACTGGTTCCTGCTGGCGCTGATCGCGTTCTACCTGCTCGTCGCCTTCACGCTCATCACCTGGCTGCGCCCCTATGGCAAGCCCAGCGAAGTGACGCCGGGAGCGAGTGAAATCGCCGCCGCCGGGGAGGGACACTGAGATGAATCGTGTGCTTGGCGCCCTCAAGGCGACTTACAATTTCTTCTCGGGCGACGCCATCCTGCTGAGCGCCACCGTGCTTGCCTTCGTGGTTGGCTGGCTACTGGCGCACCCACTCAATGCGCCCGATGCGGTGGTGGCGATCATCTTCGTCGCCATTATCGTGGCGAGCCTGTTCGTGACCCTGCGGCGCGAGATTGCCGGGCGGCCACGCCAGCGCTGAGGCGCATCCAACCGATTGCTGCCTGGCCGCTGCGACGATGAAAGGGAGAACGTGTGGCGTGGGATGATGCGCCCCTGCGCGCTGTGCTGGCCGCGGCGCCCGCGCCACGCGACCCGCACGCCGCCTATCGCGAGCGGCTGGCCTACTTCACCGTCCACCGCGATGTCTGCAATCGCCAGCGCTATGTCTGGGCCAACCTCAGTGTCGTGACCTTCCTCGGCGGCGTGGCGCTGCTGCTGATCGCGCTCTTCGGCGGCGGACTCTGGTGGGCGCTGGGTGGCGCGCTGGCGCTGGCGGCCTTCGTCGTCGCCTTCATCCGCCAGTCGCAGCTCGACGAGCGCCACCAGCGCTACGCAGCCCTCTGTGACCTGTGTGCGCAGGGCCAGGCACGGCTCAAGCGCGACTGGAAGGCCATGACACTGCGCGCGGCGCCTCCTCTGCCCGCCGCCGAGGCGCCCGCCGATGCGCTCACGGCGCTGGACGCCGCTGACCTCGATCTGCTAGGCCATGCCTCGCTCCAGCATCTGCTGCATACCGTCTCCACGCCCGCCGGGCAACGGCTGCTCATCGCGTGGCTGCTCTCGCCCGCCGCGCCCGCGCTGATTCGAGAGCGGCAGGCGGCGGTGCGCGAGCTGGCCCCGCAGCTCAACCTGCGCGACGAGCTGAGCGCATTCGGCGTGCTCTCGAAGATGCGCGTGGAGGAGTACGAGCGCTTTCTGGCGTGGGCAGAGGAGACGACGACCCTGACGCGCATCAGCTGGCTGCGACGGTGGAGTTTGCTCTCTCCGCTGGCGCTGGCGCTGACCATCGCCGGGCAGATCAGCGGTGTCGTCCCCTATCCGCTGTGGATCGTGGTGATCATCGTCAACATGGGGCTGTTCCAGTGGCGCGGACGCCAGATCGAGGCTGAAGTGGATCGCGTCTCGTCCACGCGCGGCGCCTTCCTGCCCTATGCAGGCCTCTTCGCGCTGCTGCGCGCGCAACGCTTCGAGGCGCCGCTGCTGCGCCGCACGCACGACCGACTGGAAGCGGTTGGCGACGCCGCCGACGTCAGCCTCAGCACGCTGGGTCGCATCATGCGCTTCGGCGACGCGCGGCTCTCCGTCATCGGCCCGCTGCTCCAGATCGGGCTGCTGTGGAATGTCCACACGCTGCGGATGTTGGAAGGCTGGCGCGCGCAGGCGGGCGCCCAGGTAGGTGAGTGGTTCGACCTGCTGGCCGAGGTGGAGACGCTGGCCGGGCTGGGCGCGCTCAGCTTCGACAATCCTGCGTGGGCCTTCCCGGAGATCGACGACGCGCCAGCGGGCAAGCTGACCGCCCAGGCGCTTGGCCATCCGCTGCTGCCGCCGGAGGGCTGCGTGCGCAACGACGTGGCCATCGGGCCAGCGGGAACCTTCCTGCTAGTAACTGGCTCGAATATGTCGGGCAAGAGTACGCTGTTGCGCGCGATTGGCGTCAATGTGACGCTGGCCCAGGCCGGGGCGCCCGTCTGCGCCAGCGCCATGTCGCTGCCGCCAATGATGCTGGCGGTCAGCATGCGCGCGCAGGATTCGCTGGAGGCGGGCGTCTCCTATTTCATGGCGGAGCTGCGTCGGCTCAAGCAGGTAGTGGATACCTTGCGCGCGGCGGCCAGCCGGGGCGAGCGCATGCCCGTCTTCCTGCTGGACGAGATTCTGAGCGGCACAAACACCAGCGAGCGGCAGATTGCGGCGCGCACGGTGATCCGCTATCTGCTCGATCTGGGCGCAACGGGCGCCGTCAGCACGCACGATCTGACGCTGGCCCAGGCGCCTGACCTGACGCCGCTCAGCCAGGCCGTCCACTTCACCGAGCGCTTCACGCGCGACGCCAATGGCCCCGCGATGACGTTTGACTACATCCTGCGGCCCGGCATCGCCACCAGTGTCAACGCGCTCAAGCTGATGGAACTGGTCGGCCTGCCCGCGCCCACCGACCTTGAACAGTCGCCAACCCAGAGGGGCCACAGCGACAGCCAGTGATATAGTGATTGACGGCGCGAAACCTCTCCCCCTGTCCACCTGCCTTGCGAGGGGCGGAGGCCATTGACACGAGTTGAGGGCGCCGGAGCAGGTCTTGCCATCGAAACGTCTGGCCGCGCGCTATGCCTGGCCAGTGCTTCCCCCTCGCCCCGCGGGGCGAGGGGGACTGGGGGTGAGGCGCCATGAATGCGACAATGCTGAATGGCCGCGAGCTGGCGGCCAGCCTGCGCGAGGAGCTGGCGCGCGAAGCCCAGCGCTTCGCCGAGCGGCGACAGCGGCAAGCGCACCTGGCGCTGGCGCTGGTGGGCGATGACGCCACCGCGCGCCTCTACGCCGAGCAGGTCGCCCGCGCCAGTCAGCGCGCTGGCCTGCGCCTCATACTGCATGAGTATCGCGCCGATGTCGCGGAGGTGGCGCTGCGAGCGGAGGTGGCTGCGCTGGGAGCCAGCGCTGAGGTTGATGGTGTGGCCTTGCTGCTGCCACTGCCCCGCCACATCCGCCAGCGCGTCGTGATGGATGCGCTGCCCGCCGCCAAAGATGTGGATGGCCTGGGGCCGCAGAACGCCGGACGGCTGATGCTCGGCTTCCCCAGCTTCGTCCCCAGCACAGCCGACGCCGCGCTGGAGCTACTGCGGCTGGCGGGCGTCGATCTGCACGGGCAGGATACAGTGGTCGTCGGGCGCAGCAATGTCGGCGGCAAGCCCGCCGCGCTGCTCTTCTTGCGCGAGAACGCCACCGTCACCTTCTGCCACTCGCGCACGCCCGACCTGGCCACGCTGACACGCCAGGCGGACATCCTTTTCACCAGCATGGGCAGGCCCGGCGCCATCACCCCCGACATGATCCGCCCCGGCGCCATTATCCTCGACGCTGGCATGACCAATGTAGACGGCCAGATTGTCGGCGATGTCGATTTCAGCGGGGCCAGCGAGGTCGCCAGCTACATCACGCCATCGCCCGGCGGCCTCGGCCCGCTCACCCCGCTCATGCTGATCCGCCACACCCTCATCGGCCCCAGTTAGACGAATCCCCCCTCTCCGTGTGGGCGAGAGGGGCAGGAGTTGAGGCCTCAGACGCTGAAGGTGTTGCTTGCCAGATCGAAGGTCAGCGGGGCGCCATTGTCACTGGTCAGCGTGAGAACCGTCCCACTCGCATGCTGAATCGTCAGCCATTTGGTCGCGCCTGGCGCGGTGTAGACGCCGATCAGCCGCATGTGGTTGTCATAGACGCGCAGCGCGCCATTGCCCTGTTTCGTGGCGGAGTTCGTCCACGCCTCGCCAGCGTACACGTTGACCCACTGCGAGCCGACCCAGCCGCGATAGAGCGAATGCGCGCTGAATTCACTGGACTCGAAGGGAACCTGGCTGGGATTCGCATAGACACCGGATGGCAGGGTCGCCGTCGGCGCGGGCGAGAGATGCGAGACGCCGTGGAAGAAGTTCGCGGCCACGCCGCCCATATCCAGGCTGGGCAAGAACTGCGAGGCGAACAGCGCGAGCGCCAGCACTGCGGCGATAGCGACCGCCGCACGCATGACCGGCGTCGGCGTGCGATGGCGAATCGGCGTGATGGGCGCGCGCACCACGGGTAGTGATGGCTGCGTCTCGGCGCGACTGGCCAGCATCGCGGCGGGGCCGAGCTTCTGGCGCTCGGCGGCGATGGCCGCGAAGACCGACTCGCGGAAAGCGGCGTCCGGGATGATGGAAGGCAACTGCCGGATGGACTCGCCGACATGGCGATACATCGCCTCGACCTGACGGCATGCTGCGCAACTCTCCAGATGTTCGGCGAGCTGGCGCATCTCCGCAGCGGTCCAATCATCACGTCGATAGGCGGCAAGCTGCTGACGCGCCTGATGGCAAGTCATCGACGACCCTCCATCTCCTGTTGATACATGCTGATAAACCGTTCGCGCGCCCGCATCAGCCGCATTTTCACTGCTGAAGGGGTCACGTGCAACACGTCCGCTATTTCCGCGCATGAGAAACCTTCATGTTCGTAGAGCACCAGGCAGGCTGCGTATTTCTCCGGCAGGCGCTTGAGCACCCGTTCGACGATCTCGCGATCGGCCACGCGCTGCTCAAATCGGCCACCGTCATAGCCTGAGGTGAACGCGCCCATCGCGCTCGCCAGATGCTCTTCAGACAGACCTTGCTGACCAAACCCATTATCCACGCCTGGCATACCAGCGCCCACGCCCCGGTCATCGTTGAAGAGCGAGAGCGGCAGCCACGAGATCAGTCGCCGCCGTCGTAGCGCGTCGGTCGCGGTATTGGACGCGATGCGGTAGAGCCACGACGACAGCGCGCCACCCTGGATGGTCGCGCCGCCAGATAACGCGCGATACGCTTTGACAAAGACATCCTGCGCCAGATCAAATGCCTGCTCGCGGTTGCCCACCAGCCGGTAGATGAAATTGGAGATCGGTGTCTGGAACCGGATGAAAATATCTTCGAAATCGTCTACGCCAATCAGCGGTCCCGGCTCGCTCGGACTGGCTAACTCCTCCACATCAGCGCTTTCAACGAGATCGACAGCGTCCGCCTGGGTGGGCGCCTCATCCGCGACGGCGGGCGCGCCATCACCCCGGCTGCCACCGCGTTCGAGCGCTTCTGGCTCTGAATAGGGCTGGTCGACCACGGCGCTCGCTTCGGCGCGCGGCTTAGCGACGGGCCGACGCGTGCGCGGCTTGGCGGGCGCCTTCGTCGCAGCCTTGGGCGCGCGGCTGGCGGCGGGCGCAGTCTGCGCCGCCACGGATTCGCGCTGTTTCGCCGTGCCGCCACTGCGCGCACGAGACACGCGCTGGCTGCTCGGATTGTAGGAACGAGCGGATGGCTCCATCGGTTACACCTGTGGATGGGGTCGGCCCCTGCACAATCGCCGCCTGCCTTCGTCCACTGAAGGCGGAGATAGCTCTCCCCACAGCATACCAGATGTGGCGACAAGCAGGGGCTGGGAACCGTACCTCCTTCCCACCGGTCGCTCGCCAACCGTGCAAGCATAGCAAATCGAGCTAGAGGGTTGCATTACGCGCAAATGGTTACTATACTTTGTATAGGATTGCATCGGGGCGCGGATCGCGCCCCATTATCCCAGCATGATAAATGAGGTTCAGGCAAAGCATGAGCGAGACCATCGATACGAGCGAGATCAAGTTCTATTCCACCACCTGGTGCGGTGACTGCCGCCGTTCGCGCAAAGTCTTCCAGGCGATGGGAGTTGGGTTCGAGGATATCGACATCGAAGAGCACCCTGAGGCGGTCGAGATCGTCCGCAAGGCCAATCATGGCATGCAGAGCGTCCCGACGATCATCTTCCCGGATGGATCGGTACTGGTTGAGCCATCGAACGCCACGCTGGAGCAGAAGCTGACCGCGCTGCTGGCCTCCTCGAAGTAGCGCTCCCCCCGTCATCCCGCCATCATCGTCGCGCCCCGTGCGGCATCCCACTGCGGATGTGTCTGCGCGAGGCGCGCTTTTGCGCCAGGGAGTCTCGACGGCGACCGCCCGCATGCGTATACTGCGGATGAGCAGGCGCGACAGGCCAACCGCGTGGCGCCCGTAACCTGCGCCCCGCTCGTGGCGTAGTACATTGCGACATGCCTCGTGTGGGCATGCCTTGTCATGGGATGTGACGCAGCAGGTCGCGCGGGAGCGAAGGATGATCACCTGCCAGTATTGCGGGGCGAACAATCCGACGGGCGCATCGTTCTGCGATGGCTGTGGGGCGGCGCTGACGACCAAAGTGGCGGCCCAGGCGCAGGCCACCGCGCAGGCGCAGGTGGCCGCCGCGCACTCTGCCCGTGCCCAGCAGGCCACCGCCCAGCAGAGCGCCGTCCACGCCAACCCGCAGTTCAGCACCGGACGACTGCCACCGCAGACCATGTTGCGCAAACAGTACCTCATCCTCAAGACCATCGGGCGCGGTGGCATGGCCGCTGTCTACCAGGCGTCTGACACCAAAGCCAATCGCGTCGTGGCCATCAAAGAGATGAGCCAGGACAACCTGACGCCCGAGGAGCAGCGCGAGGCCATCGAGAGTTTCGAGTCCGAGGCCGCGCTGCTCCAGAAGCTCAAGCAGGCCAATCTGCCGCACGTCTACACCTATTTCAGCGAGCAGAAACGCCATTACCTCGTCATGGACTTCATCGACGGCGAGACACTGGAGCAGAAGCTCGTCGCCGCCAAGGGGCCACTCCGCGAGGGCGATGTGCTGCGCTGGGCAAAGCAGCTCTGCGCCGCGCTGGCCTACCTGCACGAGCAGAAGCCGCCGATCATCTTCCGCGATCTCAAGCCCGCCAACGTGATGGTGACGAAGAAGGGCGAGGTCAAGCTGATCGACTTTGGCATCGCGCGGCACTTCAAGCGGGGGCAGACCAAGGATACCCAGGCGCTCGGCACGCCTGGCTACGCGCCGCCCGAGCAGTATGGCAACTCGCAGACCGACGAGCGCGCCGACATTTATGCGCTGGGCGCGACGCTCTATCACCTGCTGACCAACTATGATGTGGGGCGCACGCCATTTGCGCTGCCGCCGCTGCGCTCGCGCAACTCCGCCATCTCGGAGCGCACAGCCAGCGCCATCGAGAAAGCCACGCGGCTGGATCGCACTGATCGCTACCGCACGATTGGCGAGTTCGCGCAGGCGCTGGGCGTCGGCGCGAAAGCCAGCGGCTATACGGCCACGCAGCAGGCCGCCTCGAAGCAACGCGCGACTCAGGGCCAGCAGGCGCAAGCGACGCGGCAGCGTCCGACGGCTGGTCAGGGGCAGCGTGCCGGCGGGCAAGTCTTGCCCAATCCAGTAAGCTCGGCGCTGGATGCGGCCTTTCGTGCGGCGGCTGCTGGCATCGTCGCAGGCGGTGCGGCGGCGATTCATGCGCAGATAAATCCGCAGTCGGCCAAGTCGCCGGGCGTGGCCTTCCGGGATGCCGCCATCGCGGCGGCGCGCACTGCGACAGGACCGGGCACGGCGCTGGTCGCGCAGCCACGCGAGATTCAGCTCGGCCAGTTGCGCGCCGGGCAGGATGGCTCGGCCAGCGTGACGATCAGCCGGGCGGATAACGCGCCCATCAATGGGACGCTCAAGCCGCTCTCGCCCTGGCTGCACCTCGACCAGACGAGCTTCACTGGCGCCCGCTCGCTGATTCAGGTAACGGCGCGTACCAGCGAGATACACAGCGCAGGCCCGCAGCGCGGCGCCATCGAGGTCGCGGTGGGCAATCAGCGCATGTACCTCCCTGTGCGCGTCGATGTGATCGCCGCGCCACGCCCGCAGCCTGCGCCTGCCGTGCCACGCCCGCAGCCCGCCCCACCGCCACTGGGAGCATTTGGCGCCCGGCCGGGGCGCGCGCCGGGAGCGTCGCCACAGGGAGCCAACGTCAATGCCGCCGCGGCCGCACAGCCGACCGTGCAGCGCCCCGCTGTGCGCAAGCCATTCGCCGCCGCCGCAGGGCTGGCGCAGCAAACGCGCTCGCTCGGTGGACTGCGCGTGGCGCTCTCGCTAGCGCTGGCGTTGCTACTGGCCTTTGGGTTACCCATCCTGCTGAACGCCGTCGCCTTGCCGCAGTTGGCGGCGCAGCTCCCTTCGCCCGCCATCGGAGCCTGGGCGCTGCTGCTCATCGGCGTGATCGGCGCGCTGGTGGGAGCGCCGCTGGCGTACAGCGGCGCGTCGCCCGCAGTCGGGCGCATCCGCACGAGCGTGCTGCTGGCGGGGGTGGGCGCGGCGCTCGCCATCACCTATGCCTCGCAGTTGCGCCTGACTGCGACCATGTCGCAGACGCTGCCCGCCGCCGCGCAGGTGGGCGCGCTGGCACTGACGCTGCCGCTCTTCGTCGCGATGGGCGCGGCGATTGGCGCGCAGCCGCTCATCAGTCGGGGCATCATGGCGTTCGCGCGCTATGTCGCCTTGCGCTACTGGATGGCGCAGGTACTCGCCGCTATCGTCGGTGGCTGGCTGGGGCTGACCATCGCGCAGACGGCGCTGAGCGCGGCGTTCCAGCAAGCCAGCTTCGCGACGGCGCTGGTGAGCGGCTGCGGGCTGATCGTCGGCGTGGCGCTGGGCGTGCTGCTGGCCAGCCCGGTCGGCGCGCTGCTGCACCGCTTCGCATTCGGCTGATCCATGGCGGCGCCCTCCCCCACGATTCCCCTCGTCGCGCTGGTCGGATCGACAGCCAGTGGCAAGACGGCGCTTGCGTTGGCGCTGGCCGAGCGGCTGCCACTCGCGCTGGGGCTGCGTGGGGCGGAAGTCGTCTCCGCAGACTCGCGTCAGATCTATCGGCTGATGGACATCGCCACCGCCAAGCCGACTGCGGATGAGCAGGCGCGCGTCCGCCATCACCTGCTGGATGTCGTTTGGCCAGACGAGAGCTGCACCCTGGCCGAGTACCAGCGCGACGCGCAGGCCGCCATCGCCGACATCTGGGCGCGCGGACGGCTGCCGCTGCTGGTCGGCGGCACGGGTCTCTACGTGCGCGCCGTGGTGGATGGCCTGGCCATCCCAGAGGTGGCGCCGCAGCCAGAGCTACGCGCCGCCCTGGAGGCCGAAGCGACGGAACGCGGGGTGGGCGCCCTGCTCGAACGCCTGCGCGCGCTCGACCCGGTCGCCGCCGCACGCATCGACGCGCAGAACCACCGGCGGCTGATTCGCGCGCTGGAGGTCTGCATCATCAGCGGTCGGCCATTCTCCGAGCAGCAGGGTCGTCGCCCGACGCCCTACCAGGCGGTTCTGCTGGGCCTCAGCATGCCCCGCGAGGCGCTCTACATCCGCGCCGACGCCCGCATCGCACAGATGCTCGCGGCGGGGCTGGTGGCCGAGACGGAGGCGCTGGTGGCGCGCGGCTACGACTGGAGCCTGCCCGCCATGTCGAGCCTGGGCTACCGCGAGATCGGCGCATACCTGCGGGGCGAGCTGACGCTGGCCGCCGCCGCGGAACGCTTCGAGCAGGCGACACACGCCTATATTCGCCGCCAGATGACGTGGTTTCGCCCCGACCAGCGCATCCACTGGCTCGACGCCGCGTTGGAGCCTCACTTGCTCATCTCGGCGGCTGAACAGGCGGCGCTGCCCGCGCTTGGGGCGGGGGATTCGCGGCCATAAATGGCCGCGGCACGGTACTAAAGGGCATGAATGCCCTAGTTCGCGCCGCGCGGGCAGGGCGTCCCCTCACAGCATACATGCTGCATGTGCATGCTCCGGCCACTTGTGGCCGAGAGCTACCGTGCGCCCGCGCTCGCCAGCATCCCGACGACTGCTCTGTACCAGAGCGCCGCTTTTGCGGTACACTACAGCGCGAGTTGATCGGGCATCGCGCATCCGCTGGCGGTGGGCTGCGGAAGTCTGCGCGCCACGGAGAAAGGCTAGTACCGGCATGACGATACGGGTAGGAATCACGGGCATGGGTCTTGTGACTCCCCTCGGTAACGATGTCGCCACGACCTGGAAGGCGATGCTCGGAGGAGTCTCGGGCGTGGGGCCTATCACCAACTTCGACGCGAGCCAGCACACCGTCCGGTTCGCCGCCGAGGTCAAAGGCTTCGATCCGCTGAGGTATTTTGACCGCAAGATGGCGCGTCGCACGAGCCTTTTCTCACAGTTCGCCTATGCCGCAGCCCGTGAGGCGCTCGACCAGTCCGGCCTGGATGTCGCCTCCATGCCTGATGATGTCGGCGTGATCGTCGGCTCTGGCGCGGGCGACCTGAAGCTGATGGAAGAGCAGTTCCGCATCGTGCTGGGCGAGCATCCCGACCGCATCAGCCCATTCTTCATCGCGATGTTTCCCGCCAACATGGCCGCTGGCACGCTTTCGATGCTGCTCGGCCTGCGCGGCCCCAACACGGCCACCGTCTCCGCCTGCGCCACCGGAGCCAACGCCATTGGCGAGGCGTTCGAGACGATCCGGCGGGGCGACGCCAGAGCCATGATCGCTGGCGGCGCCGAGGCATGCATCGTCTCCATCACAGTCGCCGCTTTCTCCTCGATGCACGCGCTCTCGCGTCGCAATGACGATCCCACCCACGCCAGCCGCCCATTCGACAAAGATCGCGATGGATTCGTGCTTGGCGAGGGAGCAGGCGTGGTCGTGCTGGAGGATCTGGAGCACGCGAAAGCGCGTGGGGCCACGGTCTATGCCGAGGTCGTGGGCTACGCCGCTACCTCCGACGCGTATCACATCACCGAGCCTGCCCCCGGCGGCTCTGGCCTGGCCATCGCGCAACGCAAGACGCTCAGAAAGGCCAACCTTGCCCCCGAACAGATCGGCTACATCAACGCGCACGGCACCTCGACCTACTTCAATGATCGCGCCGAGACGATGGCTATCAAGAGCGTCTTCGGCGAGCATGCCTACAAACTGGCGGTCAGCTCCACCAAGTCAATGACGGGGCATATGGTGGGCGCCGCAGGCGGCGCGGAGGCGATCTTCACGGCGCTGGCGCTGCACGAGGGCGTCCTGCCGCCGACGATCAACTACGAGACACCTGACCCAGAATGCGATCTCGACTACGTGCCGAACACACCGCGCAACATCGCGGTGGAGTACGCCATGTCCAACTCGATGGGCTTCGGCGGGCACAATGCCGTGCTGGCGCTCAAACGCGCCGACTAATGGCCCGCGCACGCTGGTAGCGAGTGGGCCGTCTCCGACCCGCAGGCGGAGGTGATGAGCATGCCGTCGGAGCCGATCCCGCAATTGGGCTTCCGCCGCGTGATGCACTGCGATCTGGACTGCTTCTTCGCCGCTGTCGAAGAGCTGGATGATCCGCGTCTGCGCGGCAAGCCCGTCATCGTCGGCGGCGACCCCGACCGGCGCGGCGTGGTCAGCACAGCCAACTATGTGGCGCGGCGCTTCGGCGTCCATAGCGCCATGTCTGGCGCGGTGGCGCGGCGACTCTGCCCCAGCGGCATCTTCCTGCGCCCCCGCTTCGACCGCTACCGCGAGCTATCGCGCGCCGTCATGGCGATTCTGGACGACTACTTCGACGTGCGCGAACAGGTCTCCATCGACGAGGCCTATGGCGAGCTGCCGCCGGGCGTGGTCGGCTGCACACCTGCCCTCGCCATCGCTACCCAGCTCAAGGCGCAGGTGCGTGCGGAGGCGGGGCTGGTGATCTCCGTCGGCGTGAGACGCAACAAGGCCATCGCCAAGCTGGCCAGCGACCTCTCGAAGCCGGATGGCCTGCTGGTGGTGAAGCCCGGCGCCGAGGCCGTATTCCTCCACCCTTTGCCAGTGGGGCGGCTGAATGGCGTGGGGCTGCGTACACGCGAGAAGCTGGCGGCGATAGGCATCAACACGGTTGGCGATCTGGCGGCGCGCAGCCACGCCGAGCTGACCGTCGCGCTGGGCAAGCATGGCGCGTGGCTCTGGCAGCTCGCGCAGGGCCTCGATGATCGTCCGGTCATCGCCGACCACGGCCCGCCCAGGAGCGTCTCGTGCGAAGACACCTTCGAGCGCGACATCGCCGACCTCGACCGCGCCGCCGAGCACATCCAGCGGCTGGCGGCTGAGGTGGCTGCGCGCGTGGAGCGCCATCGCCTGCTGGGCCGCTCGGTGACGCTGAAAGTGCGCTGGAGCGACTTTCGCATCATGACGCGTCAGCAGCCGCTCGCGCGGCTCACCGCTGACGCCGAGCCGATCATCGCCGCCGCGCTCGACCTGCTGACCCGCGAGATCGGGCCGTTGCTGGCGCAGGGCGGCGCGCTACGGCTGCTCGGCGTGGGGCTGCACAACATCGAATCGCTCGACGCGCCAACCTGGGCGCCACGCGAGTCGGCGTCGGGCTATGTGCAGCTCGCGCTCTTCGACCTGGACGAGATGCGTAGCGCCTGATTGAGCATGCGATAGTCAGGCGGCGGAGAGGAGACGACCCCAATGCGGCTGGACGTGAATGGCTCGACCATTGGCTATGATCTGTGGGGCGAAGGCGAGACGACGCTGGCCCTGTTGCACGCCTTCCCGCTCAGCCGCGGCCAGTGGCGGGCGCAGGGCGAGGCGCTGGCCCATGCGCTGGCGCTGCGCGTCGTCGCGCCCGATCTGCGCGGCTGTGGCGATTCCATCGCTGGGAGCGAGCCGATCACGATGGAGCGCATGGCGCAGGACACCCTGGCGCTGCTGGATGCGCTGGGCGCGCAGCGCGTCGTGCTGGGCGGCCTCTCGATGGGCGGCTACGCGACGCTGGCGGCGCAGCGGCTGGCTCCGGGGCGGTTCGCGGGAGTCATTCTCGCTGACACGCGCGCCACCGCCGACACCGAGCAGGGCCGCGCAGGACGAGAGGCGACGGCGGCCTTCGTGGTGGAGCATGGGCCGGGCGCGCTCTTCGACCGCGACGCGCCGAAGCTGCTCTCCAACCGCGTCATCACGCGGCATCCTGATGTCGTCGCGCAGGCGCGCGCGCTGGCGGAGGTCAGCCAGGCCGCTGGGCTGGCGGGGCAGGCGCTTGGCATGGCGCTACGGCCAGATTCCACCGCGCTGCTGCCGCAGATTCGCTGCCCCGCGCTGATCGCTGTCGGCGACCAGGACGCCATCACGCCGATTAGCGATGCGCGCGTCCTCTTCGAGCGCATTCCCAACGCTGGCCTTTCGATCATCGAGGACGCCGGTCATCTCTCGAACCTGGAGCGCCCACAGCTCTTTACGGAGGTCGTCGCGACCTTCCTGCGCGAGAAGCTGGGAGTGAAGTCGCGGGGATAGCGCGTTCGTTGCGGCCCATCACCCTTCCAGCGGCTCTGATGCTTCCCCCGTCAGGCGGGCCAGCAGCGTGGCGAGGGTCTGGCGCTCGGCGTCGCTAAGCGGGGCGAGGCTGGCGGCCACCAGCGCGGCGAAGACGCGGTCGGACTGCTCCAGCGCATCGCGACCTGGTGTGGTGAGCGCGATGTAGACCTGGCGCTGGTCGGTGTCGGGCGCACGGTAGCGCGTCGCATAGCCCTGCGCCACCAGCGTATCGAGCAGCCGCGTGGCGCCAGCGGTGGTGAATTGTAGCAGCGCCGCCAGATCG
>DATBTW010000243.1:0-1851 GCA_036559055.1 Ktedonobacterales bacterium
CAAAAAGTTGCGTTCCGACGCGCCAGGCGCTACTATGGCGAAGACGCCGCAGGTGGATGACGCCTGATTCCGACATGATTTGGGCATGATTCGGGCAATGGCGCCATGAATCATACATCCACACGCGCCGATGGAGCGAGCACTATGTCACATTCCGCTGGCGGGCAAGGACAACCACTCGTCGCGACCCACTCGGAGGCCGCATTGAGCGAGCATGCGCAGTTTTTGGCGGGCGTCCCACTCTTTGCCACGCTGGACGCAGATGAGTTGCACGATCTGGCGGCGGTGACACGCCGCCATGCCTTCCACCAGGGCGAGATCATCTTTCACCGCGACGATCCGGGAACGACGCTGTTCGTCATCAAGGCCGGGCGCGTGCGCATCTTTCTCTCCAGCCCGGAGGGGCAAGAGGTCGCGCTGGCAGTCTTCGGCGCGGGCGAGGCGTTTGGCGAGTTGGCCCTGCTGGATGGCCAGCCGCGCTCGGCTAGCGCGGTCGCCGTCGAGCCGACGGAGACGTATTGCATCCAGCGGGCGGACTTCATCGCCGTGGCCACGCGCCGCCCGCGCATCGCGTTGCAGATGCTGGCCACCGTCTCGCATCGCCTGCGCACCACCGATGAGATGGTCGAAGACCTGCTCTTTCTGGATGTGCATGGCCGCGTGGCCAAGAAGCTGCTGGAGCTGGCGGAGTCGAATGGCGTGCGCACAGCGGACGGCATTCGCATCGAGATGAAGCTGACGCAGAGCGACCTCGCCGCGATGGTGGGCGCCTCGCGCGAGAGTGTCAACAAGGTGATGAGTTATCTGCTGGACAAACAATATGTCTCGGTGGAGAAGCGCAAGATCACCGTCATGCGGCTGGCCGAGTTGCGCAAGCGCATCTGCTAGCGCCTGCGCATGGGCTGCGCGCGGTCTCGCTACGCCATCGTGCGTAGCGGATAGTCCCCTTCGGCGAGCGTTGGGGCGCGCGGTGGTCTACAATATCGCAGACGCTCGCGCGTTGTAGGCCCGTGACGGCGATAGCGTGAACTGGAACGGGCGCGCACGAATCGCGGCCAGCGAATCGCGGCCAGACGAGCCAGACCGGGCCGCCCTGATGGAGAGACCAGCGCGTGAGATCGCTCATTGTCATTCCGACCTTCAACGAACGTGAGAATATCGCGGAGTTGATCGCGCAGGTGTTGGCCAACGCGCCAACCGCCGACCTGCTCATCATCGACGACAACTCCCCCGACGGCACCGGTCAGCTCGCCGATCAACTGGCGGCGCAGGATGCGCGCATCCAGGTGATGCACCGCGCAGGCAAGCTGGGGCTGGGCACGGCCTATGTGGCGGGCTTCCACTACGCCATCGACCACGGCTATGAGCTGGTCTTCGAGATGGACGCCGACTTCTCGCACGATCCGGGCTACCTGTCGCATTTCTACGCGGCGGCGGAGAACGCCGATCTGGTGATCGGCTCGCGCTACATCCAGGGGGGTGGCACGCCGAACTGGTCGCCGCTGCGGAAATTCATCAGTGGCGGAGGCAACGTCTTCGCGCGCACCGTGTTGGGCATCCCCATCCACGACTGCACAGGCGGCTACCGCTGCTATCGCGTGGCGGCGCTGAGCAAGCTCAATCTGGACGCCATCCGGGCGCAGGGCTACGCCTTCCAGGTGGAGATGGCCTACAACTTCTGGAAGAGCGGCTTCCGCTGGCGCGAGACGCCCATCATCTTCGAGGATCGCCGCGTGGGCAAGTCGAAGATGTCGCGCAAGATCTTCATCGAGGCGTTCCTCTGGGTGCTACGGGCGCGCTTCACCGGCGACAAGGCCGTGCGGGCGCATGCGACGCTGCCCGCCCCCACGG
>DATBTW010000244.1:0-4326 GCA_036559055.1 Ktedonobacterales bacterium
GCGTCGGCGCCCAGGTTCGAGGTCATAATGACGATCACATTGCGAAAGGTGACGACACGGCCCTGGCCGTCGGTCAGTCGGCCATCGTCGAGCAGTTGTAGCAGGATGTTGAGCACGTCGGGCGCGGCCTTCTCCACCTCATCGAACAGTACGACCGCGTAGGGGCGGCGGCGCACGGCTTCGGTAAGCTGCCCGGCCTCCTCGTAGCCGATGTAGCCGGGTGGCGCGCCAATCAGGCGATTGACCGAGAACTGCTCCTGATATTCGGACATGTCGATGCGTACCATCGCGTGGTCGTCGTCGAAGAGGAACTCCGCCAGCGCGCGCGCTGTCTCCGTCTTGCCAACGCCCGTCGGGCCAAGGAAGAGGAAGCTCCCCAGCGGGCGGTTAGGACTCTGCAATCCGGCGCGTGCGGCGCGCACAGCGTTGGCCACGACACTCAGCGCGTGATCCTGCCCGATGACCCGCTGGCGCAGGCGATCTTCCATCGCCAGCAGCTTGTTGGCCTCGCCCTGCAGCAGACGTGTCACGGGGATGCCAGTCCAGGCGGCGACCACCTCGGCGATGTCCTGCTCGTCCACCACGTCATTGACCAGCGGCTTGTTGGCCTCGCCCCGCGCCTCGCGCGCCTGTGCCGCCTGCCCCAGCCGCCGCTCGATGTCGCCGATGGTGTAGCGCAGCTCGGCGATCTTCTCCCAGTCGTAGCGCGCCTCGGCGTGTTCGAGCGCGGCGTGCGCGTCGTTCAGCTCGGCGTGCAGTCCGCCCAGGTGGTTGAGTTCGTCACGATCATGCCGCCAGCGCGTTTGCAGTTGATCCGCCTGAGCGCGCAGCCCCGCCAGTTCGCCTTCGAGGCGCTGGTGCCGCTCCTTCGAGGCTGCATCCGTCTCCTTGCGCAGCCCCACCGCCTCCACTTCGAGCTGCATGGCGCGGCGATTGATGGCGTCCAGCGCGGGCGGCGTGCTGGTCGCCTCCATATGCACACGCGCAGCGGCTTCGTCGATCAGGTCGATAGCCTTGTCTGGCAGATAGCGGTCGCTGATGTAGCGATGGCTCAGCGTGGCTGCCGCGACAAGCGCGGTGTCTTTGATGCGAATCTGGTGAAAGCGCTCATAGCGCTCGCGCAGGCCACGCAGCATCGAGATGGTATCATCCACGCTCGGTTCACCCACATAGATGGGCTGGAAGCGGCGTTCCAGCGCGGCGTCTCGCTCGATGTGCTGGCGATATTCATCCAGCGTGGTGGCGCCGACCAGATGCAGCTCGCCGCGCGCCAGTAGCGGCTTGAGCATGTCGGCGGCGCCCAGCGCGCCCTCGGCGGCTCCGGCCCCGACGACGGTGTGCAGTTCGTCGAGAAAGACGATGATCTGCCCCGCCGCGGCGGTGATCTCGTTGAGCGTCGCCTTGAGCCGCTCCTCGAACTCGCCGCGCAACTTGGCGCCTGCAAGCATCGCGCCAAGGTCCAGCGCGATGAGACGCTTGCCCTTCAGCGCCTCTGGTGTATCGCCGCGCGCGATGCGTTGGGCCAGCCCTTCGACGATGGCCGTCTTGCCGACCCCTGGCTCGCCGATCAGCACGGGATTGTTCTTGGCGCGCCGCGCCAGCGCCTGCATCACGCGGCGCACCTCGGCGTCGCGCCCGATGACGGGATCGAGTTGGCCAGCGCGCGCCAGCGCCGTCAGGTCGCGTCCGTAGCGGGCCAGCGCGCCAGACGCCTGCTCCTGCTGCGGCGGCTGCTGGCTCTGCTGGGATGTGGTGGTGATTTCGGGCTGGCCTGCTGGCATCGTCTGTAGCTCGCGCAGCGCTGCGAGCAGGGCGTCGTGGTCGAGGTTAAAACTGGCCATGATCTGCGCGACATCCCCGCCGGTCTGCTGATCCGCCAGCGCCAGCAGCAGATGCGCGGGCGCGATGTCGTCGTCGCCGAGCGCGCGAGCTTCATCCTGAGCGCGTTCGAGCGTGGCGCGCAGGCGTGGCGAGACACTCAGCGGCGGCGTGTCTCCCGTCACCACAGGATAGGCGTTCAGGGCGCGCTCGGCGGCGCGCTTGACGACCGCAGGGCGAGCGCGCTGGCGCTCCAGCAGGGAGCCGACGAGCGGCGGCGGCGCATCCATGAGGGTGAAGAGCAGATGCTCTGGCTCAAGCTGGTGATGGCGCCGTCCCTCCGCCAGGCGCTGCGCGCTGGCCAGCGCCTGGCGCGCCTGCGTGCTGTAGAGCTGCGGATCCACGCGACTCTCGCCTCCCTCGATGCTGGCGCGACTGGCCAGCGGCGCCCTCAATCGGCGCCGATTACTGCTGATTCAGCGAGGAGCGTAGCGCCTCCTCGATCTGCCGTTGGATGGTTTCGCGCACAGGCTGCACTGCAGATTCGATCTCCTGGCGCATGGTTTCATAGGCGGGCTGCATGGCCTGCGCCACCTGCTGCTGAATCTGCCGCTGGAGCGCATCGCGCACGGGGTCGAGCGCCTGCAATACCTGCCGCTGGAGCGCATCGCGCAGTGGGTCAAGCGCCGGGTCGAGCTGCTGCTGCACCGTCTGGGCAATCTGCTGGCGCAGCGAGTCCAGGATCGGCTGGACGGATTGCGTGATCTGCTGCTGCAAGCCGCCGATCAGCGCGTTTGTCGCTTCCATCGGTTGCTGCATTGGCTGCTGCGGTTGCTGCTGCATCGGTTGCTGCGGCCGTTGCGGCTGCTGTGGCTGCTGCATCGGTTGCTGCATCGGTTGCTGCATCGGCTGTTGCGGCTGTTGCGGCGGCTGCTGGTTCTGCGTTTGTTGCTGCTGTGGCTGCTGATCTGCTTGCTGCCCTGGCTGCTGATACTGCTGATACTGCTGATAGGGCTGCCCTGGATCATCCTGCCATTGCTGTTGTGGCTGCTGCATCGCCTGCTGTTGCTGTGGCTGTTGCGGCGGCTGGTAGGGCTGATACTGCTGCCCTGGATCACCCTGCCATTGCTGCGACTGACCATCGGGTTGGGACTGCTCATACGGCTGATACGGTTGATAGTGCTGCCCCTGATCACCCTGCCATTGCTGCTGGGGCTGCCACTGCTGATCATTGTCGGCCGGAGCGTATTGCTGGGCCACGGCGGACCTCCTTCTCCCCTGACTCGTCCATGCCCTGTGCGCGATTCCTTCGCGTCCATCCATGTGTCTCGTGGTCATCGCATTTCCCATACCACTACGGGTTAACATACCAGGCTCCCGCTCGCATCGCCTGACTTTTTCGGTGGCTGACCCGTCTTAACATGGGAGCAAAAGAACGACGAGCAAAGAGGTTCGACAGGCGAGCAGGCCAATCGGCGCGGCGGTGTTATACTACCCAGGCGCGTCGCGCTGGTCGCAGGCGCCTGTCAAGCACATCATCTGCCGAGGAGGCCTGATCGTGAAGTTCACCTGCAAGCAGCAAGACCTGGCGAAAAGCCTCTCCACTGTGGGCCACGCCGTCTCCACCCGCACCACGCTCCCGATTCTCTCGAACATCCTGCTGGCGGCTGAGGGCGACCGGCTGCGTTTCTCGGCGACCAATCTGGAGATTGCCATCACCTGCTGGATGCCCGCGACCATCCAGGAGGAAGGGACGACGACGGCGCCCGCACGGCTGCTGACCGATTTCGTCAACACCCTCAACCCGACCGATGTGAAGCTGGAGCTACAGCCGGGCAATCAGGCGCTCAAGGTCAGCGGGCAACGCAGCCAGGCCACCATCCGCGGGATGGACCCCAGCGAGTTCCCCACGCTGCCCAGCGGCGACAGCGGCGAGCAGGCCATCACACTGGACGCCGCCGAGCTGCGCGAGATGATCGGCGAGGTGGCCTTCGCAGCCGCCACCGACGACGCGCGTCCGGTCTTCACTGGTGTGCTGGCGCGCGTGCGCGATGAGCGGCTGACGCTGGCCTCGGCGGATAGCTTCCGGCTGGCGGTGGCCACCACCGAGCTTCCCGGCGCGCCCAACATGGCCGATGTGCTGATCCCCGCGCGCGCGCTGACCGAGCTGGCACGCATCCTGCCGGCGGAGGGCGAGGCGCGCATGGTCGTGACGCCCAACCGCAACCAGGTGCTCTTCCGCGCGGGCGATGTGGAGATGCTCTCGAATCTGATCGCCGGGCAGTTCCCCAACTTCGAGCAGATCGTGCCGAAGAGTCACTCCACTCGCGTCACGCTCCCTACCGATCAGTTCCGCCAGGCGGCCAAGACGGCGACGCTCTTCGCGCGTGATAGCGCCAACATCGTGCGGCTGAAGGTGGAGGGCGGCGAGCCAGGCGGCCTGACGCCGGGCGTGGTGACGATTCAGGCGACCGCCGAAGAGGTCGGCGACACCACCAACACCATCGA
>DATBTW010000245.1:0-6412 GCA_036559055.1 Ktedonobacterales bacterium
TGTCGATCCGCTCTATAGACGCACGGCAAATGCCATAGTGTTTCGCGAACCGTTCGCGGACATCAACCAGAGGGGAGAAGGAACGATGCAGAAACGAGTTCAGGCCGGGTGGTTTGGTCTGTTCCAGCGGACAGAGCGCGCTGAGCGCTCGGCGCAGACGGGGCGCGCGGCCAGCGCGGCGGCGTCCGGGGCGCGCTACCCCACCCATGCGTATATCGTCTTGCCCGATGGCCAGCTGATGCGCGTCCGCAACGCCAGTCTGGCCGCAGCGAAGGATGCGCTGGCGGCGCAGCGCGCCATCGAGCGGCGGCTGCGCGAGGAGCTGATCGCCGAACCGCTGCGCTCATAACGCCCTAGCGCGGCGCTTCCGCCAATCGCAGATCACACGCAGCGACGCCTCTTCCGGACGGAGGGGGCGTCGCTGCGTGCGCTCATTTCTGGCCGCAGGCGATGTAGAAGGGCCACGTGAGCGTGCCGCTGGCCAGCTCCGACTGCACATGCGCCATCGCTTGCGCGTGCTGCTCCTCGCTGATGAGTCCCTGGGCGATGAGGAACGCGCGCACGCTGGAATAGATGGCCAGGTAGTCCGTCTCGGCCATCGCGCCCAGGCGGCCCGCCTTCTGGCCAACGGGCAGGTAGACGATGCGGCGCTGCACATTGCGCGCGCCCGCCTGCTCCAGATAGCTGTCGATGCGGCTGGCATTGGTGAACGACATGCCGCGTTTCTGGCTCATCTGCTCGCCCAGGTTGTTCAATTGGGTGATGCCGGGGCCGCCGGGCAGCAGATCGCCCTCGACCAACTCCACCCAGCCGCCGGAGCGCGTCACGCGCAGCAGTTCGCGCGCCTGCGGTACCCATTGCTCTGTCGGCAGCGCGACGATCACCAGCCGCTGATGCACGAAGTCGAAGCTGGCGTCGGGGAAGGGCAGCCCTTCGAGCATATTGCCCTGGATGAAGGTGAAGTTGTCGGGGCGCTGCATCGTTGCGCCGCTCTCCACGGGGGGCTGCTTCAGGTCGAGGCCGACGACATTGGCCTGTGGAAAGAGCTGCGCCATCTCGGCGGCCCAGCGGCCCGTGCCACACGCCACATCCAGAACCTCGCGTGGCTGGCGCAGCGGCGCGGCATAGTTGCCACGCAGCGCATAGCGCAGCATGTAATGCTGGAAGTCGAGACGATTGAGTTCTTCACCATCGCTGGGGAGGATGTACGGAACGCCGCGCATGAAGCGCCGCCCGCCAAATGTACGCGCCGCCTGGGGCTGCGCGACGGTGGCGCCGCGTTTGCGGCGCCAGAAGGTCAGCCACGCCATGTCGATCTCCATCCTTTGAGTGGTCGGGGAGTCGTCACGCCAGCGGAGCGCGTCAGGGACGGCGTCTGGTCGCTGATGGATACCAGTCTACGCGAGCTGTCAAGCGCCGCGCCAGGCGCCATCGCGTGGCTGGCACAGAAAGGCGGCGGCCAGGCCGAAGCGCTCGGATGCGCTCAGCCGGGAAGCCGCCGCTCGCTGTACACAGGCGTGATCATGCGCTGGAATCAGAAGTAGCTCGGGCCATTAGAGCGGCCATAGCCGCCCGGGCCGCCATATCGGCCAGAGCCGCCTGGGCCACCATTCCAGCCGCGTCGCGGGCCAGCGCCCCAGCGCAGCGCGCGGCGGAAGAGCCACGGCCCAATCAGCAGGCCCCAGAGCAGCCCGCGCCCCAGCCCATAGCGCCGATGATGGCGATACATATGGCGCGGGTAGCGCGGCATGAACCATCCGAACATCGATTGTGCCTCCCCATCGTTTCACAGGCGATCACATGCGCGATAGTCACATCCTGGCGCCAGAGCTGGCCAGAGTTGGCATACGGTGGAGCGTCAGATGTGGCGTCCTCGCGTGTGCGCTCGCTGTGTCCTCTCGGTGATGTTACGAATTAACGACGACATCGGTTAGCTGCGCGTCACACTTCAGCGGCATCGCTGACGGATTGCGCGCTGCGCAGCAAGGCGCGCACGCCAGGCGCCAGAAGCGTGCATGGAGCGTGCATGGAGCGTGCATGGAGCGCCTGGCGGGAAGCTGTCAGGCGATTGACAGGCCATATCTGGGCTACTGGCTCGTCGTGGCGCCCGCCCGATGCGCTATAATCCAGAGGTTGAAGCGCAGCGTAGCGCAGGTGAGCGACAGGAGAGCGGCGCGTCCGGCGAGGCGTGTCTGGCGTCAGGCGAGAAGGTATGCCGAAGCTGTATGGATGGGTGCGCGAGGTCGTGCCAGAAAGCCCCGCCGATCTCGCGGGCATCCAGCCGGGGGATCTGCTCAAGGCGATCAATGGTCAGCCTGTGCGCGACCTGGTGGATTACCAGTTCTACGCCTCCGAAGAGGAGCTGACGCTGGGCATCGAGCGCAATGGGCGTGAGGTCGAGGCGCTGGTGGCCAAGGCCAGCGACGAATCGCTGGGCATCCTCTTTGGCGAGGAGCCTGCCCCCTTCATCCGCATTTGCGCCAACAAGTGCGTTTTCTGCTTCATCAAGGGGCTGCCGGAGCGCAAGCAGCCGACGCGCGGGCAGCCGCTGGGCATGCGCGATTCGCTCTATATCAAAGACGACGACTATCGCTACAGCTTCCTCTTCGGCAGTTTCATCACGCTGACCAACCTCAAAGAGGCCGACTGGCGACGGCTGGAGGAGCAGCGTCTCAGCCCGCTGTATGTCTCGGTGCATACGACCAACCCCGACCTGCGCCGCCTGATGGTGGATGGCCCGCGCTCCGGCGAGATCATCGAGCAGATCGAGCGGCTGGGCGAGATGGGCATCACCTGCCATACGCAGCTCGTGCTCTGCCCCGGCGCCAACGATGGCGAGGAGCTGGAGCGCAGCATCCGCGAGTTGGCGGCGCTGCGTCCGGTGGTCGAGTCGATCTCGGTGGTTCCGGTCGGGCTGACCAAGTACAATAACATGATCTCGGTGGAGAAGTTGCCGCCGCTGCGCCCCTATTCCCAGGCCGAGGCGCTGGAGGTGATGGCGCGCGTGGAGCGCTGGCAGCATGAGTTCGCCGCCGAGCCGGGCGCGCATGGCATGCCGTTCGCCTACCTCTCGGATGAGTGGTATTACACGACGCGGCGGCCATTCCCGCCCGCGCGCCACTACGGCTCCTATGCGCAGATCGAGAATGGCGTGGGCATGACCCGCAAGCTGCTGGACGACTGGCGCCACGAGAAAAAGGCGCTGGCGCAGCAGGTCGAGCAGGTCAGGCACGGCGCCATGTCGGACGCCACGACAGCAGATTCCACCCCCGCCCGCCGCATCGGCATCCTCACCAGCGCGATGGCCGAGCCGGTGATGCGACGCATCGCGCGAGAGGTCGGCCAGGCGACGGGGCTGGAGACGCGCGTCGTTGTGGTGGTCAACCAGCTCTTCGGGCCGATTGTCACCGTGGCCGGGCTGCTGGGCGCGCGCGACACGCTCGACGCCATCGCGCGCGACTTCGCCGACTTCGGCCCGCATGATCTGCTGCTGCTGCCGCGCGTCATGCTGGATAACGCGGGCGCGCGCTTCCTCGACGACGTGACGTTGGCGGAGTTCACGGCGCAGGTCACGCCGCGCGTGGTCTTCGCCAAAACGGCGGCAGAGTTGCATGCGGCCATCGCTCCGCTGCTGGGGGCGGCGCAGACGGCGGAGCTGGCCAGCACGTAAGGGAGTGGGCCGCTCTCGGCCTTGAAAGGCCGGAGCACGCGGACGGCGGCTTGAAAGCCGCAGGAGATGCGGCGCAGCCCGCGTCTGGGGCATTTATGCCCCCGTTCGTGCCGTGCGTCGGCCATTCATGGCCGCGACAAGCTGGCCGCGACAACGACGTTATTCACCACACTGAGGATAATACCGAGATGACGATTCGTCGCTCACCACGATGGATGGCGCGGCGCGCCCGGCCGCTGGCGCTGGCGCCGCTCGTGGCGCTGCTGGCGCTGGCGGCCTGCGGCACGCATGGGAACGCGCCGCCGCTGGCCAGGGGCGCCACCGTGGCGCTGGTGGGCGCCGCTGGCGGGCAATCGCTGGGGAGCGCCAGCTTCACTTCGGTCTACGCCGCGCACATCGTCACCTACTATAAGGGCAAGCTGATCCCGTTCAAAGGCGCGCAGATGCCGGTTGAGCTACGCGATGGCTCCTGCACGGGCAAGACGCTGGCCGCGCTGACCGAGGCGACCGCCGCGCCGATCCCAAATGGCCTGGCGGTGTCGCCAGACGCCCAGAGTGGCGTGGATGTGGCCGTCACGACAAGCGCGAATCTCTTTATCGTGGTGCGCCAGCAGGCCAACGACGCCAGCGCGCCACTGCTGGCCTGCGGCGATCCGCTCTCTGGCCAGAAGCAGTACTTCAACCTCTTCACACCGGCTGAGGGCAGTAACGGCTATTCGCTGGGCATGGCGCTGATGGAGCCGATTCTGGCGACGCGCGTCAGCGTCGCGCTGGCGAGTCCCACCGCCAGCGCGACGACGTGGGCGGTGCGCGCTGGTTCCTGCTCCATCGCGCCGCTGACCCAGGGGCAGATCGCCGCCGGAGCCAATACCGCCAGCGGCGAAATCTTCTCCACGCTGGACGCGGCCCACTGGCGGCTGACGCTCTCTGATGGCAGCGGCGCGCAGACGCTCTGCCAGCCGGTCGGCTAAGAAATAGCCACGCGCCCTCGCTGGTACATTTTCAGAGATGCGGCGGCGAGAGCGCATGGTACAGCTATGACGTTGCGCGGTGGTCTGCTATTACACAGGTCGTGCGGAGTCATTCCGCCAGCGCGGCGGCGAGCGCGCTCCAGTCGCGATCCAGCGTGGCCATATCGCGCAGTTTGGCCTCGGCATGCCCGCCGCGCCATATCGCGGCGAACCCCGGAATGCCAGCGGCTCCCCACACTCGTAGCGTGTCGTAGGCGACCTGCTGCCGCTGGCGCATCGTCGGCAGCAGGTCGGCGCGCTGGTCGGCGCTCAGCCCATAGGCGTCGCAGAAGCGGCGCAGGCGGCGGGGCTTATCCAGCGCGGGGACGGTGGGGACGTCGGTGATGGGCGTGTAGAACCACAGCGCATAGGCGATGTCCCACAAGGCCGGGCCAGGCGCCGCGAAATCCCAGTCGATGAAGGCGACTGGCTGCTCGCGCACAAAGACCGTGTTGTACGGCGCGATGTCATTGTGGCAGATCAGCGGGCCAGCGGTTGGCGCGCCCGGCGCGAATCGCCACTGCGCATCGGCTGGTGGTTCAAACCCCGCCTGCGCGTCGTGGAACGCTCGCAGCATGCGCGCGACCGCCAGCAGCGCCGCCTCGCTCCAGACGCAGCTGGGCATGGGATAGGGGAAGACGTCGCCCTCCAGATAGGAGACGACTTCGCGGCCTTGCTCATCCATGCCCAGCGCGCAGGGCGCGTGCGCGTAGCCCGCGTGTTCCAGATGACGCAGCAGCCCGTGGACGGCGGGCGTCCACGGGCCAGCGCTGCGATGCACGGTCGCGCCGATGCGGGTGACGGTGGAGACGTTGCCGCCCGTCAGCGCAATCTCTGGCTCGCCAGCGCTCTGATCGCTCATGGGGCGCGTGTCCTTCGTCTCGATCAGCTCTCCAGCAGCTCGCGCGAGAGGTCGGCAACCAGATCGTAGCGGCCATACGAGGGCATCAGGTAGCAGCCCTGGATCAGCCCACGCGCCCGCGCCTCGGTGATGATCTCGCGCGCCAGGGTAATGCCCACCTCGCGCCCCTGCTCGCCCGCCTCGCGCATGCGCGCCCGCACCTCCTCCGGGATGCTCATGCCCGGCACCTCGTTATGCAGGTATTCGGCGTGCTTGGCGCTGTGCAGCGGGATCATCCCCAGGATGATCGGCGCGCCCACCGGGCCGAAGCGCTCGACGAAGCGCTCCAGCGGCGCCAGCTCATAGATCGGCTGCGTCATGATAAACTGCGCGCCCGCGTCGAGCTTGTCGCGCAGACGATGCAGCTCCAGTTCCGTCTCGGTCATCTGGCCGTGCTCAGAAAGCAGGTCATGCGCCACATTGCCCGGCAACGCCAGTTTGCGGCGGGCGCGCTCCTGATCGACATCGATCAGACTATCCTCCATATTCAGGTTGAGCGCGGCGCCGATGAAGAAACGCGCAGGCAGGCCGAGTGAGCCGCCCGCCGCGTCGTGGCCTTCGTTCATGCCCTTCAGGATGCGCACCAGCCCCACGGAGTCCACGTCCCACACGCCCGTCAGATTCGGATAGTTGCCCGCGCGCAGCGGGTCGCCGGTCAGCGCCAGGATGTTGTGCGTGCCAAGCGCGTGCGCGCCCAGCAGATCGGACTGGATGGCCATCAGGTTGCGGTCGCGCGTGGTGAAGTGGATGATCGTCTCCAGGTCGAGGTGGTCGCGCAGCAGCCGCGCCAGCGCCAGGCAGCTCATGCGCACGCGCGCCATCGGGCTATCG
>DATBTW010000246.1:0-6925 GCA_036559055.1 Ktedonobacterales bacterium
ATCACTTGCCAGATCAGTACCAGAACGGGACGCTGCGCGCGGCGCGCCCACTTCCTTCCCCCACCCTGCATTCGATCCACCTTCGCACACCTGAGGCCAATCGTCAAAACGGGCGGCCAAGCGGGGTAGCAAACGGCGTCATGGCGCAACTTTGTACAGGTCATCAAGCAGGCGCGAATGGCTTGCGAAATCAGTGGTCACGCGGATTCGGATCATTTTGTTGATGTCAACAATATGATCGTCGCGGACAGGGGCGCGGCGGGCAGGGGTGGGGCTTCTACCGTCGCCGCGCAAGGGCAACAAATCCAGGCGCCATGGGCTGTCCGATCATATCGCTGACATCAGCGATATGATCGGCGAATCCCAGTCCGCGCAGGCGGACTTCGTGGCGGCCCACAGGCCGCCTCCCAGGCGCGACTTCAATCGCCAGCCTTCCGCTCATCCATGCGCAGCCCGTGCGCGATGAAGCTCATCACACTCTCCAGCACGGCGTCGGGAATGACGTTGGATGGCGCATCTGCCGCCTGACTCTTCGCCTGATGCGCGGCCTGGCCTGCCGCCTCTTCCTCGCTCGGCCAGATCAGCCAGCGCAGCGCCAGAAAGTGGCCGATGCCCATCAGCGCGTAGGCCAGCCCCTCCACATTCCCCTGGCGGATCTGCCCATCGCGCATAGCGCTGGCCAGGCCGCGCTCGTAGCCCAGGCTGATGCGGCGGTAGTATTCACGCGCCGCCTCGGGCGCCACCCGCCCGGCTTCCTCCACGATGCGGTAGATGCGGCGATGCTCGTAGACGAAGCGAAAGAACGCCTCGAAGCCCTTGCGCTCCGCCGCCAGCCGATCTGGCTCATCCTGGATGGCCGCCGAGGTCGCTGTGCGCAGTCGCTCGCCGATATCCTCCACCAGCTCCACGAAGGTCTCGCGCTTGGAGTGGAAATAGATGTAGAACGTTCCCTGGGCGACCCCGGCGCGGCGCGTAATCTCGGAGACGCTGGCCTCGTAATAGCCCATCTCGCCAAAGACATCTTCGGCGGCGTCCAGCAGGCGGCGGCGGGTCGCTTCTCCGCGTGGCGTGGCTGGCACGAGCGGCGGCGGTGTCGTGCGCGCCGAAACTGCGTCAAGGTCTGCCATGCCATCTCCTCTTGCGCTCGTCTCGCGCGCCTCGTGCGCTCGTTTTCCGCTCGTCTCGCGCGCCATACGCCCCTCATCGCCCCCTCATCCGAGTTTTCCTCCGAAGAAGCGAACGGTATCGCCTGTGGAGAGCCAGCGGTATCATCGCACAGGCAGGGGCGCAGCGGCCAGCGACACATCCCTATTCACCGCCCAGCGCCGCAGCTCCCCTCTCCCGCTTCAGCGGGGGTGGGGTTGGGGGAGGGGGGCCTCAGTGCGCCGTCCAGCCACAGTCAATGGTGACGGCACTGCCCGTCACCCCAGAGGCGGCGTCTGAGCAGAGGAAGGCGATGTAGTCCGCCACCTCAGATGGCTCCAGCAGGCGGTGGATCGCGGCCTCGGCGACCATGATCTTCTCCACCACCTCCGACTCCGGGATGCCGTGGACGCGCGCCTGGTCAGCGATCTGCTTCTCTACCAGCGCCGTGCGCACGTAGGAGGGGCAGACGCAGTTACAGGTGACGCCGTGCTCGGCGCCCTCCAGCGCCGTCACCCGCGTCAGGCCGAGCAGCCCGTGCTTGGCGCTGACATAGGCCGACTTGAAGGCCGAGGCGCGCAGCGAGTGTACCGAGCCGATGTTGACGATGCGCCCCCATCCGCGCTCATACATCCCCGGTAGCGCGGCCTGCGTCAGCAGGAAGGGCGCCGTCAGCATCAACTCGATCAGCAGCCGCCACTTGGCCTCCGGAAACTCCGTGATCGGCGCGACATGCTGGATGCCCGCGTTATTCACCAGGATATCCAGCCGCCCCTGCGCCGCGATGACCTGCTCGACGACCCGCGCCGCGCTGCCTGCCTGCGACAGATCGCTCGCCACGAAAGCGGCGCCGCTGAGCTTCGCCGTCTCGGCCTGCCCGCGCGCGGCGTCGATGTCGGCCAGCGTCACCCGCGCGCCCGCCGCCGCCAGCGCCTGCGCCGTCGCCAGGCCGATGCCCGACGCTGCGCCTGTGACGAGCGCCACCTTGCCCTCTACTTGCGCCATACATTCATCCTCCGATCTTGCCTCGATCTTGTTCCCAGCATCAGCGCCCCTGCGACCCTTGCGCGAGGAACGCGAAGAACGCCTGACGGAACTGCTCGGGCTGCTCGATGTGTGGCGAGTGACCACAGTCGGCGATGACGACCTCCTCGTAGTGTCCGCCCGCCGCCTGATAGGCGTCCAGCAGATGACGCATCTGCGCGACCATCGGCTGCGATGGGTAGATGTCGGCGCCTGGCCAGCCAGGCACATAGCCCAGCCCACCCAGCGTGCCGAAATCGAGGAATGACGTATCCGAGACAATCTGATCATCGGCGCCGCGCACCCACAGCACCGGCGGCGCGCCCGTCGCGCTGGCCGCCTGCGCGAACCCGCTCAGGTCGCACAGCCCCGCCGCAATGGCGTTATTGACGCCCGACACGCCCGGACGCACGCCAGGCCAGTTTTCCGAGGCCTGCGTGTCGCCGGGATAATTCTGCTCACCCAGCGCCATGCGCAGCATCTCATCCACAAAGACATCTTCGCGCTCCGGCGCCACACGGAAGGGCGGCTTGAAATAGAAGGCGTTCATCACGGCGCGCGGTGAGTTGGCCGACTCCTCGCCGCGATCATGGGCGGTGAGGCGCTGCACATACTCCGGGTTGGCCGTGCCGCCGCCGGAGCCTGCGCCATCGGGCCAGCACAGCGCCCCTGCGGCGTCCTTCGTGCCGCCAAAGCCAAAGGGCGACATCGGATCGATCAGCGTCAGCGAGGCGACGTTCTCTGGATGATCGGTCGCATACTGCAGGACGACCCCGCCACCCATCGACCAGCCTACCAGATGCGGTCGCCGCGCGCCCGTCAGCTCCAGCGTGGTGAAGAGCGCGTGCAGATCGTCGGCGAAGTCGCGCACGCCGCGTGTGGCGTCCACCGGCTTCGTCTCGCTGGCCCCGAAGCCGCGCAGATCGGGCGCCAGCCCCCAGTAGCCCGCTGGCAACGCCAGCAGCGTCTCCTCGAAGAAGCGCGCCGACGACACATTGCCGTGGATCAGCGCGACGGGCGCGCCCGCTTCATCGCCAGCGGTGAGCATGTTGACACGCAGCCGTGGCGTCTCGACCTGCCTGGCCTGTATGCCGGGCAGCATTGGCGCATTCATCACCGGTTCGTCTCCCTTCGTTGGTTCGCTGGTCGGCTCGCCCATTGGTTCGCTGGTCGGCGCATCTCCTCCTGTGGACGCTTCCACCGGCGCCTCCGCAGGCGCCTCCCCTGGAGATTCTACGCCGCCGAGGTAGAGGCGCTGGACGGCGGGGTCTCGCGCCAGGCTGGCGGTCACGCCGTGCAGAGCCACCGCGCCGCCTTGCAGCACATAGGCCGATGAGACCACTTGCAGCGCCATGCGCGCATTCTGCTCGACCAGCACGACGGTCAACCCCTGCTCGCGGTTCAGCCGCGCGATGACGCCGAAAACGGTATCCACGATGGCCGGCGCCAGCCCCAGCGACGGCTCATCCAGCAGCAGCACGCGCGGGCGCGACATCAGCGCGCGGCCAATCGAGAGCATCTGCCCCTCGCCACCGCTCAGGCTGGCGGCGGGCGCGCTCAGGCGCTCGCGCAGGCGAGGGAAGTACTCCAGCGTCTGCGCGATGTCGGCCTCCAGCGCGTGACGGTCGCGGCGGGTGAAGGCGCCCATGAGCAGATTCTCGCGCACGGTCAGCGAGCCGAAGAGTTCGCGCCCCTCCGGCGCCAGGGCCAGCCCGCTCTGCACGCGCTGCTCTGGCGCGCGCCGCTCGATGCGCTGGGCGCCCAGCGTGATCGTCCCCGCGCGCGTGCGGATCAGCCCCGTCAGCGCGCGCATCAGTGTCGTCTTGCCCGCGCCATTGGCCCCCAGGATGGCGACCGCCTCGCCCTGCCCCACGTTGAACGAGAGGCCGTGCAACACCTCCAGCGGGCCGTATCCAGCGCGCAGCCCCTCAACGCTCAGCATGTGCAGCCTCCCGCGCTCCCGCGCTCCCCAGATACGCCTCCAGCACAGCGGGATTCGCCAGCGCCTCGGCGGGCGTTCCCTCGGCCAGCTTGCGCCCGTAGTCCAGCACGCTGACCGTCTCGGCCACGCTCTGCACCAGCGTCATATTGTGCTCGATCAGCACGAAGGTGACGTGCAGTTCGTCGCGCCAGCGCCGCAGCGCCCCAGCGAATTGCGTCACCTCCGTCTGCGGCATGCCCGCCGCTGGCTCATCCAGCAGCACCAGCCGGGGGCGCAACGCCAGCGCCCGCGCGACCCCCACCAGCTTCTGCACGCCAAAGGGGAGCGCGCCCGCGATGGCATCGGCGTACTGCGCGATGCCCAGCAGCTCCAGAATCTCGCGTCCGTGGGCGCGCGCGCGGCGATCCTCGGCGATGGCCGGGCCAAAGGGCAGCAGGCTCGTCGCGAAGTTGGCGCGCAGATGGGCGTGCTGCGCGGCGAGCAGGTTATCCAGCACGGTCATGGTTCCGAAGAGCTGCACATTCTGGAAGGTGCGCCCGATGCCCAGCGCCGCGCGCCGATGCCGCGCCAGCGCCAGCACATCCACCCCATCGAAGGTCAGGCTGCCCGCGCTGGGCTGCGTGAAGCCGCTCACACAGTTGAGCAGCGTCGTCTTGCCGGCGCCATTTGGCCCCACCAGCGCGAAGATCTCGCCCTCGCGCACGCGCAGATCGAGCGCATTGAGGGCCACCAGCCCGCCGAAGCGCACCGTCAGCCCGCGCACATCCAGCAGTGCCTTCTCCGATGCCATCGCGCTCATGCGGCGCCTCCTCTTTGCGCGCTGCTCGCGCTGCGGGCCGCGCGTGTCAGGCGCGCCGTCAGAGCGCCGAGGTAGTCGCGGATGGCGGCCAGTCCGGCAGGGAAGAAGATCAGCGCCAGCAGCAGCAGCAGGCCGTAGATGCCAGTGGTCAGCGTCGAGACCTGGATTGAGAGGCCGCCGACAGTCAGCGGCGAGGGAACCTGGCCCAGCAGCAGCGGCAGGAAGCCGACGAAGAGCGCGCCCAGCGCCGATCCAAGGATGGACCCCAGCCCACCGACGACGATCATGGCGAGGAAGACGATGGTCTGATCCACGCTCGACATCGAGGAGTCGGCTGTCTGCGCCCAGATGGCGTAGAGCGCGCCCGCCAGCCCCGTCAGCGCCGCGCTGACGATGAAGGCCAGCAACTTGTAATAGGTGGCGTTGACGCCAAATGCCAGCGCCGCCGCTTCACTGTCGCGGATGGCGACCCAGGCGCGCCCCACACGCGACCGCAGCAAGACCCAGCCCAGCGCGAAGACGATAATGGTGATCAGCAGGACGAGATAGTAGAGTGTGTGGTCGTCTTGCAGCAGATTGGGCAGGTTGTTGATGCCGTAGCTCTGGCGGCCCGCCGTGGTGTCCCACAGATCGAAGAGCGCGCTGGCGATCAGCACCAGCCCCAGCGTGGCGATGGCCAGATAGGCGCCCGAGACACGCAGCGCCGGGCCACCGATGATGACGCCGATCAGCGCGCTCGCCAGCATCGCGATGATGATGGCGAGCCAGTAGGGCTGGCCGAGATCACCCGCCAGCCATGCCAGCAAATAGCCCCCCAGCCCGAAGAACGCCGCGTTGCCCAGCGAGGGCTGCGCCGCATAGCCAGTCAGGATGTTCTGCGCGAGCGCGGCCAGCGCGAAGATGGCGATCAGGCTGACGCGGTGCAACTGGAACGCGCCGCTGAAGCCGAAGATCTGATCGAAGAGGGTGGGCAGCGCCACCAGCACGATCAGCAGGGCGGCGAGCAGCGCCTGGCTGGCGCGCACGCGCCGCAGCATGCCCAGCGCGCCAGCGCGTGCGACGGGCGGCGGCGCGGTGGAGACGAGCGTCGGGGACGTTGGCTGTGTGGGTGCCATGCGGAACCTCCTGGGTGGCCTGGGCGGACGCTAGACGTTGCGTAGCTCGGCCTTGCCGAAAAGCCCCTGCGGGCGGAACAGCAGCACGATGACGAACGCCGCGAAGATGATCGTCTCGCGGATGCCCGGCGCGCTGATGTCGAGTGGGCCGATCTGGTGTCCCGCCAGCAGCAGCGCCAGCCAGTTCTGCGCCAGCCCGACGGCCACGCCGCCCACCAGCGCGCCAGGCAGCGAGTCCAGCCCGCCCAGCACGGCGGCCACGAACGCCAGGATCAGCACAGGGTTCATGTAGCTGATGTCCACGGTGCGCTGCTGCGCCGCCAACATGATGGCCGAGAGCGCGCCGATCACCGTGGCGACCGCCCACGTCAGCAGGAAGATGCGCCCCACAGGCGCGCCCATCAACTGCGCGACAGGCTGATTGTCCGCCGAGGCGCGCATGGCCATCCCCATGCGCGTGCGACCGAGAAAGAGGGTCAGCGCTGCGACCACCACCACCGTCACACCCAGCGCCAGCAGCGCCGCCGCCGTGACGAAGACGCCACCCACGCTAAATGACGCGCCCTCGAATGGCGTGGGGAAGTGCTCCGTCTGCGCGAGCTGCGGCCAGATGGCCTGCGCCACGGTCGTCAGCACGAGCGCCAGCGCCAGCGTGGCGATGGCCTTGGTGAAGACGGGCGCGTGCAGCACGGGTCGCGCGAAGAGACGCTCCATCGCGGCGCCCAGGGCGGCGGCGAAGATCAGGCTGAGCGGCAGCGCCAGCCAGAAATTCATGCCGCGTCCGGTCTCCAGCACATAGAGGAAGGCGGCGCCAAAGGTCGAGAGGGCGCTGTAGGCGAAGTTGAGCACGCCGGTGGTGCGATAGACGAGAACGAGTCCGAGCGCCAGCAGGCCATAGAGGCT